>CALNPU010000138.1 GCA_940588625.1 uncultured Caballeronia sp.
AGCAGCCCGACACTCCCCACGGGCTAGCAGCAACGGCCCCTCCCCCGGTCGCTTCGCTTCTATTCGACCCAACGCCGCCGTTTTTTAGTAGTGTCTCGGATGTCTCGGATATCTCGGATTTGCACCGCCGATAACAGTAAGTAGCCGCTCCGGCTGATTCTACTGTTTGGCTTAGAACGAGTGCTGGATAGAACGAGTGCTGGATGCCTGCGTACACACCGGTCTGGTTATGACCCGGCAGTGGGTTATCGGTCGAAACCGTGTCACCCGCGCTGTTCGCCTTCAAGCTGAAGTTTGCGTTCTTGCTGTTACGTGCCGATGCGATCTGGATGTCCAGCAACGTACGCTTCGACAGGTTGTACGAACCGCCGATCGTGTAGATGTTGGCGTTGCCGGCACCGTTGTTCGCATTGACGGATAGACCGTCGCGATCAACGCGCTGCAGCCGGCGTAGCTTGCCACGTCACGCCGCCCCATTCCTGATCGGTTGTCGTCGGCGTATTCGCCATGCCCGACGTGCGCGAAGCCTGATAAACGGCCTGGATCTTGAACTGACCGAGGAACACGTTGACACCGGCGAAGTACTCACGTGAAGCCGTGAACGGGTTGTCCAACTGGCCGTCGTTGGCTGCATCGCGAATTTCGTCGTACAAGCCGCGCAACTGGAACAGCGACGTCGTGGTGTAGGTGACCTGCAGATCAGCTTCACGGCCTTGGGTAGTCGTGCCGTTACCGTTGAAGCTCGTTGCGTTCGAGAAAGCGTACTGACCGTAGACGTCAAAGCCTGCGATCTTCGGCGATTGCCACGACACGTTGTTGCTCGATTGCGGCCACGCACCAGCGACGCCGACGACCAGTTCGACTGACCGAACAGGTCGAAGTCCCACACGCCGTTTGCGATGAACAGTTCGCGACCCAGCAAGAAGGTACCGAACTGGTCGCTGGCGATACCGACTGTCGCCCAACGATTGAAGAGGCCGTTGTTGCCCGGGCCGGCGCCAGTCATGGTGTTAAAGCTGTCTTCCAACTGGAACACGGCCTGTTGCCGCCACCCAGGTCTTCGACGCCCTTCAAGCCCCACAGACTCGTACCCCAGTCACCGCTTTCCGCTCGGAAACGATTGGAGCTACAGGTGGTGACACCAGGACCCGCAGAGCCATTACTTGTGGGCGCGCCCGACGACGTATTCGATACCGGCGTCGAGCCGGCCGTAGAGCGTCACGCTACTTTGAGCGTGTGCCGCAACGCCGACCGTCAGCAGCGAAGCCGCGAGCAAAGCTTTCTTCATCATCTCCTCCAACCTTGTCAAAAAATAGAAGCCCAAGTGCGGCGGTATTGGTTCGGAGCCAGCGCACCGAACCGGAAACTATTTAGAGAGATGACACGCAAAGGGGTGGTGTCCATGACATCATGGCGGGACGTTGACTGCCCCCCCAATATCACAACCAACCCTTGGGATTGGTGCCTCCCCAGTTCTTTTTGAGGTAAAACTACTTTTAATTAACTTCGTTTCCGTACTTTGATTACTAATTTAGCAAAATACCTTTGTGCCGCCAAGAAAATTGTTGTCAACCCATTTTGCAACATGGCTGGTCTGTAGTTTTACTTCAGGCTGCCCGACAGGAATTGCCTGAGTCGTTCGCTGCGGGCATGGCAGAAAACGGCGTCGGAATGTCCTTCTTCTATGCGTCTCTGATACAGGAACACCACGTGATTCGACACGTTGCGGGCGAACGCCATTTCGTGCGTCACCACGATCATCGTGCGGCCTTCCTCGGCAAGCGTCTGCATTACCTTCAGCACCTCGCCTACCAGTTCGGGATCAAGTGCCGAGGTTGGTTCATCGAAGAGCATGACGTCCGGGGGTACATTGCCAGCGCCCGTGCGATAGTCACACGCTGCTGCTGGCCGCCCGACAAATGCGACGGATACTGTTGCTCCAGTCGCGGTGCGAGGCCCACTTTCTCCAGATAGGTGCACGCGCGGTCGAGCGCTTCCTGTTTGGACAATCCCAGCACTTTCAACGGCGCCTCCATCACGTTTTCCAGCACGCTCAGGTGCGACCACAGGTTGAAGTGCTGGAACACCATGGAGAGACGCGTGCGCATGCGCTGCAATTGCCTGGGTTCAGCCGCTTTCAGCGCGCCGTACTTGTCCTTGAGCGTGCGGATTTCCTCGCCATCGACAAAAATCCGGCCTTGGTTCGGCTGCTCCAGGAAGTTGATGCAGCGAAGCATCGTGCTCTTGCCTGAACCGGACGAGCCGATGACGCTGATTACATCGCCGGCTTTCACCATTAGTGAGACGCCCTTCAGGACTTCGTTGTCGCCGTACTGCTTATGCAGGTCATCGACGAAAAGCTTGGATGCCGCTGTGTTCATGATGTGCCGATCCTTGAGGCTTATTTACCCTGCGGCCCCAAGTAAGCGAGCCAGCGGTACTCAGCACGGCGAAACAGCCACACGAGCGCGAACGAAATGCACAGATAAAGCAGGGTCGCAATGCCGAACGCCTGGAATGATTGATAAGTAGCGGAATTCACGTCGTGGGCAATCTTGAGGATGTCCGACACGGTGGCGGTGAACGCGACGGTGGTCGCATGCAGCATCAGGATCACTTCATTGCTGTAGTAGGGGAGCACCCGGCACAGTGCCGACGGCAGAATCATGCGCCGGTAGAGCGTGAACGAGGACATCCCGTACGTGCGTGCCGCTTCGATCTCGCCATAAGGCGTCGCCCGGATCGCTTCGGCGAAGATTTCGGTGGTGTACGCGCAGGTATTCAACGTGAACGCGAGCAGCGTGCAGTGTATGCCATCGCGGAAAAACTCGTTGAGCAGCACGTGGTCGCGAACCACTTGCAAGCTGTAGAGGCCGGTGTAGCAGAACAGCAGTTGCACGTAGAGCGGCGTACCCCGGAAGATATACGTATAGACCCAGGCGCCGCACGACAGGAATTTGTTCTTCAATACCCGCGCGACCGACAACGGGATCGACAGGCAGAATCCGAGCACGATCAATACAACCAGCCAGCCACATGGTGATGGCAAGGCCGGTGATGCGATAACCGTCGGTGAACAAATAGTTGCGCCAGTATTCCTGGATGATTTCGAGCATGGATTCCGCCGCTTGGGAGTTGCTTGGGTGGTGTCTGGGTTCGCTGTGTTCTTCTTCAAGCGACGGCGTGGCGGGCGCGAACAGATGCGCCGCGTGCCGGCTATGGCTTCTTTCGGCCGCATGTGGCTTCTCATGGCTACAGGTCAGCCTTGCGCATGCCTGACGAGTAGCGCTTTTCAAGCCACATGAACACGAGATTCGATACCGTGTGGTGATCACGAGATAGACTGCGCCCGCGAGCAGCGTGAAAAAGAAGAACCGCAGGGTGCCCTTGCCGGCGTCCTGGGCGGCTGCGTCGTCTGCCAGACCGATGATCGACACCAGACCAGAGCAGTCGCTTTCACCATCACCTGCCAGTTGTTGCCAATGCCCGGCAGCGCGAAACGCATCATCTGTGGGAACATGATGCGCGAGAAGGTTTGCCATGGAGTCATGCCGTAAGCCGCGCCCGCTTCAAACTGGCCGCGCGGCACGGAGAGGAATGCGCCGCGGAAGGTTTCGGTGAAATACGCGCCATGGATAAAACCGAGCACGATGACACCGGCGACGAACGGATCGATATCGATCTGATCCCACAGGAGATCGGTCTGGTGATTCAGCCAGATCTGGATGCTGTAGAACAGCAGCATCAGCACGAGGTCGGGAACGCCGCGCACAAGGGTGGTGTAGATCGTGCCGACGCCCGACGAAATGCGGTTTCTCGAGAGTTTTGCCGCCGCGCCGAGAAGCCCGATCACGAATGCGAACACGAGCGACAAGACCGCCAGCTTGACGGTTTGCCATGTGCCTGAGAGGATAAGCGGCCCGTAGCCTTGCAGAAACATGGTGTGATTCCTTTATGACGTGCGCGTGTGCCGTGGCCTTCGCTGTTTTTGCTGTTGCCTGTTCAGCCGCGCTTTTTTTGCCTGAATTCGCATAGCCGCTGTCTGGCGGCCTGCTTCGGGTGTTCGGTGAGCTGGGCCTCTCGCCTCGCTGGCCCCTTCCGGGGGCAGCGTCGCTTCGACCGCGCCCAGGAGCACTGCTTCCAACCGACCGTCTTCGGTGGTGCTTATTCTAGGTGTCCAAAATTGGTGCGATTTGTCGACAAGGGCCTTTGATCCGAAAAAACGCGACATCGGCTGAAGCCTGCAACGGCGCGCCATGTGGCTTTCCCCGCGTGGCTTTCCGGCGGGGCGTTAGCACCTCTGGCACCCGTTGACCCTTGAAAAGGACGGTATTCTACCCGAAGCCGACGGGTGTGCCAGGACGTGCACCCGGGCCCCGGTCTTAGCCCTCCCGTTGTCCCGGCTTTCCCGGTCGTGCCCGAGCAGTGGTGCGATTAGATGCATTTTCAGGACGGTGTGGTGCCTGCGCAGGCGGCGGTTGTCGAGCAGGGTGCGCACCTTTACATTCTGTTCATCGCAATATCACCGGGAGTTCAATATGTTCGAAATTCGACGCGCCAATGAACGCGGCCACGCTAACCACGGCTGGCTTGATTCGTATCACAGCTTTTCTTTCGCCGGTTATGACGACCCAAAGCACGTGCATTTCGGTGCGCTTCGCGTGATCAACGAGGATCGCGTCGCGGATGGCCAGGGTTTCGGGACGCACGGCCATCGCGACATGGAAATCATCAGTTACGTGCTCGAAGGCGGACTGTCGCACAAGGACAGCATGGGTAACGGCTCGACCATCCATCCCGGCGACGTCCAGCGCATGAGCGCCGGCACGGGCGTGCGGCATAGCGAGTTAAATGGCTCGGCCACTGAAACCGCGCATTTCCTGCAGATCTGGATCATCCCGGACATCGCGGGCAATGCACCGGGCTACGAGGAAAAGCATTTCGACGACGCCGAAAAGCGTGGCCGGCTGCGGGTAATCGCGTCGCCGGAGGGACGGGACGGCGCGGTGAAGCTGGCTGCCGATGCTGAACTCTACGCAGGTCTTTTCGACGGCGATGAACGCGCGGAATTCGACGTGCCGGCCGGGCGCAGGGTGTATGTACACGTGGGGCGCGGCGCGATTTTGGTGAACGGAGAAGCGCTAGTGGCCGGCGATGCCGCAAAGCTGGAAGGGGTGTCGAAGGTCACGCTGGAGCAGGGCACCGGCGCTGAAGTGATCCTGTTCGACCTGGCGTAAGCGTCACTGCGGTTACTGCGTTACTGGCACGCCGGTGGCTGATTTTTCCCGGCTTCGACCGGGGAGAACGACAAAACGACAAAAGGCCGCGGAAGTAATCCCGCGGCCTTTTGCGTTAGCTAGTGCGCTTCGATTGCCCCGGGTGTGCCCGGACAAACCGCCGCGTATTGCGCAAATTGCCCAATCGTGTCGGTCATGACTTCCACGCTAAAAGCAATACCGCCAAGCCGATGCAAAAAAGGCCGCTCCAGGGTTGATCAGAGCGGCCTGTCCGGCGCAAGGCGATTGAACCGGCGGGGTATCCCGCCTCAATCACCGGCCCCGGGCTCCAACCTCAAACCACACGGATTAGCGGCGGATGCCCCAGCCGGCGCACCGTGCATGCCGCCGTGTTGGCTCCAGCGCTCATGCATCTTTTCCCGGCGCGCTTCCATTCTTGCAAAGCGCTGCTTGAGTGCCGTGCTGACCGTGGTCTTCTGCTAGTCGTTCAGCGTGTTATAGAAGTTCAGCCACGCGGCGCTGGTCTGGTCGCGCAACTGGGCATTCTGCTGCTCGATCTTCTGGTGCGCGGCGTACATGGCGTTCAGGTCGAAAATGGGTTGTGCTTCATTGATTCCATTTGGGCGTGCATCTGCTTGTGCTCTCACGCATGGCTTCATGATTCTGCTTCATGGTGTTAAGCGCGGCCTGCCACGCTTTTTCCTGGTCTGCGTTGAGATTCAGCTGGCTGTACTTGTCCAGCTCCTTCTTCATCTGCATTCCCCCACGATGCCCGCCCGGGCCCCAGGGGCCGCCCATCATGCCCGGGCCTCCCAGCGGCGGCACGTCGGGCACGGCAGCACTCGCGGCGTTGACCGTGCTGATCGACAGGGCGAGCGCAGCGGCGGTGATGGCGAGGAATCGGGACTGCTTCAACATGGCATGGTTTACTCCTTTTTTGATTTCCAGAGCCGATCTGGCGGCGCCGTTTCGGTGGTCGCGCCTTCGGTAAGACACGGCGTGGACAGTCGCCGCAAAGCGCGTGTTACGAGCAGGGGCCGCGTTATTACGCCGGTTTACTCTCGCCTTTCGCGGTAACACCTAGTAAAAAGTAAAAAAACGTTTCTGGAGCGTTTGCAACGTAGAGGCGGCGCGCAGGCGTTAAACTGCGTCGCATGGCTACTCAAATACTTGTCGTCGTCGTCGACGCGAACTGCGCGACCTCCTACGCGACTATCTGGTCCGGCAAGGCATCGAGGTATCGGTGCTGCATGACGCGGATACGCTCGAACGGCGCCTCGAACGCGAGCGCCCGGATCTGATCGTGCTCGACCTCATGATGCCGGGTGTGGACGGACTGACCGCGTTGCGCAAGCTCCGTGCATCGGGTGACAACATTCCGGTGATCATGCTGACGGCACGTGCGGACGACGTGGACCGGATCGTCGGATTGGAACTTGGTGCTGGTGACTATCTCGGCAAGCCGTTCAATCCGCGCAAATTGCTGGCCCGCGTGCAGGCGGTGCTGCGCCGGCGCCGCACGATTCCGTCGGTGGCGCCCGAGCAGCGCGAACCGTTTTCGTTCGGGCGGTTCCGGCTCGACTTCCAGTCGCGCACGCTTCATCAGGACGAAACCCCGCTCACGCTGTCGGGCAGCGAGTTCGCATTGCTGAAGATTTTCGTCAATCACCCCATGCGCACGCTGACGCGGGAGCGTCTGCTCGAATTGCTGTATGGTCCCTAATACGACGACGGCACGGACCGGGGTATCGACGTGCAGGTGTGGCGTCTGCGCCGGATCCTCGAAACCGATTCGTCCACGCCGCGCTTCAGACAGTGCGCGGGTGCGGTTATGTGTTCGTGCCGGACGGCGAGCAGAATGCGTCGGCCCATTGATTCCCTGTTCGGCCGGCTGGTTGTCCTGGTCATCGGCGTGTTGGTGTTGTCGCACGTCGCATGGTTCACGGTTATCCGGCTCGAGCGGGATCAGACGCAAACGCGCTACGCGGTAGAAGAGCCCGCGTTCCTGGTCGACGCCGTGCGCCAGCACATCGCGAATTCACCGGATCGGCCGTTGCCGTCGAGCGTTCGCGTGGTTGAGCCCAACAGTCCTGACGTTCCTAAATCCATCACTGACGCCGATACCAGCCGCGTGCCGCCGCAGTTCGGACGGTTTATCGACGACTTGCGGGATCGTCTGCCGGATGGCACCGACGTTCGCATCGGCGAGCCGGGCGGTCCGCCGCGTTCGCGCGACCGGATGCTGCTCTGGCTCGCGATTATTTTCTCCACCGCCGTGATGGCCGCGCTGTTTGCTACGTGGCAATTACAGCGCCGTTGTGTTCGCTGGCGCAGGCTGTCGGTCGCTTTGGCCGGGGCGAACCCACTCCGCCGGTGCCTGAGCGCGGCCCCCGCGAACTGCGGCAGTTGACCCACGGTTTCAACCAGATGGTGCGCGAAGTGGAGCAGACGGAAAGCGATCACGCGGTCATGCTGGCGGGCGTTGCCCACGCCTGAAGACGCCGCTTGCGCGCTTGCGCCTGCGGGCTGAAATGATGGATGAGGCGAAACTCCGGGACGGCGTGGTGCGCGACGTAGATTCCATGGCGCATATCGTCGACCAGTTCCTCGTGTTCGCGCACGACGGCGCGGATCGCAGCGAGCTTGCCGAGGTGGATCAGCACTGCGAGCGGATTGCGCGCAGTTATCGCGCGGTCACGGTGGGGGCGCCGTCCGTACAGACTCGGCTCACGGCCTGGCGGGATTTTGCGTTGCCCGCAGCAACGCTTGACCGCTTGCTGTCGAACCTGCTCGATAACGCCCATGCCTACGGCGCGCCGCCCGTGGTGATCGAAACGCTGCGCGGCTCGAACGGCTGGGTGTTGAGCGTCATGGACAACGGCAAAGGGATCGCGGCACAGGATCTGGTCAAGGCCAGCCGTCCGTTCGTGAGGCTCGATCCAGCGCGTGGCGGCAGTGGCCACAGCGGGCTTGGATTGGCGATTGTGGAGCGGCTGGTGCGGCGGGCCGGCGGCGAGTGTGAAATTGGCAATCGCGCCGAGGGCGGACTGCAGGTCGTGATGACCTTTCCTTTTGACGTAGTGGCACGCTCGGCCAAGATGTTGCACGACGACGTGCTGCATGAAGCACGCGTGATGTGATCCTTCTGCCCGGGGTTCGGTGCCACCGCCAGAACCCTGCGGCGCGAGCGAACCTTTAGTCGAACAAGGTATTGAGCGCGGAAGCCGCTTCGCTGTCGACCGTGTTGTAAGTCACCGTCGCGGCCTCAAAAATATAGTGCGTGGTGTATTTACCGAACCGCGCCAGAATTTCCTCCTGGATCACTTCAGGGGCGACATCAAGATGCAAATACCAGGCGGTAGAAGAGAGCCGCGTCTGGAACGCGCCATACTCGGCCAGCAAGTGATCGAATGCTTCAGCGTCCTGATCGCGGCAGACAATGACCAGATTTCCCTTCATGCGCCCCTCCTGATAACAGCAGATATCGAACCCGAAGATCGATAATACCTGCTGTCGTGCCGCTGCCGCAGTCCGCTTTTCAGCCAACGTTTCGCCAAATGCCGTTTTGACTTCGAGTCAGGCCCTTTCTGTCGTGGCATGGGTGGCCGGGTGTCGGCCGGACGCATTTTGCTGCGGTCGCGCCGGCCCAATTTTGCTGCATACAACGCCAGATCCGCGCGCTTGAACAGGTTTTCGGCGGTGTCTCCCGCTCAGCTCAGTAATGCCGATGCTCCGCTCAGCGTGGTGTCATCGGGGGATAGGCGCAATGCTCGGTTGAAGCGCTTGCGAAGACGTTCGAGAACCATGTGGGCATCGGCGAGCGTCGTGTGTGGCAGCAGCAGCCCAAACTCTTCACCGCCCAGTCGCCCGACACTGTCGCTTGCGCGCAGTTGCTCCTCGCACACCCGTACGAAATGTTCGAGCGCGCGGTTGCCGGTGGCATGGCCGAAGCGGTCGTTCACCTGCTTGAAGTGATCCAGATCCGCAATTGCAACCGACATCGGCACGCCCGCCGAGCGCGCCAGATTGACTTCGCGGCGCAAGGTATCGAGGAAATAACGCCGTGACAGCGCCCCCGTCAACGCGTCGTGGCTAGCTTCGGCGGACAGCAGCGCATTGGCCGACTGCAACTGGTTGGCCAGATGGCGCGTGGCACGATGCAACCGCCGTTCGCGCAGGTATGACACCATGATCACAATGGCCAGCAGGCTCACGCCGAGCGCCGTCAGGAACACCAGCAGCCGGTCGCGCCGTTGATTGCTCACGATTTCCGCCCAGTTCGGCAGCGGATGGACAATATGCGCGCGCGGCCAGCCCCGAATTCAGGCCGGTACGTTCGTCGTAGAGAGACGGCGCGGTGCTGTTGCCAGCGCTGAAAAACGCGCTCGTGATCGCAGGCGGCAGCCACGGCTCATCCGCGCGCACCCGGTCCCCGATGTTCGTGATCGGCAGCGTACGAAAGTCGACCCGTCTATACGCATCCATCCGCTGCGCCCGCAACATCCGCAGCACGGGCGAATCTGGCAGCATCTGGTTTTCGAGCCGGCTTTCGTGAGCCATGACGATCACGCCGTTGTTGTCGGTGACGAGAATGTGCCCGCGCGCCACCCAGTGGCGCAAGTGGTCGACAGTCACTTTCGCGATCACCGCGCCCACCAGGAAACCGTCGCGATACACCGGCGTGGCGATGAAAATTCCGGGGTCGCCGCTCATCCAGCCCACGCCGTAGGTTTCGTTGAACGCGCCGAGCAGCGCTTTCTGGATATATATAACTACGCATGCGCATGTCGGTGTCGACGAAGCTGTTCGAGTCGATGCCATTGCTCGACGCCACGCAAAAACCGTCGCTATTGACGACCCACACATAGTCGAGACCCGTAAAACCGCGGGCGTTGCGCAGGAAGTTGTCGAGTTTGGCGAGCGCCGGCACGGCGAGCCACCTGGCTCGCCGCTCGGGCTCGGTCAGTCTGCTTTCTTCAGTGGAACTATGGGATTGGGCGAGCGCGAACTGGATCATGTCCATTTCGGCGATGGTGGCCGGAATCGCCCGGGACATGGCGAGGTCGCTGGCAATGATCTGCGCGGTGTTGTCGACAATCGATGCAGCCATTTGCTGCTCGACCCGTACCGACGTGGCCAGTTCTTGCTGTACCATTCGGTCCGACACCATCCCGGCGGCAACTCAGCACACGCATGCGAGCAACGCGAAGGCGCGGTGGAAGGTTGTCTTGTTCATCGATCCTCTGGTCTGTCTCACTGTGGCGCAACCTGGCGCAACGAGCATGTTATGGGTATTTTACCTGCATGTGAACATCTTACCGGGCAAGCGCCGCGCATACGCCGGTAGTTCGCCAAACGCCATTGCTGAAGGCTGGAACCGGCGTCAGCCGCACCTCATGCTTTGTTCGCTGCGCTTGTGACCTGTTCTGACCCGTTGTGATCTCACGCAGTCCGATTTGCCCGGGTTCGTTGCGGTTCATGTGCCCGGTCCACGCCTCTACGCCTCTTTTCTCCCGGCCATCAAGCTGTTATCGGCGTGAGCTCGCTTTTCTGAACAGCGTGTCCACGTCTGCAGCGGGTTAGCCGTTTAGCCAGGGCAGTGCCGAGGTGGGACGAAAGCGATATGAACAGGCTTCAATCCCCTGGGAGGAGGTTGTGCCTGAAACGAAGGTTGGTGTACCGTCGTGCGTTTCCTGAAATGGTCAAGTTATATGTCGGTCGGGTCATGCCCACGGGCCGCATAGAACTCCTCCGATTTAAAGGGTAGGCGAGCTTATTTGTACTCTTCGTTCCCTTGCCGGGCGCACGGCGGAGAAGGAAGAGCAGAGTATTCGCTTAAAAACAAGAACACAAGCGACTACCATCGCCTCACGCGACAGTAGCCTGCTGCAACGAGCCTCAACGGGAAGGGCGTGGAATGGATTTTAGTTTTAACCTGACTCGAACGGCGAATGCTTCTGCATGGCGGTTGCTCCCCAACGGCTGGGACTTCGTCGCTTTCCCGCTGATCATCTGCCTGATTGC
>CALNPU010000139.1 GCA_940588625.1 uncultured Caballeronia sp.
ACATCGATCCCGTTCGCTAGCAGTCGATCCTCTCGCGCGTCAACGTAATCCGCAACCGGTCTAGATTGAATGCTTACAGGGATCCTACACTTCTGGCAGCTGATGGGACCGGGGGTGTCATGTCGAAGCAACACACAGCAACCAGGAATCACGCGAATCAGCTATGTGCATCGCGGTGTAGGCAGCGTAGTACTGAGGCGCTTTGATCCGGCGTGCGACTCGTTCGAAGAGTTGACCCAGATGCTGCACCGGTCGTTCGCGCGGCTGGTTGGAACCATGACGCTGTACACGCAAGATAGCGAGTCGTTATGTGGGCTTTATCGGCGGGATGATGATATTGCGAGCGTTCGCCAATTCGGTGTTGATCCTGCCGAGCAGATGGATCGGAAAGTCGTTATTGGCCTATGCGGATCACTGGGCCGCCATTCGCGGTTACGCGGAACTCGCGCTGGACACACCACAGCCCGCTGCCCATCTGATTGAGTTCTACCGGGGCCAGGGCTTCCAGATCAACGACTTTGTCAGGTTCGCAGGCAAGCAGTACGACAGCGCGATCCTGAGCAAAACGCCCATTACTTTCCGCCATTTTGCCACCTGGTCGCGCCGTCTTGAACTACCGCAAGCAAGTGTTGCCCGTGCGGCCTGTATCAAAGCTCCGTGAAACACCCGCGTGAAACATGAAATTCAGACCTTTACGACCGAGGCCTGATAGATTTCATCTACAGACGTTGCCAGCGTTGCGTCGAACTCGCTGTCGCTCATCGACTTCTTGAGCTCGTTGATCAGCGCCCGGGAGAAGCTGGCGATCATGCCGTGATTCTTCGCCAGGCGATTGCATGCGTCGGTCCGCGAATAGCCGCCGGAGAGCGCCACCACGCGTACGACGGCCGGGTGCTCGATCAGCGGACGATAAAAATCCGCCACGTCCGGGATGGTCAGCTTGATTATGACCTTGCTGCCTTCGGGCAGTGCGTCGAAGCCCTTGAGCAGCTCAGCCAGCAGGATGGTTTCCGCTGCCGCCTTGTCCGGGCTGTTGATCAACACCTCGGGTTCCAGAATTGGCACGAGACCGTGCGCCTGGATTTGCGCCGCGACTTCGAATTGCTGTTTGGCGATGGCCGCGATTCCTTCCTCGGACGCATGGTCAATGACCGAGCGCATCTTCGTACCGAATACGCCCAGCTTGACCGCCCGCTCAAGCAACGCGTCCAGCCCGGGGATCGGTTTCATCAGACGCACGCTGTTCGCTTCCGCCTCGAGCCCCTTGTCCACTTTCAGGAACGGAACCACGCCGCGGTCTTCCCACAGGAAGGCCGGGACGGACTTTCCTTCCGCCTGTCCGTCCATGGTGGCTTCGAAGAGAATGGCGCCGATAACCTTGTCATCGGTGAAGGCGGGTGCGGTCATGATGCGTACCCGCATCTCGTGCATCAGCTTGAACATCTCGGCGTCGCCGCTGTAGTCGCTTTCCGGAATTCCATACGCCCGCAGGGCGCCAGGGGTGGATCCGCCACTTTGGTCGAGGGCCGCGATAAACCCCGGTTTGTTACTCATTTGCGCCAGCATCTTGTCATTAGCCACGTACGTTTCTCCCTCTTAACTATCAAACACCGGACCAGGTTTCTCTGGTCTGGACCATTGCTTTCGATTCGATAAGTGTACTGGATTGGCGGATGAGCTTCGAAAACAAACCCAATGGTGGCCGTCTGTTTTACCGCACTGTGCCGGGCGGGCGACTGCCGGACACAGCCGCCGACACGACGAGGGGACGGTTTTCCCGGCTTCGATCTCCGCATAAACGTTTGAATTTCCAGAAGTTCGCTTAGTCCATGTGCCCCACCTTTAAAGCCGCAAGTTTATTTTGAATTGCGGTTTTAAAGCGATTTAAAAAAATGAGCTAACGCGCGTCGCAATCCAGTGCGACCGGTTGCATCGCGTAGACGAAACCTCCACACGAAACGCCGTCAGATGGCACGCTCATCCGCCCCGGCTCGCTCGCCGGACTGCGCTGTAGACGGTCCTTGAGCCGCAAGAAAGGTGCCTCGATGAAAAGGCAGTCGAACATTGCCGCTGCAAAGGCTTCGGGTATGCCGAGCGGCCATCATTACTCCGACGGCGCGCAGCCGCGTCAGCTTCTCTACACGACATTTCATTGATCTGGTCCTGCCTGGATTGCACGTGGTCGTGCTTCGCGCTCAAGTATCCGTGAAAAATATTGAAATAAAAATCAAAAAATGCCGGCAGGGAGCGGGGGATGACGGTCTCTCGTCGCTGTTGCGGACTGCGTGTCGCGTTGGGCATCGACTGGCCCGAACGGCCTGGACACACGCGTGGAAATCTTTTTAAAGATTTGGAAAGAAACTGCGGGAGGCGCGTGTTGCTCGCCGTTTCACCCTTGCCTGAAGTGCGCAACCATGACTGTGCCGATAGACGATGTACAGCCGACGTTGCCCGGCCCGGGCAACGCGCGGCTGCCGCATCGCCTCGCGCGTCCTGACGCTTGCCGCAAGCGGGCAGTCCATAGGCGGTTCTCATCCAGGCTCAACAGCAAACCTGACGTACGGAGCATTTCAATGTCGACGATTGCCAGCGCATCCAGCGCGTCCAGCGTACCTAGCCCTTCAAGCGTGCCCGCTCCGGTCGCCGCCATCCCGAACGCAGCCGACACGACGGCTGCCGCCAACTCGGCCAGGGCGTCCCCGCCACGCAATCCGTCATCAGCGGCTCGACGGGCAACGCATCGCTGGATGTGTCGTCGCTGGTCACGAGCCTCGTCAACGCGAAGGTGACGGGCCAGACCGGCTCGCTGATCGCACAGCAGCGAAACGACAACACCAAGCTCTCGGTATTGGTGCCCTGCAGGCCGGGTTGTCGGCGTTGCAGGCCGGCATTGCGTCGCTATCGAACAGGACCGCTCTGGGCCAGTTTACCGTGACTGCAGACGGCACGGGGCTGACGGCAAGCGGCAGCAGAGGCGCGACGACCGGCAGCCATTCCGTCGCAGTGACGCAAATTGCCAGCGCCCAGACGCTCTCGTCGGCAGCGTTCGGCGCCACGACCGCATTGGGTACCGGCTCGATGAACGTCTCGGTCGGAGACAAGTCGATGAGCGTCGACATTACGTCGGCGAACAACACCGTGAGCGAGATTGCGAGTGAGATCAACTCGTCGTCGAGTAATCCCGGCGTCACGGCAACCGTAGTGACCGGCACGGACGGCGTACATCTGATCTTGCGTTCGTCGGCTACGGGCGCATCGAACACAATCAATGTTGCGGTGGGCACCGTAACCGACGATGCCGGCCTGTCCAGTCTCGGTGTAACGTCCACGGCCGACGCCAGCGCGAACCCATCTCCATCTATATGCATCGGTGTCCGCCACGAGCCCGTGGACGCAGACCGAATCTGCCAAAGATGCCATGTTCACCATCGACGATACGGTCGGCACCAGTTCAAGCAACACGGTCACCACCGCGATCCAGGGCGTCAAGCTGAACCTGACCGTGGCGCAAGACACCACGTCAGCATCGGCTGCCATCAATAACTTCGTCAACCTCTATAATATTCTGGCGACCACTTATATTGCTATATATAGCCAGGTTGCCGGTTTCGACAGTTCGAAAGCCAAGGGTGCGCAAGGCGGTCCGCTGCTCGGCAACGCGATGTTCAACACGATCAAGAAAACGCTTGCGAGTATTGTCAGCGGTGGCGTCAAGAACGGCAGCGCCAACATCTCGCTTAGCGCTATCGGTATTACGCTGAACAAGGATGGGACCCTTACAGCCGCAGCACGAAGATTACGAACGAGTTGACGAGCAATCCGCAGGGAGTCGCGGCCCTGTTAAATTCGACGACTGGCGTGGCCGCGAAGATGACAAAGAGCCTGAACGGATTCCTGGACAAGGGCGACCTGATTGCGAATAACCAGAACCCGCTCAACGCGGACCTCAAGGGCATGCACACAGCAGGACACCCTCGCGAGCTACACGGCCAAGCTCACTCACCAGTACCAGGCGGAGTTCACCGCGCTCAACACGGTCATGGCGACGATGAACAAGAATTCGCAGTACCTGACGCAACTGTTCGGCGTCGCCAACAGCGACGGTGCGCTGGCGAAAGGCAAGCCCGGTTGATTGACGAGGCTGCGATGAGCTGGCGACGAGGCGGGAGCAAGCAGTGACACGACCGGCAACCTGCACGCTTCGAGCTAATTTACCAACCCCTGGCGACAGGATTTGCAGGCCTCGTCGCAAGCTGCTCGAAAAAAATCAGGCTACTGCACAGACTCCATGCAGTGCGTTCGCGCGTCTTGCCGGGAGTCCAGCATGCGTACCATCATTGCCGTCCATATAACCGCGGCCGTCCTGTCTCTCGTGGTCAGGGCGTCAATGCTCCTGTTGCAAAAAGGCACCACGCGCCACAGATTGATGGGCCACGTATGGGTGGCGGTCATGTTCGTCACTGCTGTGCTGAGTTCGTTCGACATTCGGGAGTTGAACCACGGTCACCTTTCCTGGATTCCCTGTCAGTGCCGACCGCGGTTAGCCTCGCACGTGCGATCTGGGCTATCCGGCAAGGTAACGTCAGCGGCCACGCAGCCGCCATGAGCGGATCGTTCATCGGGCTTGCGATAGCTGGCATTGCAGCCGTGGTGATGCCGCATCGTTTGCTGAACATCGTTCTTGGTGGCTGGTTTACCCACACGCTCTGGTAGTCGCGGCCCACGTTCTGCCAGGTCCTTCCGCAAGCGCCAAGGCATCGCGCCGCAACAAGCTCTTTACGGCCGGTCGCGCCGAAGCCGCATTGAAACCTGCATCTCCTGTCGGCCGGGTGAACCGTTACCGTGATCTCGAAGGCTTCGTTCGCCTTGTCGAGGTATCGACGAACGATCTTCAATCCCGGCGTGCCTGTTTCCGCATTCAGGCTCTCCGCCATCTCGGCGGAGAGTAAGATCGCGCAAATGGTTTGCTCGACTTCCGCCACCCGTTTGCCGAACTTCGATTCAATGAGCGAGCTGACAAGCTCGGTCGGCGATTCCTTCAACAGCTTCGGAATATCTGCGTAGGCGGGGTCCAGATACGCGTCTGTCCATCCGATTGGCAACGTGTCGCCCTTGCGGTCCAGCCGCAGTATCTGCATGCGCCCCCACCTGCTGCCCGGCGCGCATCCCAGTTCGCGTGCGAGCGCCCAGTCTGCGACGATCTCGTCGACCGCCTTGACCACACGCTCCTGGTCTTCAGCAAGTTGAACAAGGCCGTCAAACGAGGCGATTGACTGAATGTAAGCACCCGATGGAGAACTCGATTCCACCCGCGTGCCTACATGCTTTCGTCGCGATACCAAGCCCATTCCCTGCAATTCCTGCAGCGCGAGCCGCACGGCGGGATGACTTGTTCCGTAGTACTCACAGAGTTCCATCTCGGTCGGCAACAATGCTCCAATCGGATACCGTCCCGACCCGATAGCCTCGGCGAGATCCTGTGCGACCCGGGAGTAAAAGGACTTGCCATGTATGTGATCGAAACAGGAGGAGCGAAAGGAACAGAAATAGTAGCAGAGCCATTATTCGGGACGGACCAGGCGACATACCTGAACGCTGTTAGTGATCTGATTCAATCGAATAAGGGTTTATACTTATTCTTTAAGCGCAGCTCACTTCCACCG
The DNA here is from genome assembly GCA_940588625.1 of uncultured Caballeronia sp. Lineage (GTDB taxonomy): Bacteria > Pseudomonadota > Gammaproteobacteria > Burkholderiales > Burkholderiaceae > Caballeronia. Next base: position 5,664 of record CALNPU010000139.1, read on the forward strand.
ACGAACCCACGCTGCTCGCTGAAATCGCCGCGCTTGATCCCGCCGCGCTCGAGATTGCGCCGTTCTTCCTGCCGTATCTCAGCGGCGAACGTACGCCGCACAACGACCCGTACGCGCAAGGCGTGTTCTTTCGGCATGACCCACGCAACCGACCGCGCATTGCTCGGTTACGCGGTGCTCGAAGGCGCGTGACACTTGCGCACCGATGGCCTCGATGCGTTGCAGACCGCTGGCACCGAAGTACACGCGCTGTCGCTCCTGGACGGCGGTGCGCGCAGCAAATACTGGGGCCAGTTATTAGCCGACGCCCTCAATACGCGTAAGCATGGCGGCGAGACCGCGCGGTGCTTGGCACGGCTGGCTGGCTGACCGCAGGCGGCGATCCGGCCGTGGTGCTTGCCAAACCACCCGTGAAGGACGAGTTCATCCCCAACGCGGAACGCCACGCAATCCTGCGGCAGCGGCTGAAGGGTTTTCGGGAGTTGTATCAGCACGTGTGCCCGTTGTTCGATCCGGCGCGTCCGCGGCTCGCGTGATGGTTTAGCAGGCGCCCGGGGAGTTTTTGTCCTCAGGCGCCGAGCGTGCACAATGTCGATCTTTCGCGTGCCTTTACGGCGCGCGATTCTCTTTGTATTCGACACGAACGACCCAGACATCGACCGTGCCCAAGTCCAACGAAAAACTCGATCTCGCCACCCGCGCCGCGTGGCTGTATTACGTCGCGGGTAATACGCAGAATGAAATTGCGGAGAAGCTGCAGATCTCGCGGCCCGTCGCGCAGCGGCTGGTCGCGTTCGCGGTCGAAAAGAACCTGATCCGCGTGCGCGTGGACCACCGGATTGCCGATTGCCTCGCAGCAGCTGCGAAGTTATCGAAGCGATACGGCTTGTCGATGTGCGAAGTCGTCCCAGTCGACGGTGATTCTCCCGAGCAAGTGGACCGCAAACTGGCGGTCGCGTGCGCGCAGGTCATGGAACGCTATCTCACCGATGAAAAACCGCTGGTGATCTCGATCAGCACCGGCCGGACCCTGAAGGCCGTGGTCGCGCAAATCGGGCAACTGGAGCGTCCGCAGCACCGTTTGGTGTCGATGGGGCAATCGCCCAGGACGGCTCCTCGAACAGCTACGACGTCGCACAGCACCTCTCCGAGAAGACTGGCGGCAAGCATTTCATGTTGCCCGCGCCGTTGATGGCCGACAGCCGCGCCGAGCGCAAGCAATGGTGCAATCACCGGCTGTACCGGATTGTCGATGCGCTGTCCGAAAACGCCGATGTCGCGTTTATCGGAATCGGAAATATCGGGATCAATTGTTCGCTGCATGAGGACGGCTTTATCACGACCGCCGAAGTGGAAGAGATGATGCAGGCCGGGGCGGTGGCTGAACTGCTCGGCTTGCTGATCGACGCGCAAGGCGCGCGCGTGCAATCAACGACCGGCGAGCGTGTGACCAGCTTGCGCCTGGATGCGCCGCCGAAACGGCCGACTATCGGGTTCGCGGACGGTTTGAGAAAACGTGAAGCAGTGGTGCCGCGTTGCAGGGTAAATGGCTGTCGAGGCTGGTGACCGATGAATTGTGCGCACAGGCGGCGCTGGACGCCTGAGAGCGTTTTATTTAGTCACCGCATAAAAAAGCGCCCGGGTCATTGATGACCCGGGCGCTTTTACATCGAAGAATGCAAACTCACGCTGCCGAAAGCACCTCGACAATCTTCCGCTGATACGCAATCCCGTCTGCGTTGAACAGATGGCAATGTTCAGGCATCGTGCCGAGCTTCAGCGCTTCGCCACGTGAATGACGCTCCAGCGGCGGGATGCGCGCAATCATCCTCTCCGGCGCCACCGAAGACTCCGCGTACAGATAAGTGGCATCGCCGAGCGACTCCACGGCCATCGTCTTCGATGAACCTCCGTGCTCAATCGTTGCCGCCGTCCCTGCATGCAGAGATGCTCCAGACGAATTCCGACCGTTACCGCATCGCCCACTTTGGCGTTACCCGGCTCAACAGCGGCAAGTTGCGTCTCACCGGTCGCGTACTTCACCAGCACGCCATCGCTCAATACCTGCGTTACCTCGCCGTTCAGGAAATTCATCTTCGGCGCACCGATAAAACCCGCCACGAACTTGTTCTGCGGCGCGTGATAAAGCTGGTTCGGCGAACCGACCTGCTCCACGTTTCCCGCCGACAACACCACGATCTTGTCCGCCAGCGTCATGGCTTCGTCACGTAGATCATCGTGGTCTTGAGCTCGTCGTGCAGCCGCGCGAACTCCAGGCGCATCTTCACGCGCAACGCGACGTCATGGTTGGACAGCGGTTCGTCGAAGGAACACCTTCGGCTTGCGCGTGATCGCCCGGCCGATCGCGACCCTCTGACCCTGCCCGCCCGACAATTGATTAGGTTTCCTATCGAAAAAATGGTCGATGTGCAGGATCTTCGCAGCCTGCTTGACGGTTGCATCGATTTCAGGCTTTTTCGTGCCGGCAGCTTCAGGCCAAAAGCCATGTTGTCGTACAGCGTCATGTGCGGATACAGCGCGTACGACTGGAACACCATCGCAATCCCGCGCTTGGCCGGTTGCACGTCGTTTACGCGCACGCCGTCGATGGTCAGGTCGCCGCCGGTGATATCTTCCAGACTGGCGATCATCCGCATCAGCGTGGATTTGCCGCAACCGCTTGGGCCCGCGAACACGACGAACTCGCCGTTGGCGATATCGAGGTTCACGCTGCGAATCACTTCGGTTTCTTCGTAGCGCTTGTGCTTGTTGATGTTGCGCAGATTCAGGCTTGCCATGATGGAGTCTCCGCGTTTAACTTGGCTTCGTTTCTGCGAGCAAGAGGCTCACGGCAGTTCGAAGCTTGCGTTTTGCAGCCACTGCCCGACGAGCGTGGGGAGTTGCCTCATCTCGTCGAACACGACACTTGCGCCAGCACGTTTCAGCGCATCAATTTGCCCTTCAGTCGCATGCCCGCCGCCGCGCTCACGCCGGTCACGCTGCCTTCCACTACTACGCAGCGCTCGGGCGCCACCCGCATGGTCCGTGCCGCCGCAAGATACACGTCGGGCACGGGTTTCGGGTTCGGCACTTTATCGGCACAAAAGAGACGTTCGCCAAAAAACCGCACGAGACCCGTGCGGCTCAGCACGGCTTCCACATACGACGTAAAGCTGTTGCTCGCGCAGGCCTTGCGCAAGGGAATCACAGCGAGCGCGGCTTCAATTCCCTCGACTGGGGGCGCTTCCACGACCGCCCGGATTGCGTCGATCTGGGCCGGGTCAAGCGTCCAACCAAGCGTTTCAGCCGTGCGCAGCAACACCGTTTCGATCCGCAACCCGAGCAGCGGCGTGACAATCGGCTCTGCATCCACGCCGGGCCAAAGCGCCTCCATTTCCTACACGAGCACGCGTCCCGTAATCGCTTCGCTGTCGATCAATACGCCGTCGCAGTCGCTGATCAGCAGATGCCCGTCGAAGGCATCGGCTGGAGCGAGCACGTCCGGTACGCCGGCTTGGGACAAGTTCAGGTTCACTGGATCGGCCTCGGGTTCCACCTCATTTCACCGCGCCGAAGGTCAGGCCGCGCACAAGTTGCTTCTGCGACAACCAACCGACAATCATGATCGGCGCCACGGCCAGCAGTAAAGCTGCCGAAAGCTTCACCCAGAATAAGCCCTCCGGACTCGAATACGACGCAATGAACACTGTCAGCGGCGCTCGAGAGGTTGATGCTCCAGAACGCCTCGTTCCACGACATGATCACGAGCAGCAACGCGGTAGAGGCGAGCCCGGGCAGCGACATCGGCATCAGCATAGACGATTTTCTGCCACGTCGCCGCGCCATCAATACGCCCCGCTTCCAGGATGTCCCGCGGGATTTCGTTGAAGTACGTGTAGGACATCCAGACGGCGATCGGCAAATTGATCAGCGTGTAGACAATGATTAAACCCCACACCGTGTCGAGCACGCCGGTGTTCTTCCACAGCAGGTAGATCGGCACGAGCACGCCCACCGACGGCATCATCTTCGTCGAGAGCATCCACAGCAGCACTTTCTGCATTTTCTTGGTCGGGAAAAACGCCATTGCGTAGGCGCACGGCATGGCGAGCAACAAGCAGATCACCGTGACGCCGACCAAGATCAGGATGGAGTGCCACGCGAATGCAAAGTAGTTACTGCGCGCAAACACCTCACGGAAACTGTCGAGCGTGGGTGTGAAGATCAGCGACGACGAATACGCCTGCTGCTCGGTCTTGAACGCCGCGATGGTCATCCAGAAGATCGGGAAAAACAGCAGCAGCGCGAACAACCAGGCGATCATACCCAGCACGCCACGCTTGAGCGTGTCGAGGATCGGCACGGACGTTGTTGCGGTAACGGGATGGCTCATGATTCGTACTCCCCTTTCAGGTTCTTCGCGAGCATACGCACCAGGAAAAACGCAACGATGTTCGCCAGCACGACCGCCAAAATGCCGCCGGCGGAAGCCAGGCCGACGTCGAATTGCTGCAGGCCGAGCGCGTAGATCAAGTACGACAGGATGGTGGTCGCGGTGCCTGGGCCGCCGCCTGTCGTCGTATAGATTTCAGCGAAGATGGAGAGCAGGAAAATGGTTTCCATCATCACCACCACGGCAATCGCGCGCTTCAAGTGCGGCAGCGTGATGTAGCAGAACATGGAGATCGCACCCGCGCCGTCGATGCGCGCCCCTTCCTCCTTCCTTTTGCTCCTGGTCCAGCGACTGGATCGCCGTGAAGAGAATCAGGAACGCGAATGGCAGCCATTGCCACGCAACGATCACGATCACCGCAAAGAGTGGATAGTCGCCGAACCAGTCGATCAGCTGGAGCCCCAACACCTGCATCAGCTGCGCTATCAGCCCATACACCGGATGCAGGAGATTAGCGCGCTGACGGTAGGCATGACGAAGAACGGTGCTATCACCAGCCGCCGCGCAATACCCTGGCCTTAGAACTTGCAGTCGAACAGCACGGCAAGTAGAACGCCGCCGACCACCGTGATCAGCAGCACCGATCCGATCAGCGTCAGCGGCAGCGTGTGAACAATCGACGGTAGAAAGGCCGGATCGGTGGCAAGGAATTCATAGTTATCGAGACCGGCGAACCCTTTGACATCGGGGTTGAGCAGGTTGTATCGAGAGAACGAATACCAGAAGATGGTCATCGCAAGCGGGATGGCCATCCACAGGAACAATACAGCGGTCGACGGCATGATGAGCCAGCGGACTGACTTCGCGCGTTTCTTGTCGCGCGCTGCGGCGGATTCCGCGTAACCGTCTGTGAGGTCTTTCGATTACCCACAAGTTTCTCGTTTCAAGTTTCTCGTTTACTTTCGAAAGTTCTGTTAGTGAAACTCTGCAAAAGTCCTGGCATTGGGGTTCGTGTGAACTA
>CALNPU010000140.1 GCA_940588625.1 uncultured Caballeronia sp.
TCCTCCATTCACTCCACTGCGTCCCACGATAGTTCACACGAACCCCAATGCCAGGACTTTTGCAGAGTTTCCTTAACCGGATTTAACGTCGCAATCAAAACGTAATTTTCGCAGAAGCGCCCGTCTCACCGAAGCCGCAGTCAAAACAAGAAGTCAGCAACGCCGCGGGGCATCATGCAAGAAGCGGCGGCGATCCATTTAAAAAAACCAGTGAAGAAGACAATGCAGGAGCAATATATCCTCGCGCTCGACCAGGGCACGACGAGTTCACGCGCAATGGTATTCGATCCCCAAGGTAACGTAGTGTCTGTGCACAGAAGGAATTTCGCCAGATCTATCCGCAGCCGGGCTGGGTCGAGCACGACCCGCAGGAAATCTGGTCAACCCAGGCCGACTTCACCGCCGAAGCCGTCACCCGCGCAGGTTTGAACGGCGCATCGATCGCCGCCATCGGCATTACCAACCAGCGCGAAACCACCATTGTGTGGGACCGCGAAACCGGTCAGCCGATCTATAACGCCATTGTCTGGCAAGACCGCCGTACCGCCGACTTCTGCGACCAGTTGAAGGCGCAGGGACTGGAAGAAAAGGTTCGTGCCAAGACGGGCCTGCCTATCGACTCCTACTTTTCCGCGACCAAGATCCGCTGGATCCTCGACAACGTGGAAGGTGCGTGCGAGAAAGCCAAACAAGGACGCCTTGCGTTCGGTACGGTCGATAGCTGGCTGGTGTGGAACTTCACGAAGCACGGCCTGCATATCACTGACGTCACCAACGCGTCACGCACCATGCTCTTCAATATCCACACCCTCAAATGGGACGACGAACTGCTCGACGCGCTCGACATTCCGCGCAGCATGCTGCCTGAAGTGCGCGCCTCGTCGGAGGTGTACGGCCCGACCAAGACCACGGTCTTCGCCTCCAAGATTCCGCTTGCCGGCATTGCAGGCGACCAGCACGCCGCCCTCTTCGGCCAGATGTGCACAAGTCCGGCATGGTGAAAAACACCTACGGCACCGGCTGCTTCCTCGTCATGAACACGGGCGACAAGCCGATCGAATCGAGCAACAACCTGGTTACCACCATTGCCTGGCAGATCGGCGACCAGGTCAACTATGCGCTGGAAGGCAGCATCTTCATTGGTGGCGCTGTCGTGCAATGGATCCGCAACGGGCTTGGCATCATCAAGAGTGCGAATGAAATTGAAGGGCTCGCACGCAGCGTGCCGCATAGCGATGGCGTCTATATGGTGCCCGCCTTTGCAGGCCTGGGTGCGCCGCACTGGAATGCACGCGCGCGGCACGCTGTTCGGCGTGACACGTGGCACGACCTCCGCCCATATTGCACGGGCGGCGCTGGAAAGCATCGCCTTTCAATCAATCGATGTACTGAAGGACATGGAAGCTGACTCCGGCATCCGCATTGGCGAATTGCGCGTGCACGGCGGTGCGGTCGCCAACAACCTGCTGATGCAATTCCAGGCCGACATGCTGGGCGTGGACGTGGTGCGTCCGCAGATCAGCGAACTACTGCGCTCGGTGCGGCGTATCTGGCCGGGCTGGCAGTCGGTTACTGGAAAGGAATGAACTGCAAAGCCAATGGAAGCTGGACCGTCGTTTCTCGCCGGATATTGCGGCCGACGAGGTCAAGCGCCAGATGCACGGCTGGCAACGTGCGGTGAATGCCGCCAAGGCGTGGGCCGACGCCACCTGAGTGCCACCCGGGTGTCACCTGAGCCTCAGTTGAACCTGAGTTCAGTGTGAGTCTCGGTCGCATCTATCCGGGTGTCTTCTGCCGCAGTGCAGTTCCTCTTTAAGGAGTCTCTCCTCGTGTCATCAACTATTGCAAAACCTACCGGCAGGCAATTTGTCGGCGAACTCATCTCCGAGGCTATCGCCGTTCTTATCATCGCGTTTGGAGATTCGGTGGCGCATGTACGTGCTGTCGATACCAGCCCGTATGTGAATGCTTACTGGGGTGTCTGCATGTCGTGGGACCTGCCCGTGACGTTGGCCATCCATCTATGTCACAGGCTCCATTTCGGGCACCCATGCTAACCCCGCGGTGACACTGGCCCTTGCGCTATTTCGCGGTTTCTCGTGGAAGAAAGTGTTGCCCTACTGGGTGGCGCAGCTCATTGGCGACATCCTGGGCGCCGTCATTGTTTATGCGCTGTTCGGGCCGGTGATCGACCATTACAACCTGGTTCATCACCTGTCACGGGCAGACGGCAGCGCAGCGGGCATGTTCTTTACGCATCCGGGCCTGGCCATACACCACCATGCACGCGTCTCCGATGAAGTCATCCTGACCGCGTTCCTTCTGTTCGGGATTTTCGCGATTACCGAGCAATCCAACGAAATGGCGCCCCAGGCAAATGCGGGTGTGCTCATGATCGGGTTCCTGGTGGCAATCCTTGGGTCCGTCAATGGGCTATCTGGAAGCCTGGGCAATGAATCCGGCTCGTGATCTTGGCCCGCGTTTGTTTGCGTATTTTGCAGGCTGGGGTTCATCCGCGCTGCCTTCGCCGGACAACTACTGGCGGATTCCGGTGGCGGCCCCGTTGATAGGCGGCGTGATTGGCGGCGGCGCTTACCAACTGCTGATTCACCCCTTCCTGCCGGCGCACGTGCGTGCATTGCAAGCCGAGCCAATGGCGAGGTTTGCGAGCAAGGCCAGGCACCTGATACGTTGCCAGGCTAAGTTGAACCCAGGTTTGTGCAGCGGCTAAGCGCCGGATGTTGGTTGGTCCGGTGCTTAGCCGCTCAGTATTGTCCTCTACGCCGTTGTTTCTGTCAGCGGCCGCAACTTCTTTCATTTGCAGCGATACCCACTAAGCGGCACTAAGCGATCCGGCTAAAGATCCGGAAATCATGCTCGGGCAGACCGCGGCTAACCAAGCCGCCCGCGAAAATACTGCGGTATCGCGTGAACCGCCCCGCCAGCAGGTCCTGCACCACCGTCCGAATTAGTGACCGTTGGACGCCGGGGCCACCGTGGTCCCGCTTGTCGACGGTTGCGACATTGACGTTCCGTTCTCCGTGACTCAGCCGTAACCGGTGGTGGTGTCTCCGGCATGCACCCGTGCTTTAGCAGCCTGAATATCATTCGGATAGTAAGTGTCCTGCGAGCTTGGGCGCCATCCCGCGTTCTCGAGCTGGATGAGATCAGCGCCCACCTGGGCACGCGTGACGGGCTCATTCGAGGTTTGTTGGGCGAACGACATGGCGGGTGCAGCCAGGACAAGCACAAGTGTTGTGCAGATCAGTGTTTTCATGATGAGTCACCTCTTTTGAAAAGTGGCTTCACTCTCAATGAATGAAGCCGATGCTTCACCGTCCGGTAAGCGACTTCATTTTGCGCGGCAGGTCCTGACTCAAAGCTGACGCCCAGATGACAAGATCGTCATGTTGTAGATCCCGGCATTCGAAGATAACAGCTTTGTAACCTTGCGGTCAGGACCGGGTAAAGGCCGGTTCGTCACACTGGCCGCACGTTACGAAGTCTCCGCCTTTCACGCGCTGCTTATCTTCCGGGAATACCCATGTGGATTGTCAGACTGGCCCTACGCAGGCCCTATACTTTTATTGTGCTCGCGATCCTGCTGTTCCTGATCGGACTGCTCGCCATCATGCGTACGCCTACGGATATTTTTCCGAATATCAATATCCCGGTAGTCAGCATTGTCTGGTCGTATAACGGGGTCTCCGCGGAAGACATGGCGAACCCGGATCACATCGAACTATGAACGTGCACTGACTTCGGATGTTGACGACATTGAACATATTGAATCGCAGTCGCTGAACGGCGTCTCGGTCATCAAGATCTTCTTTCATCCCGGCGCGGACATCAACCGCGCCATCGCCGAAGCCGGCTCGAATTCCGAGTCCATTCTGCGAGTGCTGCCGCCGGTCACGTTGCCGCCGATCATTATTACGTACAACGCGTCGACCGTCCCTATCCTGCAACTAGGCTTGGTCGAGCAATGCGCTGCCTGAGCAAACACTCTACGACCTCGGCAACAGCTTTATTCGCACGCAGCTTGCCACGGTGCAGGGCGCCGCCGTACCGCTGCCCTTCGGCAGAAAGATCCGCCAGATCATGGTCGACATCTATCCGCCTGCACTGCAGGCCAAAGGCTTGTCACCAAGTGACGTGGTCAATGCCGTCAATGCGCAGAACCTGATCCTGCCGGGCGGCACGGCCAAGATCGGAGCACGCGAATACAACGCAGATGAACGGCAGCACGGACAGCGTCGCTGCGCTCAACAACCTGCCGGTCAAAACAGTCAAAGGGGCGGTGGCGGTATGTACGGAAAGTCGCGCAGGTGCGTGACGGGTGTATGCGCCTCAGACCAATATCGTGCGCAGCGACGGCAAGCGCGCCGCGCTGCTCACGGTGGAAAAGACCGGCAGCACGTCGACGCTGACAATCATCGCGCAGATCAAGTCCATACTGCCGAAGGCGCTGCACATCACGCCGCTTTCCGATCAGTCGGTATTCGTGAAGTCGGCGGTGACCGGCGTCGTGCGGGAAGCGCTGATCGCGGCATGCCTGACTGCGCTAATGATCCTGCTGTTCCTAGGCAGCTGGCGCGCGACCCTGATCATTGCCGTCACCATTCCGCTCTCGGTGCTGACCTCGCTGATCGCGCTGTCCGCGCTCGGACAAACCATCAACATCATGACCCTCGGAGGGCTGGCGCTGGCGGTCGGGATCCTGGTCGAGGAAGCGACGGTCGCTATCGAAAACATCACGCACCATCTGGAACGGGGTGAGCCGCTGCACGACGCCATTTTCAACGGATCGGGCTAGATCACGGTCCCGACCTTCGTTTCAACGCTCTCCATCTGCATTGTGTTCGTGCCAATGTTCCTGCTCTCAGGGGTAGCCCGATATTTACTTGTGCCCCTGGCCGAAGCGGTTGTGTTTGTGATGTGGCGAGTCCTACTCCTTCTCGCGCACGCTGATTCCGAGCCTCGCAATGTACCTGATGAAAATGCCTTCGAAAGACGGCAGTCCCGCACGCGGACCGTTCGCTTTCCTGATACGGTTCCAGGCCGGCTTTGAACGTCGTTTCGAAAAATTGCGCCACGGCTACAAGGCGACGCTCGGCTGCGCCATTGAAAACCGCCGACGGTTCCTGCTGATGTTCATGCTGTTTTGCATGGGGTCACTCGCGCTTGTGCCCTTCACAGGCCACGATTTTTTCCCGGCTGTCGATACCGGTGAAATCCGCCTGCACATGCGTGCCCCCACCGGGACCCGGATCGAGCAGACCGCGCGTCTCGCGGACGAAGTCGAAGCGAAGATCTGCACCGTCATTCCAAAGTCGGACGAGGCCGCGTTGCTCGACAACATCGGCGTGCCGGTAAGCGGCATCAACCTGACCTATGACTCGTCGGCGCCGGTCGAATCGGCAGACGCGGACATCATGATCACTTTGAAGAAAGGACACGCACCCACGGCGGACTACGTCGCGAGATTGCGCAACGTATTGACCGCGTCGTTCCCCGGCACCACGTTCGCGTTCCTCCCGGCGGATATCGTCAGCCAGATCCTGAACTTCGGTTTCCCCGCGCCGATCGACATCCAGATCGTCGGCAACAAGCTCGACCAGAACCGTGTGGTGGCGAACAACTTGCTGGCAAAGCTGAGGACCGTGCGTGGTCTGGTCGATGCCTGCATTCAAAATGCCCGGCGACGAGCACGCGATCAACGTCAACATAGACCGGACCAAGGCGATGCAAGCCGGCCTCACGCAACGCGATGTCGCGCAGAACCTGCTGATCGCGCTGTCGGGCAGCTCACAGACCACGCCGAACTTCTGGCTCGATCCGAAGAACGGCGTGAGTTATCCGTTGATGACTGAAGTGCCGCAATACGACATTCATTCCTTGCAGATACTGGCAAATGTGCCGCTGACGAAGGACGCGACCTCACCGTCGCCGCAAAACCTGTTGGGTTCATTGGGCACGATGTCACGCGGCACGCAGCAAGCCGTGGTCTCGCACTACAACGTGCAGCCCGTGCTCGATATCTTCGCTTCAGCGCAAGGGCGCGACCTGGGCGGCGTGGCATCGGATGCGACCCGGCTCGTCGACCAGGCGCAGTGCCCGCCGGCTCGTCGATAGTCATCCGCGGCCAGGTTCAGTCGATGAACGAATCGTTTAGCGGCCTGGGACTCGTATTCGCCATTGCGCTGGTCTACCTGCTGATGGTCGTGAACTTCCAGTCGTGGATCGACCTACTGATCATCATCAGCGGCTTGCCCGCGTCGCTGGCGGGTATCGCGTGGATGCTCTTCGCCACGCACACCACGCTCAGCGTTCCCGCGCTCACCGGCACGATCCTGTGCATCGGCATTGCAACGGCCAACAGCATTCTTGTCATCAACACGGCGCGTGAGATGCTGCAAGGCGGCGCGGCGACGCTAACCGCAGCCCTCGAAGCCGGTTTCAACCGCTTCCGGCCCGTGCTGATGACTGCGCTCGCCATGCTGATCGGCATGTTGCCTATGGCGCTCGGCCTGGGCGACAGCGGCGATGGGCGTGCCGTGATGGTGGCCTGGCATAGGCACGGTCTCCGCCCTTCTTTTCGTCCCGGTCGTATTCGGCATGGTCCACGCGTGGATCGAAAAGCGCCGCTTGCAGAAAGGGGCGCACCAAGCCACTCCGTCCGTTCAGTGACTGCCTTTAAACGAGCTCAGACCATGAACCATCACAACGATATGCACGACCGGCGAGACGGCCACCAAGCCTTCCACACGACGACGCTTCATGATGCCGTTGGCATTCGGCGCTATCGCTGCAGCGTTACTTGTGATCGGCATTGTTCCGAGACTGCAGGCCAGCACCGCGCTGACCTCGCAAGCCGCTGCACAGCACGCGCTCAGTGTCTCGGTCATCAAGCCGCGCAGCGCCCCTTCCGTCCAGGAACTCCTGCTGCCCGGCTCGGTGATGCCATACGCCGATGCCTCGATCTATGCCCGCACCAGCGGTTACCTCGAGCACTGGTACGCCGACATTGGCGCCCGAGTGAAGACAGGGCAAACGCTGGCCATCATCATCCAGACACCGGAACTCGATGCACAGCTTCGCCAGGCTCGCGCCGACGTAGCAACCGCACGGGCCAACTTCGCAACTTCGACTACGCCAAGGTCAGCGCACAACGCTGGCAGGACATGCTGAAGACACAGTCGGTCTCGCAACAGGACACCGACACGAAGGTCAGCGATATGGAGGTGAAACGCGCCATGCTGCAGTCCGCACAGGCCAATGTGCAACACCTGTCCGAGCTTGGGTCGTACGAGAAGGTGACCGCACGTAACGTGGACGTGGGTGCGCTGGTCACGGCGGGCGGCTCGCCGGGGCTGGCCCCATGCCCGGTGAACTCTTTCATGTGAAGCAGACAGACACGTTGCGAGTATTCGTCGATGTGCCGCAAAACGCGATGCGCCCTACGTCACGCCCAGTACCGAGGTTTATCTGAGCGGGCAGCAATATCCCGGCAGGCGTTTCGCCGCGAAAGTCGCGCGCAGTGCCGACGCGATCAATCCGGTCAGCCGCACCGATGCACGTGGAAGTCGATGTCGACAACTACGACGGCGCACTGCTGCCCGGCGCCTACGCACAGGTACATCTGGCACTGCAGAACCCCAGCCCAGCACTCGACCTGCCGGTGAGTGCGCTCCTGTTCAGACCCAATGGCGTGACCGTCGCGGTGGTCGACAGTGCGGGTAAAACCGCGCTCAAGACCGTGACCGTTGGACGGAATTTCGGCACCCACATGGAAATCACGACCGGGCTCACGGCCACCGACCGCGTCATCGACAATCCGGGCGACGCTATCAGCCCTGGCGAGCCAATGCGGATCGCTTCGTCCGCTTCCTGAGGATCGCGTCCATGCTTACGTCACCCTGCGCCCTTGCCCGCAAGACCTTGGTCGCCTGCGTGGCCGTCGCGCTCAGCGCTTGCTCCACAATGCCGGCTTATCAAAAACCGACCGTCTCCGTTCCGGCGCACTATGCCGGCGCCGCAGGTTGGGCGCTCGCCGCGCCTGCCGATACCCAGCCGCGTGGCCCATGGTGGACCGTCTTCGGCGACCCGACGTTGAATGAGCTCGAAAGCCGTATTGATGTATCGAACCAGACGGTGAAGAAAGCGGTTGCGCAATTGCAGCAGGCACGCGCGCTCGTCGACTATCAGCGGGCCGGCTTCTTCCGGACCGTGACCGCAGGCGCGTCCGAGAGCCGGTTCCGTACCTCGCAAAACGTGGAGGGCCATTCGCTTGCGGGCAAGACCGTGCCCGACTATTCGGCGGGCTTGAGCGCTTCGTGGGAGTCCGACCTGTTTGGCCGCGTGAAAGACGCAACCGTCAACGGCAGGCAAATGCGGCTGCAAGCGAGGCCGATCTTGAAGCGGTGCGCCTCTCGATGACGAGCGACCTGGCCGTCGATTACTTCGACCTGCGTTTGCTCGATACGCAGAAGAAACTCCTCGACGACACCGTCAATGCCTATGCCGATGCGTTGCGCATCCTGAACCAGCAACTGAAGAATGGCGCAATCGATGCCTCGGCGGTCGCGCTGGCCTCGACCCAACTCGAAAGTACGCGGACACAGGACACGGACATCGATGTCCATCGCGCGCAGCTTCAGCACGCGATCGCTATGTTGATAGGTGGACCGGCATCGACGTTCTCCATTGCAACCAATGATCGGCGAGGCACATGCCGCGTTCTTTCCCGATCTCGTCCTGTCGGCAAGCGCCGGACTCGAAAGCACGTTTTTTGCGCCGTGGCTGACCTCCCACCAGCCTTTTCTGGTTGATCGGTCCGCAACTGGTGGGGACGTTGTTCGACGGCGGCCGGCGCGATGCCTCCCTGAAAAACGCCCACTCGCAATACGACGCCGACGCAGCGGTCGCCGATTACAGGCAGACCGTGCTCGTCGCGTTTCAACAGGTCGAGGACAATCGCAAGTCCAGCTCCGAACCCGCAAACCAACAACACATAAGTACTCGTTTGCGACCTTTGAATGGGTGAAGCGACGCCTGAAGATGCGCGCACCCGCTCATCCACACACATGGCGGATCGAACCTGCATACCGTGTCAGCACAAGTACGCAGAAGCATCGCTGTCCCGCATACTACCGATGCATCCTTTCAAAACCCATGCCATACCGCACGAGTGCCGCCACGCGGCCATGCCGATGGGTCGTGACGCAATGTCGGTCGGGCACGGGCACGTTATCGAGCGCGGCCCAGCTAACGCTTGATACGCCCTTGTCCATGCTGAGCCGACTCGCAACGGCCTCAACCTTTGATTGATATTTCGGATGCGTTTCGAGCATTGCGATCACTTCCACGCGCCCCGAGTCTTCGTCGACGTCCGTGCTGCTCACTCCCTGGAATGACAGCGGCGCCGACACCATGGAGTTGGTGATCATCGCTCGAATATTCAACCTCATCTTCCGCGCGACAGACTACCTTCAGCACGTATTTGCGCACGAGGTCGGCGGAAGATACCAGCGTCGTATTTGATCGTGTGCCCTATCTCGCGCAGCACGGTGTTGGTGAAGAGAATCACCAGGGTTCCCGCGATAGCGGGCCCATAGTGCGACGCCCCGCAAAGAACGCCACGGCCGTTGAGCACCACAAGGTGGCGCGGGGTATTGATACCCTGGATGGATTGCACCCTGCTCGCGCATGATGACGCCGCCACCCAGGAAGCCCACGCCCGGACACCACATACGACGCGATCTGCGTCACGGTCGTGGTTCCGTTCCCGGTCATGGTGCCAAGGATCACAAACAAACAGGCGCCGCTGGTCACCAGCGTTAATGGTGTGCAGGCCAGCCGTTCGCTGCCGCAGCTGTCTCTCTAGACCGATGGCAATGCCGCACGACAAAGCCGCGATCATGGGAAGAATATACTCGTAGATCATAAAGCGATTCTTTGAATTGTAGTGTTCGCATGCATTGCCTGACGAAGACCGCTCAGGCACTCTCAATACTGGTGCGCCCCATCGTATTAGCTGCGTGCGACAGTCCGATGACAGCAGGCAAATTACTCTGTCAGACGGATGCTGGCTTCGGCATGGCTCATACGTGAATCATGCCGCAGGCATCACACGCTTGTGGTCACGATCAGGCCAAATCGCGCGTTCGCTCCCAGGCGCTGATGCGTATGCCAGCAGCCGCTATTTCATCAGATGTGCGAAAGCGCGCCAGAGTCCCGCTGCGCGATGCACGCGGCTGGAGCCGGGCGGCAAGGCCGAGCCGTTCGGGTGGCGCAATTGCTTAACAGACGGATGTGTGACGAGACGAGCAGACCGAAGTACATGGTGATTCTCCAGGCGGATGGCTTGTTCGCTTAACGGCAACGCCAGCAGCAAGGAGTTCGAGCACGCCTGGCGCGTATCGAAGCAGGTCTACTCGCGTTCCTTAAGCAGCGTAATAGTCATGGAACTTAAGGGGTAACTGTCACTGTCCGTCATAACGGCTCCTTTTCGTGCTGCGGGCGCTGGGTGGGAATGCGCCCGGTATACGCGTGTTGATCCATGCCGGCCCCGTTCCTCAACAGGGACAGGTGCAAGCAAAAGCAGCCGCGAGTATGGGCTCGCGGCAAGGCTCCATTCAGACGCACGCAAACCTGCGGCCGATTGGCGCTGAGGGGTGCCACGGGAAAAGTACTGCGGCGCGCACCGTCGGCCTGATGGCAAGACGGTGGCTGAGAATTCAAGCGCGGAGTCCTGCCGGTCAGGCAGCTAAACAATCCAAAGGTCGACGACTACAAGTGTCCAAGGCATTAGCCCGATTTATGACAATGTTCGAGTTTTAGGCAGCGGCTAATTCACAAGTCAACAGTTTGAACCGTTCCGAGTTTGGTGGAGGCTCGGACTCTTGAGAGAATGGAGCCGCGAACAAGTCGAACCAGTTTTCTGC
>CALNPU010000141.1 GCA_940588625.1 uncultured Caballeronia sp.
GGCGCGACCCAACGCCGCCGTTTTTTAGTAGTGTCTCGGATGTCTCGGATGTCTCGGATTTGCACCGCCGATAACAGACGCCGAGATGGCACACACGCTGCCATGTATCAGCGTCGTGTTCGCCCGGATGCGGGACGATACCGCCATCGCCGGGGAGCTTTTGAAGCAACATGCACGGCACGCTCGGTGTTCGCGGCGAGCCACATGCGCGTACCAACTGCTCGGAGTGGTGCAGTGCTCCAGCACTTCCGCCATTGACGCCAGCGGCCCATGCTCGCCGCTCAGAGCGACACGATGCCCTGATAAGCCTGCTGCCCGGGCTTCTTGTCGCGCGGATCGAGCGTGATCACGCAGCGTCCCTGGCCGTTGTTGAGCGGGGAGCGTCATATCGTCGGTAATCGGTGCGGGCGTTTCGCTCGCGCCTTCGATGGATTCAGCCAGCTTCGCAGTTGCCCGGAGCGACAAGTCCGAATTACATTGGACGACAAGCATGGTCACTGGCCCGTCCCCGTAGATTTGCATGATGAGCGTGCCATCGAACTTGAGATTCGCCGACAGCAGCGCGCACGCAGCCATTTCGTCGAGCACATTGTGCACGGGCGTGGGGTACGAGCGGCGCGTGAGCACTTCCTGCCAGGTATCACGCAGCGAGACAATTTCGCCGCGCACCGGCGCCGCGTTGAACATGAATTTTTGAAACTGGTCGTTAACTACGCTTGGGTCTTTTGATCGACGGCGTAATGCGTGTCGACCGGCGTTCAGCCGATCCGCATGAGTTGCGCCTTGTAAAATTCGCGGTGGTCCGCGTAACCACGCGTCCCTGCCTGCATCTGGGCAATATCAGCTTCCGTGAGCTCGCGCACGGCTTTCGCGGGCGCGCCGAGGATCGGGGTGTTGTCGGGGAAGGTTTTACCTTTGGTCACCACGGCGCCCGCGCCAACCAGGCAGTTGCGGCCGATGACCGCACCATTCAAGACCACGGCCTGAATTCTGATCAACGCACCTTCCTTGATCGTGCAGCCGTGTAGCATGGCCCGATGGCCGATGGTCACGTTGGCTTCAATCGTCAGCGGATACCCGGATCAGTATGCAAGACCGCGCCTTCCTGGATGTTGCTGCCTTGGCCGAGCACGATGGGCTCGTTATCGCCGCGCAGCGCGGCGCCAAACCAGATGCTCGAATTTTCTTCCAGTGTCACACGGCCGATGATGGTCGCTGTATCGGCGACGAAGACGCTTTCGTGGATGGTCGGGGCGGCATCGCCGAGTTTATAGATTGCCACTGTGTCTCCTGTAAGGGCTTGACGTGAGCCATGAGCGCGGATTGGTCAACAGGCCTTGGGCGCGGGCATGGCCGGTACAATCGAATGCAATCGGGAATGCAATCGGTTGAAAATTCAGTCACGAGCTGATTTCAGGCCGGTCGAGCCGATGCCATGGCCTGCGGCCCCGGCGGCCTCGTGCCAAAAATCTTCCGCGGAAAGTGCTATTTTTAATTGGTTGCGCCAAGGTGACGTGCGGCCCGGCTTTTGTGGACCTGATCGACGGCGACGAGTTCTGAGCCGGAAATTCCAAACTGGCGTTTTGAATCGGCTTCCTCGGGCGGCCGGGTATCCGACGATGCTGTAGGATTAGCCGTTATCGTTTATAAGCACTGCATAAGCACCCCAAAGCACTCCGGAATCATGTCCGAACAGTTTGAATATTCTGCGTCCACCCGCGTCCGTCCGACTGCGCTAGCGCTGCTCAGGAAATGCGATCTTGCCGCGAAGGCAAGCGCTACCCAGCAGTTCTACGAGCGTTTGCTGTCGGGCGACACCATGCTCGACGCCGCAGTTCATATCCTTGATCCGCTTGATCTGCCGGGTCGTCCGGCGGCCCCGGAACTGGTTGCGCCGTCATCGCTGAAGCGCCGCAGCATGCAGTCAGACGCTGGACGTGCGGTGTTGCTGCACGCGATCACGCATATCGAGTTCAACGCGATCAACCTCGCGCTCGATGTCTCGTCTGGCGTTTCCCGGCAATGCCCGACGCATTTTATCACAACTGGTTCAAGGTCGCCGCCGAGGAAGCACGCCACTTTTCCCTGCTGAGCGCGCGTCTGGCCGAATTCGGGCATCAATACGGCGATTTTCCCGCGCACGATGGCCTGTGGGAAATGGCCGAGCGCACGCTGGGGCTGGACGCTTCGCCGCCGATTCGCCGGGGCCTCGCTCAAGCGGGCGATCACGCATCGGCGGCTATTCTCGACGTGATTATCCACGACGAAATCGGCCACGTGCTGATTGGCAATCACTGGTTCCGGCACCTGTGCAGCGAGTCCGGCGCCGATCCGCACACCACCTACGTGCAACTGGCGGAGCAATATCACGCGCCGAAACTGCGCGGCCCGTTCAACTTCGAAGCGCGCCGCGACGCCGGTTTCGATGAAGCTGAATTGCGTGCGTTCGCAGGCGTTGACGATATCGGCTCCATTCAAACTGCTCCGATTTCCCAATGACCCCACTCAAAACGCCCGTTTCCAAATTCATCACCACGCGCGGCACTCGGCTGCACGTGCGCCGATGGAGATTGCCCGACGTGCCCAAGCTGTTCATGCTGCATGGCTGGATGGATATTTCGGCGTCGTTTCAGTTTGTCGTCGACGCCCTCGCGAGCGACTGGCAGGTGATCGCGCCCGATGCCCGCGGTTTCGGGCTGTCGGACTGGCCGGTGGCGCAGGGCAGTAGCAGCCATTACTGGTTCCAGGATTATCTGGCGGACCTTGATGCGCTGCTTGAGCACTACGCGCTGGCGTCGCTGCGTGGGGAGTCGGTGAACCTGGTCGGCCACAGCATGGGCGCGAACGTTGTTTGCCTATACGCGGGCGTGCGGCCGGAGCGGGTGCGGCGCGTGGTCGATCTCGAGGGATTCGGCATGGCGGCCACCAAGGCGGAGTGTTCGCCCGCGCGGATCGCGCAATGGCTCGACGATTTGCACGCGCCGCCTTCACTCAACACGTACGCCACGCTTGATGACGTCGCTCAACGGCTGATCCGCACGAATCCGCGCCTGCCGCTGGCGAAAGCGCGCTTTTTGGCCCAGCACTGGGCGAAACCCGACGATACCGGCCGTTTTCATCTGCTCGCGGATCCCGTGCACAAAATGCGTGGGCCGTTGCTGTATCGGCTCGACGAAGTGATGGCTGTCTGGTCGAAGGTGCAGGCGAAGGTCCTGCATGTCGAAGCGCTCGCTTCGCCGACCCTCGCGATGATCGCCGGAGAGGTTCCGACCGGCGAATTCAAGCAGCGTTTCAAGGCGTTCACCGACTGGCGCGAGGAGATCATCGATCACGCCGGGCACATGCTTCATCACGATCAGCCCGAACGGGTGGCAGCGCTGATCGAAACATTTTGCGCTTGAGCGTGATGCTGCCGGATCATTGGATTGACTGATAGGTCGGCGATAGATCCGCTCTGACGCGTTGCAGTAGAATGACTGGTAATTCCTAGAGTTTTCGTGATGAACGCCGACCTGCATTGCCACTCCACTGTTTCTGACGGCCACCTCGCTCCAGCCGAGGTCGCCGCGCGTGCTCACGCGAGCGGTGTGACACTCTGGTCGCTTACCGACCACGATCAGCTTGGCGGCCAGCGCGAGGCGCGGGAAGCCGCGCAAGCGCTCGGCATGGCGTATCTCGGCGGGGTGGAGATTTCGGTGACGTGGGCGGGGCGGACAGTGCATATCGTCGGGCTGAACGTGGATGCTAAAAACCAGGCGCTGATCGACGGCCTGGCTGCCACGCGCAGCGGCCGCCAGGCACGCGGTGAAGCCATAGGCGAGGCACTCGCCGACATCGGCATCCAGGGCGCTTACGAAGGCGCGCTGCACTACGTGAACGATCTGGCCATGATCTCGCGCACGCATTTCGCACGCTATCTGGTTGACAAGGGCTACGCGGAATCGACCTCGGACGTGTTCTCGAAATATCTCGGCGACGGCAAGCCGGGTTATGTCGGCCATCGCTGGTCCAAGCTGGCTGACGCCATGAAATGGATCAAGGGGGCGGGCGGCGAGGCGGTGATCGCCCATCCCGGGCGCTACGATTTCTCGCCGGTCGAATTCGCCGCGTTCTTCGATGAATTCATCCAGCTCGGCGGTCGTGCGATTGAAGTCGTGACCGGCAGCCATACGCCGGAGCAGTATCGCGAATATGCGGAAGTCGCTCGCCGGTATGGCTTCCTCGCATCGCGCGGCTCGGATTTCCACGCGGCGGGCGAGGGGTGTATCGACCTCGGCCAGTTGCCGCTGCTACCCGCCGATCTCAAGCCTGTGTGGGAGTGCCTGGTTTAACAGGCATGCCGCGGGGGGCTTATATGGCGCCGCGTGGAACCGCTTGAAGCGCCGCGTACGATCCTTGCATTCATTCACTTCTGCTTGTCGCGCAACTGCGTGTATTTGCGGGTATTCTCGCGTGTTCGCGTGGGAACTGCCCGGCGCTTCTTGTCTGATATCCGGCTTAAATGCAGCTTGAATTCAGTTTGAAGGCGAGAGCGTTATGCTTGGCACGTAAAACATAAAAACGCAACGTCTGCGTCGAGCGTGTCGGCGCTGGTTGGTAGCAATCCGGACAACCCACTTACGTCATCTGGTCATGTCTCAATTCTTTCGAATTCATCCTGACAATCCGCAACCGCGACTGATCAACCAGGCGGTGCAGATCATCAACGATGGTGGCATTGTCGCGTTGCCGATCAACTCGAGCTACGCGCTAGCGTGCCATCTCGACGATAAAAACGCCGTTGAACGCATCCGCCGGATTCGTGGGCTCGACGAGAAGCAACTGCTTTCGTTGCTAGTGCGCGATTTATCGGAATTGTCGAATTTCGCGATCGTCGATAACCGTAACTATCGTCTGATTAAATCGGTGACGCCGGGTCCTTACGTGTTCGTGCTGCAGGCGACGAAGGAAGTACCCCCGCGCCTGTCGCATCCGTCGCGAAAGATGATCGGCTTGCGGGTGCCGAATCACGCGATCACGCTGGCGTTGCTCGAAGCGCTGGGCCAGCCGCTGCTTGGCCCGACGCTGATCCTGCCGCCCGACACCCATCCGCTCAATGACGCCGAAGAGATTCGAGATTCGACAGCGGCTGGAAAAACAGATCGATCTGGTGATCGACGCGGGCGCATGCGCGGTGGAGCCGTCTCGGAGATCGCTCTGACCGGCGACGAACCCGTGTTGGTGCGTCCGGGCCGCGGCAGTCTGGAACCATTTGGCCTTACTGCCGAAAGCGCCTGAAAACCCCGCACGATGACACAATAGGCAAGTGAGGTTGCGCGCAGGCTTGATCATGCTGGCTCACCCTGACTTAATCTTGCGACCTCGACGCTCGCGCCCCCCACCGCCCGAAGGCGAACGCCAAACCGCGTCCGCCCACGAGTGGCGCCACAACTGCTTGATACAATAGCGAGCTATGGATTCCTCCCTGATACAAACTATCGCGGTCTACGCGCTCCCCGTGATCTTTGCGATCACGTTGCATGAGGCCGCTCACGGCTATGCGGCCTGCCTGCTGGGCGACAACACGGCCTACGTGCTCGGTCGCGTGTCGCTCAACCCGATGCGCCACATCGACCCCGTCGGTACGCTCGCTATCCCGCTGATCCTCTATTTCGTCACGAGCGGCGCGTTCATGTTCGGCTACGCCAAGCCTGTGCCTGTCGCTTTCGGCAACCTGCGTAATTCGCGCTGGGGCAGCTTATGGGTTGCGGCTGCCGGACCGGCGAGTAATTTCGTCCAGGCGCTGATCTGGGGCGTGATCGCGGTGCTGTTGGCGTCGTTCAACATCAGCGAACCGTTTCTCACGCGCATGGCTGCGGCCGGTGTCGGCGTGAACCTCGTGCTCGGCGTGCTCAATCTGTTCCCCTTACCGCCGCTCGACGGTGGACGCGTACTGATGGCGCTGCTGCCCGTACGCGCTTCGATCATGCTTTCGCGGCTCGAACCTTACGGTTTCTTCATCGTGATGGCGCTTGTCATGACCGGTACCTTGACGCGTTTGTGGCTCGGGCCGCTGGTGAGCGCCGGGTATGTCGCGGTGTCGGCCATCCTGAATCCCCTTGCTTCGCTTTTACAATAAATCCATGTTCCCTGACCGTATCTTCTCCGGCATGCGGCCGACCGGCTCGCTGCATCTAGGCCACTATCATGGCGTGCTCAAGAACTGGGTGCGGCTGCAGTCCGAGTACCCCTGCTTTTTCGCGGTGGTCGACTGGCATGCACTGACGACCCACTACGAAACGCCGGAAGTTATCGAGAAGAACGTGTGGAAAGTGCTGATCGACTGGCTCGCGTCCGGTATCGATCCGGCGCAGGCCACGCTTTTTATCCAGAGCCGTGTGCCCGAACACGCCGAGTTTGCGCTGCTGCTCGGCATGAGCACGCCGCTCGGCTGGCTCGAACGTGTGCCGACCTATAAAGAGCAGATCGAGAAGCTGAAGGAAAAGGATCTGACTACGTACGGTTTCCTCGGTTATCCGGTGCTGATGGCCGCCGACATCCTGCTGTACCGCGCGTCGCTCGTGCCGGTTGGCGAGGACCAGGTGCCGCACGTTGAGATGACGCGCGAGATTGCACGGCGTTTCAATTATCTGTATGGGCGCGAGGCAGATTTCGAAGAGAAGGCGCTCGATGCCGCGAAGAAACTCGGTGGCAAACGCGCGAAGCTTTATCACGAGCTGCGAGTCGCGTATCAGCAAGAAGGCGACGACGAAGCGCTCGAAAAGGCACGGGCGATGTTGCAGGAGTCCCAGAGTCGCCTGTCCATGAATGATCGTGAACGGCTGTTCGGTTATCTGGAAGGCGCGCGCAAGATCATCCTGGTCGAGCCGCAGGCGTTGCTGACGGAAGCGTCGCGCATGCCCGGACTCGATGGCACGAAGATGTCGAAGTCGTACGGCAATACCATCGGCTTGCGTGAAGACGCCGAGACGATCACGAAGAAAGTGCGCACTATGCCGACCGATCCGGCACGGGTTCGCCGCACTGATCCCGGCGATCCGGACAAATGCCCGGTGTGGCAACTGCATCAGGTCTATACCGATGAAACCACGCATAAGTGGGTGCAGACGAACTGCCGTAGCGCGGGAATTGGCTGCCTTGAATGCAAGCAGTCGGTGATCGAGGGCATTTTGCACGAGCAGCAACCCATGCTGGAACGCGCGCAGAAATACATGGACGATCCGTCGCTGTTGCGCGCGATTGTGGCCGATGGTTGCGACAAGGCGCGCAAGTTCGCGGTAGAGGCAATGCGTGACGTCCGTGACGCGATGGGCCTCTCGTATAACTGATGCTCACAATGCCAACGCCTGAAAAGTCACCCACGCCACCCACCACCGCCAGCGCATGGATCGAGCAATGGTCGCATCTGGTGGAGCAGAGTGGCGCAGTACTCGACGTCGCGTCGGGCAATGGCCGCCATGCACGTTATTTCGCGTTGCGCGGGCATCCGGTGCGG
Source organism: uncultured Caballeronia sp. (assembly GCA_940588625.1). Taxonomy (GTDB): domain Bacteria; phylum Pseudomonadota; class Gammaproteobacteria; order Burkholderiales; family Burkholderiaceae; genus Caballeronia. The sequence goes on from CALNPU010000141.1 coordinate 7,496, forward strand.
CGCTGGATCGCGATGAAACCGCCTTGGTGAGTCTCGCTGCCGTGCAGCATGTCAGTCACTCGCGTCGCGCCGATCTGGAAAATGCAAGCTGGCCGTTGCGCGAAGACGAGAAATTTGCAGCGGTGGTAGTGACGAATTATCTCCACCGGCCGTTGTTCCCCTATTTATTCGATGCCCTCGCCCCCGGCGGCGTGCTGCTCTACGAAACCTTCGCGGTGGGCAACGAACGCTTCGGCAAACCGTCGAATCCAGATCCCGCTCACTCCCGGCGAGCTGCTCGAAGCCGTGCAAAGCCGGTTGCGGGTCATCGCTTATTAGGATGGTTTTATCAACGTGCCGCGCGCATCCTGCGTGCAGCGCATAGTCGTCGCTGCGCCGTCGCGGCCTACTCCAACGGGTTTTACGGAACGTAACAATGGGTCAGATCTCGTTCGTTACGTACTGCAAGGCTAATCCGCTACAATCGCGGTTTACCGACCAATTTCATAGCGTTTCATGACAAACGGAACACACGGCGGCATCCAGATCCGCGGCAGCATTCCTGCCATCGTCACCCCGATGCACGAGGACGGTAGTCTCGATCTGCCGGCGTTTCGAAAACTGATCGACTGGCATGCGCAAGAGGGCTCGAACAGCCTCGTCGTGGTCGGCACCAGCGGCGAATCGGCCACGCTCTCAGTGGACGAACATATCCTGATGGTGAAAACCGCCGTCGAACACACGGCAAAGCGCTTTCCGATCATTGCCGGCGCGGGTGGCAACTCCACGTCGGAGGCGGTCGAACTGACAAAAGCAGCCAAGGAAGTCGGCGCCGACGCCACGCTGCAAGTAGTTCCTTACTACAACAAGCCGACGCAAGAAGGCATGTACCAGCACTTCCGCCGAATCGCGGAATCCATCGACTTGCCTGTCATCTTGTATAACGTTCCGGGCCGGACCGTCGCCGACATGAATCACGACACCGTGCTGCGTCTCGCGGAGGTGCCGGGCATTGTGGGCGTGAAGGAAGCGACGGGCAATATCGACCGTGCGGCAAACCTGATCAAGTACGCGCCAGCGCATTTCGCGATCTACAGCGGCGACGATCCAACCGCGATCGCCTTGATGCTGCTCGGTGGCCACGGCAACATTTCGGTGACCGCCAACGTCGCGCCGAGAGCGATGAGCGAACTCTGTCGCGCGGCATTTGCTGGCGACGCGATCACCGCGCGCAAGATTCACCTGAGCTTGCTGTCGCTGCACAAGCAGATGTTTTGCGAGTCGAATCCAATCCCCGTGAAGTGGGCGCTTGCTGTGCTCGGGCGGATGGAAAACGGGATTCGCCTGCCGCTGACGCCGCTCGATGCGCGCTATCACGATGTCGTGCGCGACGCATTGCGCGAAACAGGACTTCTGGCCTGACGACCGGCGGTGGGGCACATTTAAAACGTGCGCCCCGCTGCAGTGTGCAGTGGTTTCGGCCTTATTACCGTTTGGCTAGCCAGCGAGTGTCATCAACCCATCGTTCATCGACCCGTTCTCGGCTTAGCTTCCAGGCAACGCGCATTCAGCATCACGAAGGACCTCATGAAACGTTCCGCCTTATTCAATCACGCTCGCCCCCTGAGCGTGCTGTCGCTTGGAATCGGCACGCTGATTTCGCTTGCCGGTTGTGACACGTTGAACGACTGGCTCGCGCCGGATCGGGTCAATTACAAGGGTGCTGAAACGGCGCCTATGCTGATCGTACCATCGGATCTGAGCACGGCGGACATCAGCCAGCGTTATGCCGCTCCCCCCAAGCTGAATACGCTTGGCGGCGCTGCGCCACGTTTGCTTACGCTCGCAGGCAATGCGACCGTGGGCGTGCCGACGCCGCAAGACCCGTTCGGTATGCACGTGGAGCGTGATGGAGATCGCCGCTGGCTAGTTGTCGATGGCCATTCCCCCGACCAGCTCTGGCCGCAGTTGCAGGAGTTCTGGCAAGAGAACGGTTTCACGCTCAAGACCGACGCTGCGGCTACCGGCATCATGACGACCGACTGGGCTGAAAACCGCGCGAACATTCCGGATGACTGGTTCAGGAAGAGCATTGGCAAGCTGGTCGACTTTGCGTATTCATCGGGTACGCGTGATCAGTTCCGTACGCTGGTCGAGCGCGGTTCGAGCGGTTCCACTGACATCTCCATCACCCACAGGGCAATGGAAGAAGTGCTGACCGGCCAGGACAAGACCTCGTCGAAATGGATCGAGCGGCCGCGTAACCCCGCACTCGAAGCGGCGTTTCTCGCGAATCTGATGGAGAAATTCGGCCTTACCGACGCGCAGGCCAAGCAACTTTTGACCGATGCACGCCCGGCGACTGCAACGGCCGCGGCGGATCTGACGGGTGGCCCGTCCACGCTCGATCTATCCGAGCCGTTCGACAGCGCCTGGTTGCGTGTAGGCCTTGCGCTCGACCGGACGAACTTCACCGTCGACAACCGGGATCGTGCGAAGGGCCTGTATTACGTGCATTTCTCGGACTCCATGACGGAGTTGAAGAAGGAAGGTTTGCTCGGCAAGCTCTTTAGCGGCGGCACACCCAGGCCTTTGCGCGAGTTCATGGTCAACGTGCGTCCGAAGGCGGATACGGTCACGGAGATTACCGTGGTAGATGCGAACGGCCAGGTCGACACGTCGACCGATGCGCAAAGAATTGTCGCGCAGTTGCACGCGCAGTTGAACTAGGTTTTCGCCAATGCGTTTTGCCAGTCTCGGTAGTGGCAGCGAAGGCAACGCGTTACTGGTCGAGTCGGTCAGCGGCATGACGACTACAGGCGTGCTGCTGGATTGCGGTTTCTCCGCGAAGGAAGTCGAGCGGCATCTGGCACGGCTCGACGTGCGGGTGGACCAGATCGACACCATTCTTCTTACCACGCATGAGCACACGGATCACATTGGCGGTGCGCTGACGCTGGTGCGCAAATGGTCTATTCCGTTACGCATGAGCTGGGGTCAATGCCGGTATGGCGCCCCGAGGGCAATATGTGTGAACGATTTATGCTTCACCCTCCTTTCGCGCGCCGGATTTTTTCGCACCCCGTTGACGAGCCCGAGCCTCGGTGCGCTTCAGGCGGTACGATTCGCCCTCGCTCGAGATCGCTCCGGACCGGTGCACCAGCCGGTCGGCCAACGACACCGCGCACGGCCGCGTTCGGAAACGCATCTGACCATTCCTTGAACGGTTTATCGGTGGTTACGATCATGGATCGGGATTCGTACCTGCGGCTGACACCAGTTCGAACAACAGGTCCGCATGCCGGTTCGTATAGGACAGGTAGCCAACTCCAAAGAAATCGACGGAATCCACGTGTGATGCCATCCTCGGCACACGCGAACGCCCCTGCCCGCCTCAGGGCAGCAAA
>CALNPU010000142.1 GCA_940588625.1 uncultured Caballeronia sp.
CCGATGCCGCGTTCATGGCATCACGTCGAACCGCACGTCGCCGGATTTGCGCGGCTCCCGACCGCCATCGACACGCGGCGCCGTGCAGCGGGTATTCCATGATCCGCTATCAGGGGTTCGACCAGTATGGCTCAGTGATCGAGCTGGCCGAGGGGTTCCACGCGCGGGTCGTACAGCACGAATGCGATCACCTGATCGGCAAGCTTTATCCCATGCGTGTGACGGATTTCTCGAAATTTGGCTTCACCGAGATCCTGTTTCCAGGGCTCAATCCGAAAAGCGACGATTGATCGATGAAGGGGGGAACGGCCAGGTTGACAGGCTGTTCAGCCGCTGGACGAATTGAGGGCCGCGAAAAATCGCAGCCCTTGTTTGGTGAGATGCGGCTTTTGTCGCAGCGAATGATCAATTGGCGACGCAATCAGCCGTGCACGGGACCCGAAAGATTCACCAGCTCCATTCATGCGTCAAGGAAGCAAAAAACGCTGGAAGCACGGCGGCTTCATCCTCACGCGAAGCTTTTCTTGTTTCCCGCAGATGTTTCCGGCTGGCGGAACAGTTCGATGTGTTCCGGATTCGCCGATGCTTGCAAGCGTCCGTCCGGCAAGCGCGCGATCACAACTTCACCCACGCCGGGACTCGTCACGACGACTTCGTCGCGCACGGCAAGCAGCTCGTCGAGTTGTCGTCGGTCGCTGATGATTTCGAGGCCGGTTTTGGTTTAGCGAACAATGATTTCAACGGACATGGCAATTCTCCAGTAGCCCAACGCCCAGGCCCGCGCGACTCAAAGCGGTAAATTGCGCATGTATCTGACTAACGGTCATGTGTCGTTCTTTAGCCAAAAAATCGACGTGATCGGCGGGCGCCGCCGTTCACATCGATTGGTAACAATTACGCCGTTTTTCCGCGACGCTTTGAAGTGTGCGGAAAGCGTGAGCGACGCTGTTTTAGAACGCTTCGTCCGCGCCCAGATTAACGCCACTGACCCGGCGGCAACGCGCCGAGCGTCACACGTCCCATCCGAATCCGCTTCAGGCCGACCACTTCGAGGCCGACCAGCTCGCACATCCGGCGAATCTGGCGCTTTTTGCCTGCGCGCAACACGAAGCGCAGCTGTTCGCCATTTTGCCAACTGACCTGCGCGGTTTTGAGCGGCACGTCGTCGAGTGAGAGTCCGTGGTGCAGCAACGCCAGGCTTTGGGGCGGGAAGTGTGGTTCGATATCGACTTCATGCTCGCCGAATTTCACGCGCACGAGATATTCCTTATCGACGTCCGAATGGCCGCCAATCCAGTTGCTTTGCCACCCGGCCATCCTGGGGCAGGACGAGAGCAGGCCGGTCGAATCGATATCCAGGCGGCCCGCCGGTGCAAGCGTGCGCAGATGCAGCGGTGTGAACCGGATTCCGGACTGGTCGTCGGCCCAATGGTTGGACAGATTGACCAGCGTGACAGCCGGCTGATACCCGTCCTCCGCCTGACCCGACACGTAGCCGACCGGCTTGTGTATCAGGATGGTGACCTGCTGCATCTGGGCCGCGTGCGCGGCGGGTGCAATTTCCACGTTTTGGTCGGGACGAATCTTGGTGCCGAGCGTGTCGATGACCTCGCCGACCAGCACCCAGCCCTTTTCGATCCATTCATCGGCTTCGCGGCGCAAGCACAGCCCGAGTTCCGACATCACTTTCGACAAGCGCACGAGTCCTTCTTCACTTTCGCCCGCGACGCGGGCGGGTGAGGGGCGTCGGCGTCGCGCGGTTTTGATGGCTTCGATACCGGTTTGCGCACGGCGGGCTTACGCTCGTCGCTGAAGCGTTCGAATGTTTCGCGTTTGGCGTAAGGGCTATCCGCTCGATGGCCGTTGACGGTCGGTGGAAGCCGGGCGCGGACTGCCATCGTGGGAATGGTTGCGCTCGCGCGGAGCGCCACGGTCATTAAACGATGGGCGCGGTGTGCGATCACTGCCCGGGCCACGCGAATCATCGCGGGCTTTGAACGGACGGCGTTCGTTGTCGCCCGATGGGCGGTCGCCACGCGGAGCACCGCGATTACCAAACGAAGGTCGGGGCCCGCGATCTCCAGCGCCACGCGAGTCGTCACTACGCGCCTTGAAAAGCTTGCGCTCACCGGAACCCGATGGCCGCACACCGCCTTCCGGTTTATCGCTGCGCACTGGCCGGTCGCCGCTCGCCATCTTGGCGCGTACGGGTTTTTCCGTCCGGCAGCGCTGCCGGTACGAACGGGGGAACGTGCCGGCGATGCCGGGCGCGGGTGCTTCGCTGTCAGTTTGACGCGCATATATTCTCAGGCTGCGATCACGCGCAGCAGTTCGGTTTTGACCTGGATCTGCGTCCGGTTGTCGGATAGGGTTTTGCCGTCGAGCAGGAACACGTCTTCCACGCGTTCGCCAAGCGTATTGATCCGCGCCGCGTGGACGCCGATCCGGTGCTGGGCCAGAACCCGCGCGATCAAATAAAGGAGGCCTTGCCGATCATTAGCCGATACGGACAGTATGTAATACTGACCACGTTCGTCGGGACGTAAATCCACGCGCGGCGTGATCGGAAAAGTGCGCACCAGCCGCGAAACACGTCCTTTCGACGGTTCCGGCAAAATGCCCTCGGCGCTCAGCAGCATACTCAACTGCTGTTCGACGAGATTCGCAATGTCGCGATAATGCCCGTCATGGTCCGGATGCGCGACCAGAAAATTGTCGAGTGCGTAGCCGTGCCGCGTCGTTGTTACCCGTGCATCTAGCACGGACAGGCCATTTTTATCGAAATAAGCACAAATTTCGGCGAACAGATCGGGCCGGTCCTGCACATACACCAGCACCTGGAGCGCCGCGCCGATCAACGACGGCCGTGCCCGCACAATCGGATTTTCGCTCTCCACGTGTTTATAAAGCACGCGGGTTTGCCAGGCGATATCGGCGGCGTCGTGGCGCAGGAAATAGCCGACATCGAGCTTGTCCCACAATGCTTTTTCCGCGTTTTCGGGCACGGTTTCAAGACGCAGCAACGCCAGCGCGTCTTCTTGGCGGGACTTGAGTTCCGAGTGCGCGTGCAGTTCGGCGCCACCGAGTACGGCACGCGTGGCCCGGTACAAATCCTCAAGCAGCTTGCCTTTCCACGCGTTCCACACCTTGGGGCTGGTGCCGCGGATATCGGCGACGGTCAGCAGATACAGCGCGGTCAGCCAGCGCTCAGTCTTGACCATCGATGCAAATTGCTCGATGACTTCCGGATCGCTCGTATCCTGCTTTTGCGCCACCTGGCTCATGGTCAGATGCTGTTCCACGAGCCACACCACCAGGTCGCTGTCGTCTGCGCCGACGTCGTGGTCACGGCAGAAACGCCGCGCATCCGCCATGCCGAGCACGGAGTGATCGCCGCCGCGACCCTTGGCGATATCGTGAAAAAGCGCCACAATATACAATACCCACGGGCGCTCGAAAGGCGCTCGAAATTGCCCATCAACTGGCTGCAAACGGGGTATTCGTGCACGTGTTCGGCCATCGCAAAGCGCCGGATATTGCGCAACACCATCAGGATGTGCTGATCGACGGTATAGACGTGATACAGGTCGTGCTGCATCTGGCCGACAATGCGCCGGAAGTTGAGCAGGTAACGGGTAACGCCCAAGCACGCTTGTCTGGTTCATTAGCCGCAGCGCGTGCGTGATGCCTTCGGGCTGCTTCAGGATCTCCATGAAAAGGCACCGGTTCTCCGGATCGCACCGCCAGTCGAGGCCCATCAGGTCACGGGCGTTATAGATCGCTCGCAGTGTCCGGGCGGACAAACCTTTCACGCCGCGCGTCTGTTCGTACAGCAGGAATGCCTCAAGAATGGCGTTCGGTTCACGTTCGAAAACGTCGTGGCTGGCAATTTCCAGCATGCCCTGCTTCTCGACGAAATGCTCGTTGAGCACGCGTGTGATGCTGCTCGTCGATGGAAACAGTTGCGCTTCCACGTTCTGGATCAGGATGGTGGCAAGCTGCGTGACGGTTTTGGCGGTCCAGTAATAGCGGCGCATGAGCTGTTCGCTCGCGCGCTTGGACGACGTTGCCTTGTAGCCGAGGCTTTCGGCCAGCGCCGTCTGCAAGTCGAAGACGAGGATGTCCTGGCGCCGCCGGGCAATCACATGCAGTCGCGCGCGCAGGGTCTTCAGAAAGCCTTCGTTGCGGCGCAGTTTGCTGGCTTCCCGCTCGGTGATAAGGCCGCGCGAATCCAGTTCGCGCCAGCTACTGCCGAAACCGACCGCGTGCGAGATCCATAAAATAAGCTGCAGGTCGCGCAAGCCGCCGGGACTTTCCTTGATATTCGGCTCGAGGCTGTACGGTGTGTCCTGATACTTGGCATGCCGCTGGCGCATCTCCAGGACTTTCGCCTGGAAGAACGCACGCGGATCGAGCGTTTGCCGATACCGCTTCTCGAACATCTCGAACAGTTTCTCATTGCCCACTATGCGCCGCGCTTCCAGCAGCGAGGTCTGGATGGTGATGTCATTGCTCGCTTCGTCGATACATTGCGTCACCGAACGCACGCTGCTGCCGATCTCCAGGCCAAGATCCCACGCCATGCCGATCAGCCGTTCGATACGTGCGGCCAGTGAGGCGGTGTGATCGGGCGTATCGTCATCGGGCAAGAGGACGAGGATATCGACGTCCGAATAGGGCGCAAGTTCACCGCGCCCGTAGCCGCCGACCGCAATCAGCGCTGCCGATTTCGGCATCGCGCACGCTTCCCAGGCGCCTCGGAGTGCTTCGTCGGTGGCACGTGCAAGGGCGTGCATCAGGCCATCGACGTTGGGCGCGCTCTGGAAGAGCTCCAGCAGGGTAGCCTTGGCCGTCTTATACGAGGCTTTCAGCGAATCGGCGCGGGGCGGGGCGTTGGCAGGTATAATCATGGGCAGGCGGGTCGTGAGGTCAGTGGGTGAAAATTGATCGTGGCGAACAGGCGGTTCGCGGGCTTTTAATCTGGTCGCAGCGACGCGCTCAGCGCGTGTCCGCTATTGGCCCAGACTGTATCAAAACGCGTGGACATAGGAATAACGAAATCGGTTTCGAATGTGACGGATGTGACGAAGGTGACAATCGGGCGACAGCAGATCGCTCGCCCAACAGGACGATGACGATGCAAAAGAACGGGATGAACCGGCTTGCCGGCGCTGCGGTTGTGCTCGGACTACTCGCCGCGTGCGAAAAGCACGACGCCGCGGCGGGGCAGGTCGCGGGCGCTTTGAATAATGTAGCCAGCCCAGGCCGGTCAGAAATTCGATCAGGCTGCGAACTATGTCGGCCAGCAGGTCGACTCGGTCAAGCAGTCTGCGCAGCAGAACCTGCAGTCCGCGGGCACCTTGCCGGATATGTCGGCGAACGGTGTGGGCGCACCGCACGGGCGAATCTGGAAGGCGCGGCGAGCACGACAAACGCGGCCATTGTCAATGCCGCAAGCGACACTGGCGCAGGCCTGCAGGCAGCCGGCCGCAAGTTGTGTTGTTGCAGGATTGGTCGGCAAGCTCGGCGAGCGGCGCGTCGGGAACGAGTTCATGCAGTGTCGAGTAGCGCATCGAACGGTTCGGCGGCTAAGTCGCCGGACCCTGGAAATGCACGCACGGAATATGGACAAATAGGTGGCCGCCAGCTCGAGCCATGGAGTGTGCAACGGTCTTCAACGCCGTGATTATGGTGTCCCCGGGCTAACATCTGGTTACCTGCGTGACCATTTTGTCTAAAGATAATTTCGGCGCAGCGGCTAAACTGGCGGTCTTTTACCTCTTTTGCGTATTGCGCACCGCCATGAAACCATGCCGCATCCGGGCGCACGCTGTCGCGCTGGTATTGGCCGCATTGGTCAGCTCGGCGCTCTCTGTTTTCTCCCTGAACGCTAACGCTGCGCCTCCGGCGCTCACGTTGCCGTCGTTCCAGGAACTCATCAACAAACCGGCGGCACCCAGCCCGGGCTCAGCGTCCGCGGTGGCTTCCGGTACAGCGGACGCCACGGTCAGGCCGGCCAGCGACGCAGATCTGACGCGCTCGCTCGACACGGTCATCTCCACTCTGGACAACGACCGGGAACGTACGGCGCTGGTCGCGCAGTTGAAAAAGCTTCGCGACGCCAAGCGTGACGCCCAGGCCGCCGCACAACCGGCCGACTCATCCGCCGCGTCCGACGGCTCCGGCGCAGCGGTGTTGCCGGAGGTGGCTGCGGTCTCGTCGGCGTCGGCGTCGGTCGTTGCCGCCATCACGCCGAAAACCGGGCTGCTCGGGGTGATCGCGTCGGGGCTGTCGAGCTTGGAGGACGACTTCAGGCATGGCCGCACGCCCCTTAATTATTGGGGCGGCCGCCTGAACGCCGCGGGCAATGAGCTTTTCACCATTGTCTCGGGCCAGAACCGCGAGAGTTTTGGCCACACGCTGCTCGACTATTGCCTGATGCTAGCGGGTTGGGGCGTTTGCGCTTTCCTGCTGGTCTACTTCCAGCGGTACTTGCACGCGCGTTACAACGTTCATTTCGGGCTGCGTGCCAATCCGACCACCAGTGAGCTTCTGATCTTCACGTTGCGGCGGATCGGGCCCTACCTGTTCGCGTTCATCGCGGCGCTGACTTTTGTCCGGCTGATGCCCGTGTCGCTCGGCCGCACGCTCGCAATGGTCACGGCGTACGCAATCGTCGCGGGCGCCGTGTTTTCATCGATCTGCTTGATCATGTTCTCGCTGTTCGGCTCGGAACATCGCCGGGTGGCGGTGCATCTGCTGATCCTGCATGCGCGTCGCCTGTTGTTCCTGATCGGTACGCTCGGCGCACTCGGCGACGCAGCGTCGAACTACGACGTGGCGCAACAGCTCGGCACGAATCTGTCCGGGCTCCTTTCGACGGTCGCGAACATGGGAGCGGCAGTCCTGACCAGCTATTTCACGCTGGCGTTCCGGCGGCCCGTGTCCCATCTGATCCGCAGCCGTTCGTATGAACAGCGCAGCCAGCACAAGGCCGCAACCGAAACGTTCGAGGTGGTCGGCTCGCTCTGGCAGGTGCCAATGCTGCTCGCATCGGCTTCGGTGATCGCGACGCTGGCGGGCATCGGGACCTCCGAGAACGTGCTGCAGATGGCGATCGCAACCGCCGGCTTGCTGGTGGTCGGACTGTTTCTCAGCGCCGTTGTGTTGCGCGTCACGCGACTGCCGCAGCGCAAGAGGCGCCGGCAATCGGCGTATGTACGACGGCTTTTCAAGTTCTTTGGCCGCATGGTCGTGCTGATGATCTGGTTGGCGTTCATTGAACTCGCCTCGCGTTTCTGGGGGGTTTCGCTCACCAAACTGACGGAGGAAAGCGTTGCTGCACGCGGCATCACGCATGCCGTGAGCGCGATTCTGCTGACTATTCTTATCGCCTGGCTGGTGTGGATCCTGATCGATACGGGGATTCAGGAGGCGCTGAATCCGAACACGCCGCGCAGTAAAGGGCGTGGTCCGAGCATGCGTGCGCGCACCATGCTGCCGTTGATCCGCAATGTCGTGTTTGTTGGTCTGCTGACTGTCGCCGCGATCATTACCGCCACCAATCTCGGGCTGAACGTGACGCCACTGCTTGCCGGCGCCGGCGTGATCGGGCTGGCGGTGGGCTTTGGTGCGCAATCGCTGTTGGCTGATCTGATAACGGGACTTTTCATCCTCATCGAGGACACCATTTCTGTCGGCGATTCGATCGAGGTCGACGGCGGCCATGCTGGCGTGGTAGAGACCCTGACCATCCGTACCTTACGGCTGCGCGATGGGCAGGGCGCTATTCACACCATTCCGTTTTCGCAGATCAAGGTGGTGAAGAATCTGTCGCGCGATTTTGCCTATGCGGTGTTCGAAGTCCGGGTACCGTTTTCCGCCGACGTCGACCAGATCACGCAGATGATTCGTGAGGTCGGCGCAGAATTGATGGCCGATTTTCGATACCGGCGCGAGATGCTTGGACCGATCGAAGTGTGGGGACTGGACCGTTTCGATCCTAACTGGATGGTCATGAAAGGGCAGATCAAGACCCTGCCGCTGAAGCAATGGAGCGTCGCGCGAGCATTTAACGTCAGGGTCAAGCGCAAGATGGACGAGATCGGCATGGACGTTCCGGTGCCGCAGATGCAACTGCGGGTATCGCGGGAATTCGGTGGTATGGACACAGTTTTGGACGATGTTGAGGAGCTGACAGAAGCGGCCCCGTTGTCGCCGGTGGAGCGCAGCGCGGCAACCATGGCCCGCGATATTTCGCACAAGTCCCAGCCCGCGCCGCCGCCGACCGATCAATCCGTGCAAGTGCCGCCGCAAATTCCGACGGCGTCCGAGCCGGGGAAAGCGTAGGGGAGTTCCGCAGCTGTTTCCGTATGACCCGATGCCGACGCGCGCTAGGCGGCAGCCATCACGAGGTCGTTGACGTGTGTCGAGATGCGCGCGCCGGGCACGCCATAGATGTGGAGCGAGACGGCGGACTGTCCGGCCGCCAATGCGTTGCCTAACAATTGCCCCACGGCCGGTGCCAACAAATGACACCGCGCCGCGTGCTCGCTCGTGACGGCGTGTTTCAGTCCGGTTCGCGTCCACATCCCACGCGTAGAGCGTCTCGGACAGGGTTCCCTCGATTACCGTATAAGCGCACCACGTGCGATGACCATGCACGGGGCTTGCCTGACCGACCCGCCTTCACGCTGCGCGTCCGATAGCAGACCGGTCTCCCGGGACAAACCATCGAGCGCCGAGCGCACGCCAAGCGCGAATCCCGCCGAGGACGGATCGAGGCGGCAGGCTTGATCGAGTGCTTCGGACAAGCGCACGAGCGGCGATCATGTATCAATGGCAAGGGTCATGGCGAGGCTCGTCAAGGAGGCAAAATCAGGGAGAAAGGAGCGGAAAGCCGTGCCTCTTTTATACCGGTTTGCATGTGGAAAAAGTTTCCATATAATTTCGTCAAGACACGGAAAAGTAGAATAATTTCCTATGAGGGGCGGGCTGCGGGCATGGACCTTATCGATCACAAGTTGCTGGAGCTGCTGCAAGAGGACGTGACAATGCCTATTGCCGAACTGGCGACGCGCGTCAATCTCTCTCAGTAGATGGAAGCGCGTGCAGCGGCTGAAGGAAACCGGCGTGATCCGCGCGCAGGTCGCGCTGTGCGATCCGCGCAAACTGGCTGTGGGGACAACGGTTTTTGTCGCGGTGAAGGTCAATCAGCACACGCAGACCTGGGCGGAGGACTTCACGCGCGCGGTGCGCGACATTCCCGAAGTCGTCGAGGTGGATGAGCGGGGAGACGGACTATCTGATTGATGCGCGTGGTAGTGTCGGATATCGACGATTACGACCGTGTCTACAAGACGCTGATCCGCGCGGTACCGCTTTACGATGTGAGTTCGAGTTTCGCGATGGAACGATCAAATATTCCACCGCGCTGCCTGTGTGCTCGCCACTCGGGGTCACCGGGAACTGAGGTTTTGAGCTCGATGTGGAACGCGTCCTGCGAGGTGAACGCAAGGCTGCCGCAACCCTTCTGAAATCTATGTCGGGTAAGATCGTGCGCTTCGTCCAATCCCACTCAGAGCTTCGATTTCATGACCGATGACCGCCGCAAAAAGGCCCCGACGCGGAAAAATCCTACCTTCGGAATCAGTATTCTTATCGTGGTTGTGGTGCTGCTTGTGATCGGCACATTGTTCTTCAACGCGATTCGTGACAAGCGCGAGTACGAAAGAGAGAATCCGCAGGAGGCCGCGAGCGCCACTGCACCCGCTGCGCTTGCGACGGGCGCTTCCCAGTAACGCTGTTGCGGCTTGCCGCTTATGCGTTGCATCAGGCGGCGATGCTCTAGCCGTCACTCTGGCAACTTGATCAGGCTCGCGTCCTTGCGAATCAGCAGTGACGCCGTCAGCATTTGCTTGCACTGATGCGCAAGCAGCTTCAGATCCTGGACGGCATCGACCGGAATATCCTGGGCGCGCTCCGCAGCAACCACCATTGAATCCAGTTCGCGCGTGAGTAGCTTTGACTGCTTGGCCTGATCTTCGGGAGTGGGCACACCGTCCTGCGCCTGCGTTAGATTGTCGCGGATAACGCTCAGCGCGCGCTGCACGGGTTGCGCGGCATGCCCCGCAGCGACTTCCCTACCGATTGCAAAAACGGCCCCGCCGCCGTGATTTGCGACGCGAGCACGTGGCTGCGGATCAGCAGGTCGTTGAGTTCAGGCACGAACTTTTGTTGCGCTTTCGGTTCGAGCATCATGCGCTGAAACGCCTGGCCGAGATTCGCAAACGCGATATGCACGTTCTTGCGTGCGAGGCGATAGCGGAAGTCGCTGTCGAGCGCCTCCGGTGCCACAGCTGCCGCGGCGAAGGCGCTAGAAATGGCGGTCGCGGTCGCGCTTTCTCAGGTGACGGCTTTCTTCCTCGATGCCCCGGCCGGAGGCTTGTCACCGTTTCAGCGACGACTGGTTCAAGCCGTACTGCCGTTGCGTCCGGGAGGGTCTGCACCGCAGCACTGCTTCCATCCGATACTGCCGATTCGGCCAAAGCGGTCGCCGGGTTGCTCACGACCGGTGACCGACCGGCATCGTCGCCACTTATCGCGCCGGAGGAAGAAGCATCTCCCGCTGTCGCGAGTTTTGCTTTACAGGCTTCCACCTGCGCAAGCGCAGTTGTCGCTGCTTGCGCAGGTGGCATCGGCGAACAGATTGGCGTCCGCCGCGCTCTTCGCATTGAGCGCCAGGCTTGCCGGTCCACCACCAGCTTGCTAGATAGTTGATAGTTATATGAACGCCCCGATGCGGCAGGTTTTCTGGCGTGTTGCTTCGACAGGATAGGTTGCAGCT
>CALNPU010000143.1 GCA_940588625.1 uncultured Caballeronia sp.
CCCCATCCTGCCGCCGCTACCACGCTCTGCACGTCCCCGAAACATGCTCCGAGGGGCGTCGTTCGCCGACCCCATACTGATACGAAGAACGCGCCGAGCATAGCGTCGTCGAGGTTGGGGAAATTGTCGGAGAGAAGATTGCGCACAACCAGCTTCGCCCCCGGATGCGCTCGCTGCAGCTTCGCCGACACTTCGTCGGCCAGCAACCGTGGATTGGGCGCCTTGCGAGCGGGCTGCGAAATTGATTTGAAGAATGGTCGTCGTGACGATTCCTCTGTCTGTTGAGTTCGAGCACGGATCGCTGACAGGACGCATTCTTCCTTTTTACGGCGCTGGGAACAAGCTGCGCGCTCATGACGGATTGTTGCAACACTAGAACAATCTGCCTTCATCTCTGCGTTTAGCCCTTCAACCTTTCAGCCAGCGTTCGCGCTATTGCTTCGACGGACCGCTGCCATCGGCGGTGGAAAGCACATAGCGCGATACTTCCGCCGGATCGAGCTTGACCTGCGCGACGCGCAGCTCGTCGCGCCGGAATGCGTGCACTTCCACCTTCGCGCCTGGCAAATAGTGCGCAAGCAGCGTGTCGAGATTCGATCCCGTTACGCGCACGCCGTCGATTGCGACTAGCACGTCTCCCGCCGATAACCCCGTCTTCTGCGCCGCGCTGTTCTCGTGGACAGCCGCGAGCACGCAATCCGCGCCATTGCGAATCCGCGCACCGAACGACGGTTTCGCCGCCGTGCCGTTGGTCGCGACATCGGCTTGATGCCGAAGGGCTCGAATAACGTATCGAGCGGCAGATCGCGCGTGCCGTAGACACCCTCGCGGAAGAGCCTTTTCAAGTCGGCGCTAGTGGCTTCGGTGAACAAAGTTTCCACTTCGCTTTCTTCGATACCCGCGCCTTGCCGTGATAAAAATCCCGCCCGTAGCGTTGCCACAGGAGACGCATGACGTCGTCGAGCGACTTCTTGCCTTCGGTTTGCACGCGGATCGACAAGTCGAAAACGAGCACGACAAGCGAACCCTTCTGGTAATAGCTGACGATAGCGTTCGCCGCGTTTTCGTCCTGCCGATAATATTTGACCCACGCGTCGAACGAGCTTTCAGCCACGGTCTGCTTGAGTCGCTCCGACCCGCGCAACACGCCGCCGAACGTTTTGCCTAGAAGCGAAAAATACTCGCTCGCGCTGCTCAGGCCGCTGCGCACGAGCATCAGGTCGTCGTAGTAAGACGTAAAACCTTCGAACAACCACAGCAGCGATGTGTAATTTTCCTGCGATAGATCGTACGGCGCGAACGCAGCCGGCTTGATGCGCTTCACATTCCACGTATGGAAATATTCGAAATATTCGTGGCTGCAAAGGCCAAGATACGTTCGATATCCGTCCGTCACATCCGGGCGCCCGGTAACAGGCAGATCGGCGCGATTGCAGATCAGTGCCGTCGTCGATGCACGATGCTCCAGGCCACCGTAACCATCGGCGACGGCGACCGTCACGAACACATAGTGATCGACGGGCGCCTTCTTCGTACGCGGCTCGAACAACACAATTTGCAATTCGCAAACACGCTTGAGATCGGCTTCCAGGCGGTGCATATCGAGCCCGGTCACGCGGCCTGAAATCACGATGTCGTGCTTCGCACCGTGGGCATCGAAGGAACCGAGCGCGAACTCACCCAGTGTCACGGGATGATCGATCAGCGCATCGTAATTCGGCGCTTCATACGCGCCGAAGCCATAGCGCTTCGTACCACGCGCCTCGGGCATTGCCGTCGCCACCCGCCAGTTCGCGTATTGCGCGCCCGAAGGCTTTTGAATATCGACGATACCGCATCCGCCTGCCCTTCCACCGCGAGAAACACGCTCGTGCCGTTGAAAAAAACAATGGTGTCGTCGAGATGTGCCGCGCGCACCGACAGGTCCCAGCCATAGACCTCGTAACACAGCGTGATCGGGCCATCGTGCGGCGCGGTTTGCCAGGCGTCTTTGTCGGTTTTATCGATGGTGAGCTTTCGGCCAACGGCGTTGAACGCCTGCACCGTGACGATATTGCGGGCGAATTCGCGGATCATGTAGCTACCCCGGAATCCACACCGGCAACACGAAACGCTGGCTGGACGGATCGGGTTGCGCGATGGTCAACGTCACTTCGAACAAATGCGCTGCGGGATTTTTCGGAACGGTGATGTAACGGATGGCGTTCATGTGTCGAGGTCCTTTTGTTCTTGTCGCCGGGCGTGATGGTCTAGCCCGGCATTTAGTGCCTGCGCAGTCTATGACGGAACTGGTCGCTCAACTTCATGAAAGCGAAAGAGGCGCGTCGCGCGCCTCTTTCGTCGTTGTTCGACTAATCGACCTCGAATTTCAGTGAACAGCCGACAATTCCTTCTCCAACCAATCTGCCGGCACCGCGCCGGGCAAACGGCCTCTGTCTGCGAGGAAAACAGTCGGTGTACCGGTCACGTTCATCGACTGACCAAGCTTCAGGCTCTTGTCGATGGCCGTAGTGTCGCAACTGGCGGCGGTCGTGGGCGGCGTGTGGTCGAGCATCCAGCCTTCCCACACGCCCGACCGTTCCTTCGAACACCAGATCGACTTCGACTTGACCGAGGAATCCGGCGACAAAACCGGGTACAGGAAGGTGTAGACGGTGACGTTATCGACGGACTTGAGCGTGGTTTCCAACTGCTTACAGTACGGGCAGTTCGGATCGGAGAACACTGCGATCTTGCGCGCGCCCGTGCCCTTCACCACCTTGACCGCGTTCTCGAACGGCAGCTTCGCGAAATCGATCTTGTTCGTTTCCGCCAGACGCGCTTCAGTGAGATTCGTGCGCGTGCGCGTATCGACGAGATCGCCCATCAGCAGATAGTTGCCGGTAGCGTCCGTGTAGACGATCTGCGCCCCGAGATTGACTTCGTAGAGTCCCGGAACCGGGGACTTCTCCACGCTTTTGATGTCGGCGTCGCCAATGCGCGATTGCAGTGTGGCCTTGATCTTGTCGGTGGTCTGATCAGCTTGTGCCGCAATGCCGATACCAAACACCGCGGCCAGCGTGGCAGCGACGACCAGGGCACGGCGGTGATTTTCATTCGAGTTTCCGTCAATCTGAAGTAAGTGGGATGTTCTTAGCCAGTATTAACCAAGCGCCGCAGACACAAGCCAGCGCTTGATAAGCGGTTGTGCACCCACGAGCGCCATGCCTGTGTTGCGCAGCCCGCGAGCGAGCATGCCGGGCATGGCGAAGAGTTTCTGCAAGCCGTCGCAGGCGAGCGTCAATTTCTGGATGTCCTCGCGACGTGTGCGTTCGTATCGGCGCAGCAAAACGAGGTCGCCGGCTGAACGGAATGCTTCCTTGGCGGCGAGGGTTTCGGCCAGCGCGGCGACATCGCGCAAACCCAGGTTCATGCCCTGGCCCGCCAACGGGTGAATCAGATGCGCAGCGTCGCCCACCAGCGCCACTCGTGGGCCGATCAGCCGGTTCACGGTTTGCAGCGCGAGCGGAAAGCCCTGCGCCGGCGTCACGCACTCGAGCGCGCCGAGCATGTTTTGCGTAGCCTTCTCGACTTCCGCCGCGAGCTGGGTGGGATCGAGTTTGAGGAGGGTATCGGCGTGTTCGGTTTTAGCGGACCACACGAGCGAGACGTGATCGCCGGGTAACGGCAATAACGCAATGATCTCGCCATCGCGGAACCACTGGTAAGCCGTCTCGCCGTGTGGCTTTTCGCACTTGAAGTTCGCCACCACGCCCGTTTGCCGATAATCCCGGCGCAGCATTTTCGCGCCCGTCTGCACCCGCACCCAGGAATGCGCGCCATCCGCGCCGACCACCAGGTCCGCTTCGAGCGTGTCGCCGTTTGCGAGGGTCAAATGGGCAGCGTCGTCGTGGATCGTCAGGCCCTGAGCGCGCGAATCGATCCACGTCAGGTTCGGCTGAAAACGCAGCGCCGCGTCGAGTGATCGTTCGATCAGCGACGATTCCACGATCCACCCCAATTGCGGCACGGCAGCCTGGAATGCGGAAAAATGTAGCTCGGCGAAGGCATCGCCGAAGACGCGCATGTCCAGCACCGGCCCGAGCTGGGCGCACTCCAGCGCCTGCCACACGCGCAGTCGTTCCAGCAGCGCCTGCGAGCTTGACGACAGCGCATAGATACGGGAATCGAAGCTGTCGGCGGCGGGCGTTGCCAGCAGCGCCGTGCGCAGACCGGATTGCGTCAGCGCAAGCGCCGCCGTCTTGCCGACGAGCCTGCCGCCGACCACGACCGTATGAAAATTTCGTGATTGGAAAGTCATACGGTCATTATAGCCGCCGGGGTAGGCCGGGATTCGATGCGCAATGCGGTGTTTCAGTGGGTGCGACGCCCTGTAGCTGCCGTTCCCGCCTGCCCAGCCGACCCGCCAGTGGCGCTACAATAACAGTTTTTCCGGCCCGCACGACGTGGCCACCCGCTATGCGCGTGGGTCCCGGGGGGTGGAGCCCGCGACACGCGCATCCAGCGTTGACCCACGCGGCGCACGTCGTTTCACCAGTTCGAAGGATTCCATGAGCCTCCAATGCGGCATCGTCGGCTTGCCTAACGTCGGCAAGTCCACACTGTTCAATGCACTGACCAAGGCCGGCATCGCAGCCGAAAACTATCCGTTCTGCACGATCAAGCCGAATGTCGGCGCGGTCGAAGTGCCGGATCCGCGGCTGGCGGCGCTCTCGGGAATCGTCGATCCCGAGCGCGTGGTGCCGGCCATTGTTGAATTCGTCGATATCGCGGGCCTCGTGGCCGGCGCGAGCAAAGGCAAAGGCCTCGGCAACAAGTTCCTCGCGAACATTCGCGAAACCGATGCCATCACGCACGTCGTGCGCTGCTTCGAAGACGAAAACGTGATTCACATCGCGAACAAGATCGACCCGCTTGCGGACATCGAAGTCATTAATACGGAACTGGCGCTAGCGGATTTGGCAACGGTCGAGAAGACTCATCACCGTTACGCCAAGTCGGCGCGCTCGGGCAACTACAAGGAAGCGGTGAAGCTCGTCCCCTTGCTGGAAAAGATCCAGGCGCAACTCGATCAGGCGAAGCCCGTGCGCGGCTTGCACCTGAGCGAAGACGAACTCGCGCTGATCAAGCCGCTGTGCCTGAGCACGGCCAAACCGACCATGTACGTAGCGAACGTGAAGGACGACGGTTTCGAGAATAATCCGCATCTTGACGCGGTGCGCAAATATGCAGAAACCGAGAAGGCGCCGGTAGTGGCGGTGTGCGCGGCGGCAATCGAAGCGGAAATTGCAGACCTCGACGACGCCGACAAGCAAGAGTTTCTCGCCAATATCGGCATGGAAGAGCCGGGCCTGGATCGTGTGATTCGCGCGAGTTACAAGCTGCTTGGCCTGCAAACCTATTTCACGGCGGGCGTGAAGGAAGTGCGGGCGTGGACCATTCATATCGGCGACACGGCGCCTCAGGCTGCCGGCGCTATTCACACGGATTTCGAGCGCAGGTTTATTCGCGCACAAACAATCGCCTTCGATGACTTCGTCGCGTTCAAGGGGGAGCAAGGCGCTAAGGAAGCCGGGAAGATGCGGGCTGAAGGGAAGGAGTATGTCGTGCACGACGGCGACGTGATGAATTTCCTGTTTAACGTCTGATGTAATAATTCGTCGTTCGAGGCCGTTCGAGGTTGTTATTAAAAGCGGGGTCCCTGATAAAGGGATTCCGCTTTTTTTATTGCTTTGCGCCGGCCGCCCTGCTCGCCAACCGCGCACAACCCACCTTGGACGGTGTACATGAAGACCGAACTGATTTAGTCATTGACGGAGCATTTCGAAGCACACGCTCAGCAGACCAGCAGCGGCGTTGAATTCTGGCTTGCCCGCGACCTTCAGCACCTGCTTGGGTATGCGAAGTGGGACAACTTCGTCAAGGTTTTGAACAAAGCCGAGATTGCCTGCGAAACGTCTGGGCATGCGGCTGCAGCACGAGATTGCGTTTGCACAGACCTTGCACAGACCTATTTCGCCGTCCAGACCCGCCGGGCCGAGTTGATCGAGCAACGTCTGCTCGACTCGGAACGTCTTGTTGCCCGCATGAAACTGACCAGCACGGAAAAGGGGCCATCCGAAGTGATTTTCGAACAAACCGGTGGAAACGACGATTTCGGCATGATTCGAAGCAAAGGCGATCACGCGTTGTTTGAAAAATCGACCCAGCAAATGAAGTCGCACTGGAAGGTCCCCGCCAAGCGGCCGTTGGCCGACTTCGCCCCCATGATCGTTCTCAAAGCAAAGGACTTCGCGGCCGAAATCACCATCATCAATTCCAGCGAAAACAAGCTTGGAAGTGAAGAAGCAATCTCGAGGGAGCACATCAACAACAATGACAATGGCGCAGTTCGCAAGACCTTGCTTGAACGCGGCATCCGGCCGGAAACCCTGCCTGCGGCGGAGGACGTGAAAAAGGTAGCACGCCGGCTGGCATCGGAAGATAAAACACGCGCAAAGAATCCGGAAGCGCTCGATTCCTGATTGCTTCAGGAAGATCGCCGGACCGATAATGCGGCGATCCAAAACGACCAGCGCGCGTATTCCCCCTCGCGTCTAAAATGTCGACACGTTTCTATCGGGGCACGCCTCGATCCTCCTCGCCCTTGCGCTCAATTGCGCCGCCTCGTTCGCCTACGTCTACTCTGCCCCGAACGAATCCGACCTCGATAACCACCAGACCTATCGCAATCACGACGGCGAAACTGTCCACTCCCCGGCGCGTTCGCGTTCGGGCGAAGCCCCGGACGGTGCCACCGCCCGATGCCGCGACGGCACGTGGAACTTCAGCCGCCATCGCAGCGGCACGTGTTCACGCGACAGCGTCGTCGCGGCCTGGTGCTGAGAACACCCGGCGTCGGCGTCAAAGCAGATAAACGCCCGCCAGACAGCCGTATTTATCGAAGTATGTCGTCACTTCCCGCGCGCTGCGGGAAAGGCGCATTGTTGCGTACTGAATCCAGGGGTTTCCCGGCGGAGACTTAAGAACCGAAATCCGTCCGGCCGAAGCCCGCCGTAAAACCAACCGAACCCGCAAATGGCCCAATACGTCTTCACCATGAACCGCGTCAGCAAGATCGTGCTGCCCAAGCGCCAGATCCTGAAAGACAATCTCGCTGTCGTTTTTCCCCGGCGCCAAGATCGGCCTGAACGATTCCGGCAAGTCGACCCTGATCCGCATTATGGCGGGCGTCGACAAGGAAATCGAAGGCGAAGCCACGCCGATGCCGGACCTGAACATCGGCTACTTGCCACAGGAACCGCAACTCGATCCGCAGCAAACCGTGCGCGAAGCCGTTGAAGACGGCCTTGGCGAAGTCTTTAGCGCGCAGAAAAAGCTCGACGCCATCTATGCGGCCTACGCCGAACCCAATGCCGACTTCGACGCCCTCGCCGCCGAGCAAGCCAAATACGAAGCCATCCTCGCGACCAGCGACGGCGGCACGCCCGAGCAACAACTCGAAGTCGCCGCCGACGCGCTGCGCTTGCCCGCGTGGGACGCGAAAATCGAACATTTGTCGGGCGGCGAAAAGCGTCGTGTGGCGCTCTGCAAACTGCTGCTGCAAAAGCCTGACATGCTGCTGCTCAACGAGCCGACCAACCACCTGGACGCCGAATCCGTGGATTGGCTCGAACAATTCCTGACGCGCTATTCCGGGCACAGTCGTGGCGGTCACCCATGATCGCTATTTCCTCGATAACGCCACCGAATGGATTCTCGAACTCGACCGCGGCCACGGCATTCCGTGGAAGGGCAACTACAGCAGCTGGCTCGACCAGAAGCAAGGCAGGCTGAAGCAGGAAGAATCGTCGGAATCCGCTCGTCAGAAAGCGCTGAAGAAGGAACTGGAATGGGTGCGCCAGAATCCGAAGGGACGCCAGGCGAAATCGAAGGCGCGGATCGCGCGCTTCGAGAAACTCAACAGCTAAGAGTACCAGAAGCGCAACGAAACGCAGGAAATCTTCATCCCTGTTGGCGACCGCCGGCAATGAAGTGATCGAGTTCAAGAACGTGAGCAAGGCTTACGGCGGCCGGCTCTTGATCGATAACCTGAACATGAAGATCCCGGCAGGCGCGATTGTCGGAATTATCGGGCCAAATGGCGCGGGGAAATCCACGTTGTCCCGCATGCTGACGGGTAAGGAACAACCGAATTCGGGCGAAATCGTTACGGGGCCGACCGTCAAGAGCTGGCGTACGTGGATCAAAGCCGCGACGCGCTCAACGCCAACAAGACTGTGTTAGAAGAGATTTCGGGTGACGCGGACGTGCTGACGGTCGGCAAGTACGAAACGCCGTCACGGGCGTATATCGGCCGCTTCAACTTCAAAGGCGGCGATCAGCAAAAGGCTGTCGGGGCGCTCTCGGGCGGTGAACGCGGCTGCCTGCATCTGGCGAAGACGCTGATTGAAGGCGGCAACGTGCTGCTGGACGAGCCGTCGAACGACCTGGACGTCGAACGCTGCGCGCGCTGGAAGACGCGTTGCTGGAATTCGCGGGATCGGTGATGGTGATCTCGCACGATCACTGGTTCCTCGACCAGATCGCGACGCACATCACATCGCGTTCGAAGGTGATTCACAAGTGACGTTCTTCGACGGCAACTATCAAGAGTACGAAGCCGAGAAGCGCAATCGTCTGGGCGAAGAAGCGGCCAAGCCGAAACGCCTGCGCTATAAGCTGATCGTCCGATAAGCACGGCCAGCGGCTAACAACAACGCACCGGATCGCCGCCCGCAGAGGCGGCCTGGATGGGGGACATCGGGATGGCGAGTACGAAAGCGCGACGCGTGGCGCTGTGGGCGGGCGCAGTCATCGCAGTGTTGCTGTTAGCGGTAGTGGGCAGCGGGTTTTTCGTCGCACATGAAATGAAGGCCCGGGTGCTCGAAACGCTTGGGCCGCTCGGCTCGGTCGGAGGATATCGATGTCGGGTATGCGCGTATCACGCTGAGCCACGTGCGTCTGCGGGGCCCGCAGGGCTGGCCCCGGTGCGCGCCGAACGCGTGACGGTGAACGTCGATATGCGCGCCCTTCTGAGCCACCGCGTGCATCTGCAACATGTGACGGTGGACGGCTTTTACCTCTCCTCCCCAATGGCAGCATCGAGTTGCTACCGAATCTCCGCCAGGCGACGCGCGAGGGCCCAAGCGGGTTCAAGCGAAGCCGCGGCACACACGCAGAAAGACCAGCTGATCGATCACGTCACATTTGAGCGCGGCGTGATGGAGTTCTTCGATGAATCCGTACAAACACCGTCGTACAAGAGATCCTGATTTCCGACGCGCGAGCCAATGTCGATACCTGCCTTCCCGCGCTCGCCGAGCCGACCATGCTCGACATGAACGGGTCGATCAAGGGACCGTCGCACACGGGCACGGTCGCGTTCAACGACTGGATGAAAATAGCGAGCAAGGATTCGCAAACGCACACGACGTTGCGCAATGTCGATATCGCGACGCTCGATCCGTATCTGCTGGAGAAAGCGGGCGCGATGACCGCAGTCACGGGCGGCACGCTCGATCTCACGCTCAACGCGACCGTGCACAAATACCAGATCCACGCGCCGGGTTCGGTCACGCTGAACCGGCTGCAGCTATCGGATGACGGCAATCCGCTCGACACTTTCCTAACTATTCCGACCAAAATCTCTATCGCCGTACTGAAGAATCACGATCAGATCAAGCTGGACTTCGAGCTCGACGGCGATTTGCACGACCCCAAGTTCTCGCTCAACGAGAGTTTGATGAAAAAGCTCGCGGCGGGATTCG
This sequence comes from uncultured Caballeronia sp., assembly GCA_940588625.1. GTDB lineage: Bacteria > Pseudomonadota > Gammaproteobacteria > Burkholderiales > Burkholderiaceae > Caballeronia. Next base: position 9,810 of record CALNPU010000143.1, read on the forward strand.
CGAAGGTGGTTGGCGTGAACACCGAAGGCGTGGCTAAAAACACCGGTGGCGTGCTCAAGAGCATCGGCGACACGCTCAAGAACCTGTTCGGGAAGTGATCACACGGGCAAACCGAGCGCTCTTAAAACGGGCTTCGGTCTGCTCGCATTCGTGTGATGCAGCGCATTCCAGCCAAGCGCGGTTGCGGCACGAATATTCTTCGCGTTGTCGTCGATAAAAACGACTTCCTCTGGCTGAATGCCCGGAAGATGTTTTTCAATTTCAGTCGACATCAGCGCGAAAATCGCCGGATCTGGTTTGGCGACCAGCACGCGGCCCGACACCACCACTTCGCAAACCGCTGCAGCACCGGGAATTGCTCCCACGCCCAGGGAAAGGTTTCGGCGGACCAGTTGATAAGCCCGAACAGCGGCACGTCCGCGGCTTCGAGCTTGTCGACCAGCGCCACGCCGTCTTCCAGCACGCCCGCCACCATTTTTCCTGCCAGCGCTCGTAAAACGCGCGAATCAGGGCTTCGTGCTCGGGAAACCTGGCGATCAGTTCAGCATTGCCGTCGGCGATGGTTTGCCCCGCGTCCTGCTGCAGCACCCGGTCCGACACGACCACATTGTCCATGAACCAGCGCCGTTCGTGTCCATGCAAAAACACTCACCTGTATGAATACAAGGGCTATACTTAGCGCGAACTGAGCGATCATGTCGGCGCGAGCGAATCTCGGCCTACCCCACCCCTATTGAGGG
>CALNPU010000144.1 GCA_940588625.1 uncultured Caballeronia sp.
AACCAAAGCCGAGGCTTTGCTCACGAAGCGTTTGCCTCGGCTACTCTACATAACGTTCTACTATGCGCAATAGGGAACTGTGATGCCAAACACGATCTTGCAGGCGATGCACTCATCGAAGCGCGCTCCGGTTTTACCAGCCTGGCCATCGTAGCTGTTGCTGCCGTACTGGCGGGTTGCGCGTCAGGGCCACCCGCGGCCGTGTCGAATATCCGCTATGACCTGGACGCACCCGCGCCGCTAGCCAACACCATGAACATGCCGCCGGTAAAGGTGCTGGCGGTAAGTGCAGCGAAGAACCTGGATACCGACGCGTTCGTGTATCAGCTGAAATATGCCGATGCCCAGCGCACCGGCAGTTATGCGGACAGCCGCTGGACCATGTCGCCCGCGGAGTTGCTCACGCAGCGCCTGCGTGCGCCGCTTGCCTCGCGCGGGCCGGTGCTGACCGGCTCCGACCCGGTACGCGCACCCATGTTGCAGGTCGATCTGACGGATTTCGAGCAAGTCTTCGATGCCCCCGAGCAAAGCCACGGCGAGGTCTCGGCGTGGGTGACGTTGTCGCAGCATGGGCAGGTGATCAGCCAGCGTACGTTCATCGCGCGGGCTCCTTCGTACACGGCTGATGCCGCCGGCGGCGCGCGTGCGCTTGCCGCCGCGTCCGACGACCTGATCGCGCAGATGGCCGCATGGCTCGGTGTGCAGCCGCTGGTCGCGTCTCAGTAACAGCGTTGAAAGCCGCGAACGCGCCCGGGACCGTGCAGTGACTGCCATGCATGTCAACGAGGCGCGCAGCGCCACAGGGCAAGGACAAGGGCGGCGCGCATGATCGTCAAGCACTGGCAGCGTCGGCCGTCCGCGCTTTCGTGGCAGGCGCTGGCGGTTTATACGATGCTGGTGGTCTACGGTTCGCTGTATCCGTTTTCCGGCTGGCGTTCTCTTGGAATCGGCCCGTTCGCGTATCTGTCCGATCCGCTGCCGCAATATCTCACCGCGTTCGACGTCATCACCAACGTGCTCGGTTATATGCCGTTCGGCGCGCTAGCCGTACTCGCGTTGTATCCGCGCTGGCGCCGCGCGCTCGCGGTGGGTGTGGCGTTTATCGGCGGGGCGATGTTGTCCGGCACGATGGAAGCCGTGCAAACCTACCTGCCCACGCGCGTGGCATCGAATCTCGATTTGGCCGCAAATGCGCTTGGCGCACTGCTGGGCACCGCACTCACCGCGCTCGCCACCAGCATGTTGCTCGATCACGGCTTGCTGCGGCGCATGCGTTTCATGTGGTTCGAGCGCGATGCCGCGTACATGATCGGCTTATCCGGGCTCTGGCCGTTTGCCACGATGTATCCCGCGCCGTTCCTGTTCGCTGTCGGCGATTTGCCGCGCGTGCTGTGGCTGCCCATCGACCCGGTCATGCAGGATGCACTGCTGGCGTTGACCCCTGCGGCGTTGAACGTCGCGGCATGGCCGTCGCACCTCGGCGCAATGCTCCCCGACGACGCGTAGGAAACGCTCATCACTTCGCTCAACCTGTTTGCCGCGCTTTGTGCTGGCCACTTTGCCGATGCGCGCCCGCGCGCCGCGCGTGCGGCTGCTGTTCTGCCTGGTGATCGCGACACTGGGTGCGAAGGCCGGGGCGACGTTCCTGCAGCCGCGCTCCGGGCTCACGTTCGGCTGGGCCACCGGCGGCGCCGTAGCAGGCATTGCGTGCGGCGCGCTCCTCCGATGCTAGCGGCCGTGGCGCGCGATGCTGGCTGGTCTTGCGCTCATCTTGGCGCTGGTGCTGGTGAACCTGCTGCCGGTGAATCCCTACTTCGACATCGTGCTCGCCGACTGGCGCCAGGGGCGGTACCTGCATTTCAACGGTCTTTCGCAATGGCTTGCGTGGGTGTGACCGTATGCCGCACTTGGCTGGCATCGACTGCGGAACGCGCATTTCTTGCCCGGTGGCGTGACGGCGGCGAAAAGCGCCGGTCGTTATTTATAATCGGCCAAAATCGACACAAAATCCCTACGAATCGAACATCTTCCGGCCAAGCCCATGGACCCATTCTACAAATATCACGTGTTCTTCTACCTCAACCAGCGTGACCCCGACGCTGCGCGTCCGAGTTGCGCGAATTGCAATGCCCAGGCCATGCAGGAGTACGCCAAGAATCGCGTAAAACAACGGCCCGCCGGCCATCAACAAGGCCGGTTGCCTCGAGCGCTGCGAACTGGGGCCAGTCGTGGTCGTGTATCCCGAAGGGACCTGGTACACGTATGTGGATGAAGCGGATATCGATGAAATCGTCGATTCCCATCTGGTGAACGGCAAGATTGTCGAGCGTTTGCTGATCGATCAGCCCGTCGCCTGAGGGCTCACGCAATGAACGCACAGACCGACAGGTTTCTGATCGATGGGCCGGTGGGCAAGATTGAAGTTGCGCTGGATCGTCCCGCCGACGGCGCGCTCACCTGGGGCATTGCGCTGGTCGCTCACCCGCACCCGCTGTACGGCGGGACGATGGACAACAAGGTGGCGCAGACCCTCGCGCGCACGCTCGTGCAACTTGGGTACATCACGTATCGCTCGAACTTCCGGGGCGTGGGTGAAACGCAAGGCGAGCACGACAACGGCACGGGCGAACGCGACGACTTGCTGGCCGTGGTCGCGCACATGCGAGCACAACCGGGGCAGGCTGATATCCCCTTGGTGCTCGCCGGCTTCTCGTTCGGCACTTTCGTGATGTCGCATGTGGCGAAGCATCTGCGCGAGTCAGGCAAGGTCATTGAGCGAATGGTATTCGCGGGCACGGCGGCGAGTAACTGGCAGGTTGCCGAGGTGCCGGACAACACGCTCGTGATCCACGGTGAAATGGACGATACCGTGCCCATTGGCTCCGTTTATGATTGGGCACGGCCACAGGAATTACCCGTGGTCGTGATTCCCGGGGGCGAGCATTTCTTTCATCGCAAGCTGCACGTGCTGAAGAAGATTATCGTCGACGCATGGCGTTGAGTTCGCCTCGGTTTCACGCTTCACCGATACAAACCCTCTGTTGAATAAACGCGCGGCGTAAGGCTTTCAAAGGCTTTGCGCCGCTGCCGTTTTTATCCCCTTATTCACGAATCCCCGGCACATCAAGCCACTTTCGCGGCAAAAGCGGTTTGGCGCACGCGTATAAAATGGCGCAGACTTTTGCGCGACCGCCTGTCGGTTCAGCGCTCGCCGTAGCGCATGCGGCACGTGTCCGGCATTGAATCTTGCGGGCACGCAAAGCCCATGCGTCGCTCGAGTATCGAAGCGCGCGGAGGTCAGTCCAGCGAGCGTTTTATGCCGCGCCAGCGGATTAAGGATTCGACCGGACTGTGTCGGGTTTGTTTTGGGTTTTACTGTGTTGCGCGCCTTAGCCTTATGCCGTGGTTTAAAATTAAAATTGTCCACCATTCAGCGGTGGTCCGAACACGATTAAAAAGCCGTCAAACGTAAACCGATGCAACCCGGGCGGTCCTGGCGAGTCCAATTAATCGCGCTATTGCGCGACGTCCAACGATGTCGCTCACCCAAGCGCTCTACTGGACTGCCCCTCCGCCTGTACAACCCGCGCGTTGCGTGTCTCCTTGAAGGGAACGCCTGACTCGCCGATATTTTTTCTGCCGATCCGAACCTATGTGCTTTTCCCCTTCAAGCTCGTCCTTCGTCGCTTCTTCCTCCATTCACCGCGCTATCACCGCCGCTATCGTTTTGCCTGCGACGCTTGTCGCGGCGAGCGCATTTGCGCGAGTGCCGCCGCCCGATGTCACGGCGCGCTCGTGGGTTCTCGTCGATGCAACCAGCAACCAGGTGCTCGCTTCCGGCAACCAGGACGAGCGCTCGGAGCCGGCGTCGCTGACCAAGCTGATGACCGCTTATCTCGTTTTCGACGCGCTCAAGTCGAAGAAGATCAACATGGACGAGACCGTCATGCCGAGCAAGGCCGTGCGCCGCGTGGGCACCGACGAGTCGCGCATGTTCATCGAGGCGAACAAGCCGGTGACCGTGCACGACCTGGTGTACGGCATGATCATTCAGTCGGGTAATGACGCGGCTATCGCGCTGGCGGAATTGGTAGGCGACAGCGAATCGAACTTCGTCTCGCTGATGAACGCGGCGGCCAAGCAGATCGGTATGGAGAATACCCATTTCGCCGATGTCAACGGCATGTCCGACCCGCAGCACTACACCACGGCGGGCGATCTGGCCGTGTTGTCCACGCGTCTGATCCGCGATTTCCCCGAGTACTACAGCATCTTCTCGGTGAAGGATTTCACCTATAACAAGATCAAGCAGCCGAACCGCAACCGCCTGCTGTGGATCGATTCCACCGTCGACGGCTTGAAGACCGGCCACACGCAGGCTGCCGGTTATTGCTTGATCGCCACGGCGAAACGTCCGCGGGACGGCGTGCCCGACGCCAGCCGCCTGGTCGCCGTCATGATGGGCGAGCCGAAAGAGCACAACCGGGTGCAGGACAGCCTGAAGATGCTGAACTACGGCTATACGGCCTATGACACATTGCGCCTGTACAAGGCGGGTCAGGTGATTGAGTCGCCGCGGGTGTACAAGGGCACCGAGAACCTGGTGCAGGCGGGCGTGGAGACGGATCATTACATCACCGTGCCGAAGGGCATGGGCGACAAGGTCAAGCCGACCGTCACGTACAACGACACCATCGTCGCGCCGATCAAGAAGGGTCAGCAGATCGGCACGGTGAAGATGATGGCGGACGGCAAGGAAGTTGCGCAGTTTCCGCTGGTCGCGCTGCAGGACGTGCCGCAAGCCGGTTTTGTCGGCCGGACGTGGGACTCACTGCTGATGATGTGGCAAAAGAAGAAGTAAGCGGCAAGGCAGGGCGGCGGTTGGATTTATGTGATCCGGCTCCATCTATGCCTGCTGTACGACGCCCGGGTGGACCGGGCGTCCTGTGGATGGAGAACACCATGAGCTCACCCGATATCGACGCCCTGTTCGATTTCCCCTGCGATTTTCCGATCAAGGTGATGGGCGCGACGCACCCGGAATTCCGCGATACCGTCGTGACCGTGATCCGCGAATTCGATGACCAGTTCGACATCGAGCGCATTGAAACTCGCCCGTCGTCGGGCGGCAAATACACCGGCCTGACCGTCACCGTACGGGCGCAGAGCAGGGCGGCGCATCTCGACGATATCTATCGTGCGCTGACGGGCCACCCGATGGTCAAAGTAGTGCTTTGAGCCGGAGTTCGGGCGCAGGCAGCCGGCATGCATTCGTAGAGTTGCTTGAAGCGCGCGATTTCATCGAAGAGCCAGGTGCGAAAGACCTGCCCGCGTTGCGTCCCCAGCAACGCTGGGCGAGCATACGAAGTAGTAGTTCCACGGGCTCGGCCCGTCGACGTTGAACAGCCGCACCAACCGGTCTGCCACGATTTTATGCATGGCAAGCGACCGGCGCACGAGTGCAATTCCCTGACCTTGAATAGCCGCCTGCAGCAAATTCGACGAATCCTCGTATAAAACCCCGCGCTTCGGCTCAGGAAGGTCCACGAGTCCGGCTGTGTCGAACCATGGCTTCCAGAGCTCGTCATGCGAGCGCAGCAGCTTGCCGTCGCGGAAATTCAGTGAGCACGCGGGGAAAAACACTTCATCAAGCAACTCTTCCGAGTGCAATCCGGCCGGCGTACGGCGTATTTACCCAGGCTGCTGAAACGGATGGCGACGTCCACGTCATCGCGGGTGAAATCGGTCAGTGTGTTGGTCGAGAGCAATTCCAGATTGATTTCCGGATGCTCCTCGATAAACCCGCCGATCCGCGGTGTGACCCAGCGCGCTGAAAACGACGAGAGCATTGACACCACCAGCCACCGGTCCCGGCCTGAACGCAGGCGCGTGGCTTCGGCGAGGGCGGAGAGCGTCGCGCGAACCTCGGCGGCGTATTGGCGGTCGATGTTCGACAGGCGGACGCGTTTACCGTCGCGAGCGAATAGTGTGACACCGAGATCGACTTCGAGCGCGCGGATCTCGTGGCTGACGGCGCCGTGGGTGACGAAGAGTTCGGCGGCGGCGCGTGAAAAGCTTTCGTGGCGCGCGGCGGCTTCGAAGGCGCGCAGCGCGTTGAGGGCGGGGAGTTGTCGGAGTCCACGGATGTTCACTCGAGTTGCACATGTGAATTTATCTCACAAATGCAAGAAAATTACTTGTTTTGCTGAAACGTATGCTGAGCCTAAGCTTTAGCCATCGATAGGATTCTTGGCGGAGGCTGTCATGCGAGAAATATTCACAAGCATCATGTTTGAGATTAACGATGGAGAGACTGTGCCGATGAAAATTGGCCGCAGCGGCCGGTTGGTCGTTCAGGGTGCGCCGGTGTAGGCTACACGTAGCAACGATACGGAAGATTACTGGCATGTGCCGGGCGATTGCCTGAAGCTGCGTGAGCTTGAGCGCCTGTGGCTGAGTACGGAAAAGGGCCACACGGCACAGGTGGTGTTCACGTTGGCGCCGCGGCCGGGTCAGCGGGTGATCGGGGATGGCTGGCGCGCAGTTTCGAGAAGCTTGCCGGTCGATTCTCGGGATGGAGGACGGTTTAAGAGCGTGTTTGTTCGTTCGCACTCGTGTGTGAAAGGGGCGGGTTGCTGGTTCTAGAGAGTATCGCCGGCGATCCCGCTCCCCAGCCCGCTGGCGCCAGCAATTCCCCGGTCCACTGGCACGAGTACCCTCCGGTATGGCAGACCGAACTTCGGTAAACTAGCGGAACTATGTTCGCCCAGCTGGTAATAACTTCCCCCTCAGCGTCAATAGATCGCGCGGTCCCTGGCGCCTTGGCCCCCTCGGTCATTTTCCGCTGGCGTGGCCTCGAGCCCTACACACAAAGTTTTGACGCCATGCGCGCTTTCACGGAAACGCGCACGCCCGAGACCACTAACGAAATCTGGCTCGTCGAGCATCCGCCCGTTTTCACCCTGGGACTGGCCGGCGACCCGGCGCATCTGCTCAACCCCAACAGCAACATTCCTCTCGTCAAGGTCGATCGCGGCGGCCAGATCACTTATCACGGTCCCGGACAAGTCGTCGCGTACCTGCTGCTCGATCTGCGCCGCCGGCAACTGATGGTGCGCGAACTTGTGCAGCGAATCGAGGCCGGCGTGATCGAAACGCTTGCATCGTATAATCTCGCAACGGAGCGCAAGGAGCGCGCGCCGGGCATCTACGTCGCGCCAACGGCGTCGCAGCTTGCCCACGCGGGCGCAAAGATCGCAGCGCTAGGGCTGAAAATTCGCAACGGCTGCAGTTATCACGGCGTGAGCCTCAACGTGAAAATGGACCTGCAACCGTTCCTCGCAATCAACCCGTGTGGCTACGTCGGACTGAAAACCGTCGACATGGCAACACTCGGCGTGGCAGCAGACTGGAACAACGTGGCTCAAACGCTGGCTGAAAACCTCACCCACCATATCGGCGGCCATCGCGCGACCGCCGCCCAACCGCAGAACGGCGTGGCCGTCTGAATGGACCGACCGAATGACTGATGTAACCGGAAATCTGGCTGGCAGTACTGACGCATTAACTCCCGCTGCCGCACTCTACGACGCCACCGCCAAACAAAAAGCGCAAGCGAAGACGGCGCGCATCCCGATCAAGATCATCCCGATCGAAAAGCTGAAAAAGCCGGAATGGATTCGCGTGAAGGCCGCAACGGGAAGTTCGCGTTTCACCGAGATCAAGCAGATCCTGCGCGAACACAATCTGCATACGGTCTGTGAAGAAGCAAGCTGCCCGAACATTGGTGAATGTTTCGGCAAGGGCACCGCGACGTTCATGATCATGGGCGACAAATGTACGCGTCGCTGCCCGTTTTGCGACGTGGGTCACGGCCGCCCCGATCCGCTCGATGCCGACGAACCGCTGAACCTCGCCCGCATGATCGGCACGCTGAAGCTCAGGTATGTGGTGATCACGAGCGTGGATCGCGACGACCTGCGCGACGGCGGCGCAGCGCACTTCGTGGAATGTATCCGCCAAGTGCGTGAGCATTCGCCCATGACGCGCATCGAAATCCTGACGCCGGATTTCCGGGGTCGTCTGGATCGCGCGATTGGTATCCTGACCGCCGCGCCGCCGGACGTGATGAACCACAACCTTGAAACGGTGCCGCGCCTGTACAAGGAAGCGCGTCCGGGTTCCGACTACGCGCATTCGCTGAAGGTGCTGAAGGACTTCAAGGCGCTGCATCCAGAAGTGGCGACCAAGTCTGGCCTGATGGTCGGCCTGGGCGAAACGGAAGAAGAAATTCTTCAGGTCATGCGCGACCTGCGCGCGCACAACGTCGACATGCTGACGATTGGCCAGTACCTCCAGCCTTCCGAACACCATCTCCCGGTACGTTCGTACGTCCATCCGGACACGTTTAAGATGTACGAGGAAGAAGCGTACAAGATGGGCTTCACGCACGCAGCTGTCAGCGCCATGGTGCGATCAAGCTATCACGCGGATCAACAGGCTCACGACGCAGGCCTGGTTGGCGCGATGTAAGCTCTCCTCTGGCTTGGCTGGTACGAAAAAACCCACGTTTTCGTGGGTTTTTTCGTTTTGAGCCCCCTCCGATTGCCGAACACGTGGCTGACCCCGTTCCAATGGGCCTAAAACCTCGGGAAAGCCCGTAGATAAAGCGTCTCAGGAATAACCCCAATACCGTCCGGATGGTCGGACGGTCCAATTCCAGAATTCCAGAAACACGGATTTTCACGGCTTCCAATTAACAAAAAACCCTTAAAAATCAACGTACAAGATGCGTCAAAAACTGGCATCGACCTTGCAGTATGAAGGGCGGCCATACAAGCCACAAAAAAAGACCGGGAGACGATTCGATGCACAACCCATCCCATTCGGCTTCACTTGATTTTGCCGACGCCAGACGCGCATCGTCGCAGCCTAGCGCCGGCGCGTTTTTGTTACTCGCCGACCATGCCCGGAACAACTGTGACAACCGTGAAGAAACCCTTTTATAAAGTCGTACGTGCAGGTGCTGTTGGCGATTGCCATCGGCATTGCGCTCGGGCATTTCTACCCCGCGCTCGCCACCGACATGAAGCCGCTCGGCGATGGGTTCATCAAGCTCATCAGATGGTGATTGGCCCGATCATCTTCTGTACGGTTGTGACCGGCATCGCCGGGATGGAAGACATGAAGAAGGTGGGGCGCGTGGGCGGCAGGGCGCTGCTCTACTTCGAAATCGTCTCGATGTTCGCGCTCGTGCTCGGCCTCGCCGCCACGCACATCCTGAAACCGGGCGTGGGCTTCAGATCCGGCCACCCTCGACGCCAAGGCGGTTGCCTCGTACGCGCTAAGACGCACGGCCAGACGACCAGACGACCACCGACTTCCTGATGCATATCATCCCGGACACGATCTCGTCCGCGTTCGCTCAGGAGGAAATCCTGCAAATCCTGCTGGTCGCGCTGCTGTTCGGCACGGTGCTGGCGACCGCAGTTGAGAAGGGCTGCGTGGTGACGAACTTTATCGAAGGGCTCTCGCACATCCTGTTCGGCATCGTGCGCATCATCACGAAGCTCGGCCTGATCAGTGCATTCAGCGCAATGGCGTTCACCATCGGCAAGTACGGTATCGGCTCGCTGATCCCCATGCTCAAGCTGATCGACACGTTCTACCTAACGTCGGTCGTGTTCGTGGTCGTCGTGCTCGGTCTGATTGCACGGATGGTGGGCTTCAACATCTTCCGCTTCGTCTCGTACATCAAGGAAGAAATGCTGATCGTGCTGGGCACGAGCTTGTCAGAAGCTGCATTGCCGCAACTGATGCTCAAGCTCGGCTGCTCGCGCTCGGTCGTTAGCCTCGTGGTGCCGACCGGTTATTCGTTCAACCTCGACAGCGCACCAACATCTACATGACGATGCGATGGCAGTGCTGTTCATCGCCAGGCCACGACACGGACCTCACGTGGAGGCAGCAACTGACGCTGCTCGCGGTGACCATGCTCACGTCGAAAGGCGCAAGCGGTGTGACGAGCGCGGGGTTCATCACGCTGGCTGCAACGCTCGCTGTCGTGCCGACCATTCAGCTGTCGGGCATGGTGCTGATTCTTGGCATTGACTGCTTCATGAGCGAGTGCCGCGCGCTGACGAACATCGTGGGTAACGGCGTGGCGACGGTGATTGTGTCGGCATGGAAAAAGGAACTGGACCGCAACAAGCTGCGCGATCAGCTCAAGCACGGCGCGGTGGATACCGAAGCCGAAACCGTGTCCTGATCTGATCCGGCAACGCAACGGCTAGTTCCAAGTGCGCTGCTTACCCGACATCCACGCGAAAGGGAATCAACAGCAATAAAAGCGGTGAAGCATTCGGTGGCGGATGCTTCGCCGCATTTATTTGTTTACGGCGAGCGCGGCGAATGCATCGGTAAGCGCGTCGACAGCTTTCGGTTAAGCATATCTATTGCATGCAAGACTGAAGCTTGGCTGCATGTCGGCCAAACGGCGCATGC
>CALNPU010000145.1 GCA_940588625.1 uncultured Caballeronia sp.
AATCTCGCTCTGTCACAGGTGGTTTCCGACCCGTCCGGACCTCGTCAGAATTCGCAGGTTTCAAGTGCTAACTTGATCGAACAAATACTGCAAATAATCGATACCGCCAATGACCTGCGCTGTCCTTTCAACTATCTCACCGGCACCAGCGCTGAAAGTGCGGACACCTTCAGGGAATCGTTTGAGCGTAACCGTCACCTGCCGTTTACACCGAAGAACTTTCGTGACTATCGGCTGAAACTGCTGGACCAGGCCGATGCCCTGATCTCCGATCAAGACGACGCTCATTCGGGAACTCGATGATTTATGTGAGGTGACTTACCTGGAGTTCGAACGCGCGGACGAGTTGAGGGCAAGCAAGCATCCACGGTTTTTTCATATGCTGTCGACCAGACGTGCGGCCCAGAATGCAGTGCTCCGGAAAAGATGATTTGATAGCCCCGGGGAACGATCCCGGTCTATCGTTCTTGACGGAACCTGTTGACCCGGGAACAAAATCAGCCTTTTTTCGCGCACTCGCTTAAGCGCTTGACATCGCCGGACACAATATGCGCGAGATGCCGGGTAATCGATTCGATGGGCCAGTCCCACCAAGCCAGGGCCTGGAGTCTGGCAGCGACATCGGACGCGAACCGTTCCTTGAGCGGTTTTGCCGAGTTGCCTCCCATGATCACCATGATCATATAGGCGGGAACATTGCTGGTAACGACAGATCGCGCCGAAACAATCGCGCCGTCGCCAATCCTGACTCCCGGCATGATAAACGCGTCGTAGCCGATCCATACGTCGTTGCCGATCACGGTATCGCCCTTATAGGGAAGGTCGCTCATCGCGGGCATGACCTTTTCCCAGCCATTGCCGAAAATCTGAAACGGATAAGTGGATATGCCCGAGAGCTTGTGATTCGCCCCGTTCATGACGAACTGAACGCCTTTGGCAATCGCACAGAAATTTTCCGATCACCAGTTTGTCGCCGATGAACGGGAAGTGATACAGGACATTCCGGTCGAAGTTTTCTGAATCCTCGGGATCGTCGTAATACGTGTAGTCGCCAATCAAGATGTTCGGGTTGCGCACGGTATTTTTGATGAAACAGACTTGCGGAAATCCCTTCATGGGATGTTTGTTGTTCGGATCAGGACCGTTCACATGACCTCCTCGAAACGTAGTTGCGAATTTGTCGGGCATCAAAGCGTTGCGTGGCTTCAGCGTTCGATGTAGGCGAGTAGTGTATTGGCAAAGCGTCTGCCGGTCTATGCTGCCGCGCTGCCAAAACTGCCCCTGAAAACCGATGCAACAAAAAACGCGACCCTCGAGTTGCGTTTTTATTCAACCATTCGCCTGGTCTTCAAGCCAACACGGGAATCCGCAGAACCTGTCCCGGATAAATATTGTCCGGGCTCTTGAGCATCGGTTTGTTGGCTTCGAAGATCACATCGTTCTTCGCACCGCTGCCGTAGTACTTGTCGGCGATCTTCCAGAGATTGTCGCCGGAAACCACGGTATGGAATTGCGAAACAGGCGTGGGGTTCAGCACGGTGAGTTGATCGTCGACCTTGTCCACGTGCTGCACATTACCCGCTGCCACGAGGATCTTTTCCTGGTCGCCTGATCGGCAGCCTGACCGCTCATCGTGACCGTATGCGACGTACCGTCGAAGCTGACTTGCAGGTTGTCGGCGTTCAGGCCTTGCGTGCGGATGTAGGCTGCAATTGCATCGCCAGCCGTCTTGTTGAGCGCAGCGACATCGGGTGCCGCTGCTGCTCCTGCAGGTGCGGCTGTTGCTGTAGTCGATACAGCGCCGAACAACTTCTCGCCCGCGTCCTTGATGAAACTGAAAATGCCCATGTTGCAACTCCTGTAATGACAGCGTGAATCGGCACGACAAAGCCGAGCCCTTTAGTCGTGGGAACTAACCGATAGTTCTCGGTTTCACCGATGGAGTTGTAATACTGTGTGGATGGACATTTTTTTAACACATAAACAAAGAAAGATCCGGCAAGACAGACACCCGGCAACGACGTCTGACCGACCAAGGCTTCCACGTCATCACCGGGCGCCGCTTGACGGACCCCACTTTATTATTGCACTTTCTGCAACCGGCTATGCGTATGCATGCGTCAGCCGGTTTTCAAGTAGTTCATTCGGTAACCTGATGATTCGACATCAGTTCCAGCGCCTTCACCATTCCTGAGTGATCCCACTCACGTCCGCAGTTTGCCACGCACGCGCTGAATAACTGCTGCGCGCTCGCCGTATGCGGCAAAGCAAGACCCAGTTTCTTCGCGCTTTCCAGAGCGAGGTTCAGGTCCTTCTGATGCAATTCGATCCGAAAGCCGGGATTGAACGTGCGCTTCGTCATGCGTTCGCCGTGAACTTCCAATATCCCCGATACCGCAAATCCACCCATCAACGCACGCCTCATGCGTTCAGGGTTTGCGCCGGATTTGGACACAAACAGCAACGCCTCGGCCACCGCTTCAATATTCAACGCGACGATGATCTGGTTCGCGACCTTGCACGTCTGGCCGGCGCCGTTGTCGCCGATGAGCGTCACGTTCTTGCCCATGACATCGAAGAGCGGCTTTGTGCGTTCGAACGTCGCTTCCGGCCCACCGACCATGATCGTCAGCGACGCTTCACGCGCACCGACTTGGCCGCCCGACACCGGCGCATCGAGATAATCGCAGCCGAGCACGTTGATTTTCTTCGCGAACGCTTGCGTCTCGATCAGCGAGATCAAGCTCATATCGATAACAAGCTGGCCTTTTTCCAGACCTTGCGCAACACCGTCCTCGGCGAAAAGGACGTTAGCGACATCGGGCGTGTCCGGCACCATGATGACGACGATTTCGCTTGCCCGAGCGACGTCGGTCGAGCTGGCAACCACTTTATTTACCCAGCGAGCGCAGGTCGTCCGGCACGGGATACGCGCTGTTCAGCACCAGCGAATGGCCTGCTTTCTTCAAATTGCGCGCCATGTGCGCGCCCATGATGCCCAGGCCGATAAATCTGATTGTTGCCATTGCGTGTGTCTCCTCCAGTTATGCCACTGTTCGCCAGTTTTCCAGCCGGCGATTTCCTGCAGCCAGCCAAGGCCGGCTCCAGTCGTGCCGCGCGGTTTGTACTCGCAACCGATCCAGCCGTCGTAGCCCAGCGAATCGAGCAACGAGAACAGGAACGGATAGTTGATCTCGCCCGTGCCCGGTTCGTTGCGACCGGGGTTATCCGCCAGTCGTATGTGCGCAATCGACGGCAGGTTGCGCTTGATCGTGGCAGCCAGTTTGCCTTCCATGCGCTGCATGTGATAGATGTCGTATTGCAGGAACAGGTTGTCCGAGCCCACGTCGCGAATCACGTCCAGCTCTTCCTGCGACCGGTTCAACGCGAAGCCGGGGATATCGAAGTGATTGCACGGCTCGACCAGCAGCTTGATGCCTTCTTTCTTCAACGCGGCGGCCGCAAACTTCAAGTTCTCGACAATGGTCGCCCGCGCTTCCTCACGGCTCACCGATGCCGGCGGAATCCCAACGAGGCAATTGAGTTGCGGCACGTTCAACGCCTTTGCGTACTTGATTGCCCGCGTCACACCTTCACGGAATTCTTCTCGGTGATCGGGCAGGCACGCGATGCCCGATCACCTGCTTCCCAATTCCCGGCAGGCAGGTTGTGCAGCACGAGCTCGCGATTGTTGGCATCGAGACGCTGACGCAGGTCTGCTGCCGGGTACGGATACGGGAACAGAAATTCAACCGCTACGAAGCCGGCTTCCGCTGCTGCGAAGCGGTCGAGGAACGGCACCTCGTTGAACAGCATGGTCAGGGTTGCAGCAAATTTCGGCATGGTTTTGTTCTCTCTCAGGCGTTATGTGCGATGGTCGTGGGCGCGTCCTGCTGGCTTTCGGTGAGCGGCTCGAATTCGTTGATTGCATCAATCTCCGTGCCCATCGCGATGTTCGTCACGCGCTCCAGGATCACTTCCACGATGATCGGCACGCCGAATTCCGCGAGCATGCCCTGGGCCTTGCGCAGGGCGGGTGCGAGGTCTTCCGGGTTGAAGACGCGCACTGCCTTGCAGCCGAGTTCTTCGGCCACTGCGACGTGATCGACGCCATAACCGTTCGATCGGGTGCATTGATGTTCTCGAAGGCGAGCTGGACGCAATAGTCCATGTCGAAGCCACGCTATGCCTGACGGATCAGGCCGAGGTACGAGTTATTCACGACCACATGGATGTACGGCAGCTGGAATTGCGCGCCAACGGCAAGCTCTTCGATTATGAACTGGAAATCGTAGTCGCCGGACAACGCGATGATCGGCCGTTGCGGGTCGCGGCACGCACACCGAGCGCTGCCGGAATGGTCCAGCCGAGCTGGCTGGCCTGACCGCAGTTGATCCAGTTGCGCGCCTTGTACACATGCAGGAAATGCGCACCGGCAATCTGCGAAAGGCCAATCGTCGAGACGTAGCAGGTATCGCAGCCGAAGACCTTGTTCATCTCTTCGTAGACGCGCTGCGGTTTCATTGGCACGTTGTCGAAGTGCGTCTTGCGATGCATCGTGCGTTTGCGTTCCTGGCACTCGCCGACCCACGTTCCACGATTCTTCAGCTTGTCCGCGGCCTTCCACTCACGCGCCACTTCGGCGAACAATTCGAGCGCGAATTTAGCGTTGGAGACAATGCCCAGATCCGGTTCGAACACGCGGCCGATCTGCGTTGGTTCAATATCGACGTGCATGAATGTACGGCCCTTCGTATAAACCTCGACACTGCCCGTGTGACGGTTTGCCCAACGATTACCGATATCCCCCCCAGCACGAAGTCTAACGCGAGCATGCTGGCGTTGCCGTACCTGTGCGCCGTTTGCAAACCGCACATGCCGGCCATCAGCGGATGATCGTCAGGGATTGCGCCCCAGCTCATCAGTGTGGGGATCACTGGCACGTTCATGATTTCAGCGAATTCAACCAGCAGATCCTCGGCCGCTGCATTCAACATGCCGCCACCCGACACGATCAACGGGCGCTCCAATGCCGTCAGCATCGCCAGCGCTTTTTCGATCTGAGCGCGCGTCGCTTTCGGTTTATAGACGGGCAGCGGTTCATACGTGTCGATATCGAACTCGATTTCCGCGAGTTGCACGTCGATCGGCAGGTCGACCAGCACCGGACCCGGACGACCCGAGCGCATCAGGTGGAATGCCTGCTGGAACACGCGCGGCCCGAGCGCCGGTTCGCGGACGGTCACGGCCCACTTGGTGACGGGCTTGGCGATCGATTCAATATCGGCCTGGAAGTCTTCTTCTTTATAGAGACTTATAGAGACGCGCACGCGGCGCCTGACCGGTGATAGCAAGAATAATAGGGATGGAGTCAGCCTGGGCAGAATACAAGCCGGTGATCACGTCCGTTCCCGCCGGTCCCGACGTGCCGATACACACACTGATATTGCCCGGTGCCGCTCGCGTATAGCCTTCGGCCATATGCCGCGCCTTCCACGTGGCGTGCCAGCACGTGGCCGATGCTGCCGGCCCGTTGCAGGGCGGAGTAGAACGGGTTGATCGCCGCGCCCGAAACGCTGAACGCCATTTCGATCCCTTCTTTTTCCAGTACGAGAACGGAGAACGGCTGCGTCGACTGCTCGCATTTTTGTTATGAGTGTCTCCTTCCATTGTGTTCTTGCTGCATTGCTGCGCCGTTGCGCAATGTCATTGAGGGGACTTTATGCGTATGCCGGAGTCGTTTGATCCGATACAAAAAATATGGAACGGATGAGCAATGGAGGCAGGCAAATGGACCGCTTCAGGCAGATTGAGACGTTCGTGAAGGTCGCCGAGGCCGGCAGTCTGGCTGCGGCGGCGCTGGAGGAGGGGGGCGCCGGGAATTTGGGGCGGCGTATTGATGCGCTGGAGAAGCGTCTGGGCGTCAAGCCGATGTACCGGTCGACGCGCCGTCTAGTGTCTAGTGGTAAGCGAGGAGGGCGCGGCGTTCCTCGAACGCTGCCGTGGACTGCTCGCTGACTGAAACCAGGCAGAAGATGAACTCGCCGATAACCGCCGGGTGGTCGGCATGCCGGCGTATTTCAAGAAGCACGGCAAGCCGAAGTCACTAGATGAGCTGCCGCGCCACAACTGCCTCGCGTTCAATTTGCAGGGCGGGCAGAACCGCGGCTGGTATTTCCGTCGTAACGGCAAACTCGTTACTGTGCGTGTCTCGGGTAACCTGGATTGCAACGACGGCGAACTGCTGCACCGGTAGGTGTCGGAGGGCCATGGACTTGGCGAGCGCTCGACCTGGGAAATCCAGCGGCAATTGGCAAATGGCGAACTGGAAACCGTCCTGAACGAGTTCACGCTGCCCGACTACGACATCCTCGTGGTCTATCCGCAGCAGCGCTACGTGCCCGCGAAAGTGTGCTACTACATTGATTATTTGAAGAAAATCTACGCGCAGCCGGATTACTGGAGCCGCGAAAGGTGACTCTCGCGGTCGCTGGCCCGCATAGGCGCTAAGCCATTGAAAACGCAGCGAAGTAATATGCGAAATGCGTAAATCAGTTGTGTGGCCGGCCGTATCCCGATATAGTTTCAGGTTTCTCTCTTGTCGCATCGGTCCGACGCCCGGGTGGCCCGGGTGGCTTTATATCCTCAAGGAGTAACAATGCGTCATTACGAAATCGTATTTATCGTGCATCCGGATCAAAGCGAGCAAGTGCCCGCCATGATCGAACGGTACAAGACCACGATCACGACTCACGGTGGTTCGGTCCATCGCATCGAAGACTGGGGCCGCCGTCAGCTGGCTTACATGATCGAGAAACTCGCGAAGGCTCACTACGTGTGCATGAACATTGAATGCAGCCAGGAAAAGCTCGAAGAACTGGAACACGCGTTCAAGTTCAACGACGCCGTGCTGCGTCACCTCATTGTCAAGATGAAGAAGGCCGAAACCGGCCCGTCGCCGATGATGAAGGAAGTGCACCGCGAAGAAGCCAAGAAGGCGGCCAGCCAGCCGTCGACTGAAGCGCAGGCAAGCTAATTTTAGCTAGGGCGACTCTGAAAGTCGTCAAGCCACCAGGCAAGTGAACCAAGTGAACCGGCTGCAACTGACAGCAAGCATAGTGGAACGCGAACCGGTGCGGTACACCCCCGCCGGCGTCCCCATAGCAAGTTGCACGTTGCATCACCGTACGGAAGTCGTCGAAGCGGGCATTCCCCGCCAGATCGAATTGACACTCCCAGCGGTTGCGGCCGGTGCTGCGAGCGGCAAGCTAGAAGGCCTCACGATGGGCGTAGAAACGCTCTTCACGGGCTTCATGGCCAAGAACAGTCGCAACGCGCGAACCCTGGTGTTTCACATCACAGAATTGCAGGATATTGGAAAGGACTGAACATGCCCCGCCCGACTGGTAAGAAATTCGACAAACGTCGTCAGCAACAAAACTCGCTCTTCAAGCGCAAGAAGTTCTGCCGTTTCACCGCGGCTAATATCGAGTACATCGACTACAAGGACACGGAAACGCTGAAGGACTTCGTTGCTGAGAACGGCAAGATCACGCCGGCTCGTCTGACAGGAACGAAGGCTCACTACCAACGTCAGCTTGATACGGCTATCAAGCGTGCTCGTTTTCTCGCGCTGCTGCCGTACACCGACCTGCACAAGGCCTAATCAGATGACGCAATAAGGAAAAAGCCACATGCAAATCATTCTTTTAGAAAAAGTCGTCAACCTGGGTAACCTGGGCGACATCGTTCGTGTCAAGGACGGTTACGCACGTAACTTCCTGATCCCGGGCAAGAAGGCTCGCCGTGCAACGAAGGACGCAATCGCCGAATTCGAAGTCCGCCGTGCCGACCTGGAAAAGGTTGCCGCTGAAAAGCTGGCAATTGCAACGGCTCTGGGCGAAAAGCTGAGCGGCGCGACCGTTCAGATCTCGCAAAAGGCTGGCGTTGATGGCCGTCTGTTCGGTTCGGTGACGAACGCGGACATCGCAGAAGCGCTGAAGAAGCAAAGTCTGGTTGAAGTCGAAAAGTCGCAAGTGCGTCTGGCCGACGGCCCGTTGAAGCTGGTTGGCGACCATGCCATCCAGGTTGCACTGCACACCGACGTGGTTGTCGACGTGACGGTGTCGGTGCTCGGCGAACACGCTTAAGTCTTAGTGTTTCGTTCGCATCGTCCGCCGGGCTTAGCCCTGCTGACGATGCAAAAGTAAAGCCGTAGTAAAAGAAAGGCGGGAACCGCTCGCGGTTCTCGCCTTTTTGTTTTTCCGACCTCGCCGCCGCCCGTCATTTCGCCGATAATTCCTCCCCATGAACGCACCGTCAAAAGATCCCCAACTGGATGCGCTGAAGGTCCCGCCGCATTCCATCGAAGCCGAGCAGTCCGTCATTGGCGGCTTGCTGCTGGATAACGCCGCATGGGACCGTATTGCGGACGTGATGTCGCACAGCGATTTCTACCGCTACGATCATCGGATCATTTATGAGGTGATCGGCAAGCTGATCGCCACCACGCGTCCGGCCGACGTGATCACCGTCTACGAGGCGTTGACGAACACCGGCAAGGCCGAGGAAGTGGGCGGCCTGGCGTACCTGAACGCGCTCGCGCAAAACACGCCGAGCGCCGCGAACATTCGCCGTTATGCGGAAATCGTGCGGGATCGGGCGATGTTGCGTCTCTTGGTTTCGGTTGCCGATGAAATTTCCGCCGACGCGTTTAATCCGCAAGGCAAGGAAGTGCGTCAGTTGCTGGACGAGGCCGAGGCGAAGGTGTTCTTGATCGCGGAAAGCGGCGCGCGCGGCACGCAGGGTTTTCTCGGGATCGGACCGTTGCTCACGCAAGTGGTCGAGCGGATCGACACGCTGTATCACACCGCGAATCCGAGCGATGTGACCGGTACGCCAACGGGTTTCGTCGATCTGGACCGTATGACCTCGGGCATGCACGGTGGTGAACTGATCATTGTGGCGGGCCGGCCGTCGATGGGTAAAACCGCGTTCTCGATGAATATAGGCGAATACGTGGCCGTGGAATATGGCCTTCCAGTGGCGGTGTTTTCCATGGAAATGCCGGGTACGCAGCTCACCATGCGTATGCTGGGTTCGGTGGGCCGTCTCGATCAGCACAGGATGCGTACTGGTCGCCTCACGGATGAAGACTGGCCGAAGCTCACGCACGCAGTGCAGAAAATGAGCGAGGCGCAGATCTTTATCGATGAAACGGGTTGTCTGAACCCAATGGAACTGCGTTCGCGCTCGCGCCGTCTGGCGCGGCAATGCGGCAAGCTGGGCCTGATCATCGTGGACTATTTGCAGCTCATGTCCGGTTCCGGTTCGGGCGGCGAAAACCGCGCGACGGAAATTTCCGAAATCTCGCGTTCGCTCAAAAGTCTCGCTAAGGAACTGGATGTCCCTGTGGTCGCGCTCTCGCAGCTGAATCGAGGACTGGAGCAGCGTCCGAACAAACGCCCGATCATGTCCGACCTGCGCGAATCCGGCGCTATCGAACAGGATGCGGACGTGATTCTTTTCATTTATCGCGACGAGGTTTACAACCCCGACAGCTCGGACAAGGGCACGGCCGAGATCATTATCGGTAAGCAGCGTAACGGTCCAATCGGCCCTGTTCGACTCACGTTCCAAGGTCAATATACGAAGTTCGAGAATTTTGCCGGTGCGCAGAATTTCTACGGGGACTAGGGAACTTATCCTCTGTTCGCGTTCGATTTGACCCCGGTCTGGGTGCGGCGGGGGGCTCGCGAAGGTACAATGCGGCAGTTTTTATGTCATTTTTATGTCGGTGCCACTTTGAGCTACTTTCCGGGATTTTCATGTTCGGTCGCTTCATGCCCACTGCCTACCGATAGCAAATTTTTCGAAATCTTCAATGCGCACGCAAAGTGCATCATTGACGCAAGTCACGAACTCGAACTGCTGATCGACAACATGGACCAGATGGAGGTCCATAAGAAGAACGTCCAGACCAACGAAAAACGTGCGGACAAGCTCACGCACGAAACCATCGATCTGCTGCACAAGACCTTCATCACGCCGCTCGATCACGACGAAATCCACAAGCTCATCACGACGATGGACGACATCCTCGACGTGATGCCATGAACGCGGCATCGGCCAGTTGCGGGGAAGATCTTGACGCTGCGCGCGTCGGAAGGAGAGCCC
>CALNPU010000146.1 GCA_940588625.1 uncultured Caballeronia sp.
TCTGCTGCTGAACCCGGCCGCTCGCGTGTGAGCCTAGCGATTAGACCGCTCGCCGCCAACCAATTTCAGGGTCAACTCGATAACGTCAAGGTCCGGCAGGCGCTGGCCGAGTCGATCAACGTCGACGAGATCATGCATTACGTCGGCGCGGATTTAGCCACCAAGGGCTGCTCGGCGGTCCCTCCGGGCTACCTGGGCGAGGACTGTTCGAGCGGCGGTTATCCATACAACGTCGCGGATGCCCGCAAGCTGCTGGCCGAAGCCGGTTTCCCGAATGGCATCACCATCAAGTCGGTCGTGTCGAATATCTCGGAGCAGGAACCGATCATGGAAATCGTCCAGTCGCAGCTGGCCAAGGCCTGGATCAAACTGACCATGGAGATGGTCGATCACTCGACCTATCAAGCGCAAAGCCGCAAGGACTTGAACGCGCTGGTGTTCTACGGCGCGGCACGCTTTCCTACCGCCGATGCCTACCTAAGAGAATTCTACGATTCAGCCGCGGCGGTGAATTTTCCGACAGCGATGTCGAACTTCTCGCACTGCTCGATCACGGACGCCGACATCCGTGCGGCACGCGTGGAGCCAGACCCGCAAAAGCAACTGGCTTTGTGGAAAAGCGCGCAGCAGAAGATTCACGATGACGTCTGTTCGGTGCCGTTGTTCGGTTTGTTGCAAGTCTGGGTTCACAGCAACAAGGTCGTATACGGGTACGACCTGAAGGGTTCACTGAACCTCGCGCCGCCTATCACCGAGACGACATCGCTTACTGGTCACTGAGCAATTCGGCCGAGACCTGTGCGGCCACGAAACGCGCGCCTTCAATAAAACGTATCGACGAGGCCGGCATTGCGCGATGCCGGCATCCGGCAGAGCCGGAAATCGAAGGCCATGTCCGGCTTGAAGCGGCGCAGCGCTATCCGATCCTGTGAGCCGTCGGCGAACAGCGGATGAATCAACGACACACCAAGGCCCGCGGCAATGAATTCGCAAACGGTCGGCGCGGTGCCGGTTTCGAGCACCGTTCAGTCGCACTGCATGGCGCTGGAACATCGCTTCGACCATCTGGCGGGTCTGGCTCTTGGCCGAGAAGGTGATGAACGGAGCGTCGTCGAGGCCCTGCGGACGAGTGATTTTTTTCTTGCACAACGGATGTGCGGGCGATAACGCGCAGATCAGGGAATGTTCCATGAGCGACTCGCTATCGATGTACGGATTGTCCACCGGCTACTGACCAGGCCGACATCGATCTGCCGCATGATCAACCAGTCGGCCACGAACTGCGAGCTGCGTGTCTCTAGATAGAAGTACGGATCAGAAATTGGCGAAGCAAAGCTACAACGTGATTATCGCGGGCGCCGGCGTGGTCGGTATCGTGATCGCCTACGGTTTGGCCAGCCGCGGCCTGTGCGTGTTGGCGCTGGACGGCGACTTGCGCGCAGCGAAGGCGAACTTCGGATTGGTGTGGGTACAAGGCAAGGGCTTGGGCGAGCCGGCCTACCAGCAGCTGTCACGCCAGAGCGTCGCATTGTGGCCGGCCTTCGCTCGTGAGTTGACCGCCGAAACTGGCATCGAGCTGGACTACCGCGCCGCCGGCGGCCTGCATTTCTGTCTTGGCCAGGCGCAATGGGATCAACGTGCCGAGAAGCTGGCGCGCTGGGCGGAGGAGTTGCCGGGGCAAGAACGCTGCACGGAAATGCTGGATCGCGTCGCCTTGCAGCGTCTGCTGCCCAATGTCCGGTTCGGGCCCGAAGTCAGCGGCGCGAGTTACGGGTCCATCGATGGTCACGTCAACCCGCTTCGCCTGCTGGCCGCGCTGCAGCGCGGCCTTCAATTGCGCGGCGGACACCTGCGCACCAACAGCGCGGTTTCGCGCAGCGCACCGGCGGCGACTTCGAGGTATAGGTATAGATCGGAGCGCGGCGCTACGAGGCAACTCAGGTGGTTGTTGCCGCCGGACTGGGCTCGCCGGCGCTGGGCCGCATGGTCGGACTGGACGTGCCGCTGCGAGCGCAACGCGGGCAGCTCCTGGTCACCGAGCGCCTGGCGCCAATTCTCCCATTACCGGCCAGCGGTATTCGGCAGACCGCCGAAGGCACGGTAATGGTCGTCGGCGTCACCCAGGAGGAAGTCGGCTTCGACCTGAGCCGACCGCTGCCGCGGCCCGCAGCCGTCAAGCCTCACGTATCTTGCTCACGTTGGGGCTGGTGGTCGTGCCTGCGCGTTATGACGCCGGACGGCTACCCGGCGGTTTATGCGGGTTCCATCGACCAGCCCGGTGCATGGATCACCCTTTACCACTCCAGCATTACGCTCGCCGCGTTCATGCGGGGCCGCTTGCGGCCGCATTCGCGCGAGCACTTATTCCGGCCGAACTGCAGGTTTTTCACCATGGACGCTTCGATGTTTCGCAAACTGCATCACCCCAAGGCTACAGTCCCCGCTGTGACCTTGACGATCAACGGACAGACGGTGAGCGCCGAACCGGGCGACAGCATTGCTGCGGTCCTGCTGCGGCTGGATCCGCCGTTCTCGCGCACCACCCCAGTGAGCGGCAGCCCGCGCACACCGTATTGCATGATGGGCGTGTGCTTCGGCGTTGATTGCGTAGCATCCACGCAGACTTGTCTCGTGCAGGTGCGCGAGGGTATGCGTGTGGAACGCCAGCATGGCCGGCGCGCGCTCACGATGGCGCTATCGGAAGACGTTGTTGTCAGCAATGTCGGCGATGTCGGACCTCACGGCGGCATGCCATGCCAGACGGAGTTTCACCATGAGCCGCGCGGTCGACTTACTGATCATCGTTGCTGGCCCTGCGGGCATGAGTGCGGCGTTGCGGGCCCGTGGCCTGGGCTTGAGCGTGCTGGTGGTGGACGATCAGCCCGCACCTGGCGGCCAGATCTGGCGCGCGGTTGAAACCCGAGTCGGTACCCGTACCAGCAAATTACTGGGCGAGGAATATGCCGCCGGCCTGCCGCTCACGCAAGCGTTCCGGGCAAGCGGCGCCGTCTACGAGCCCGGCATCCAGGTGTGGCAGATCGAGCCCGGCTGGCAGGTCTTCATGAGCCGCGGGCAAAGGCGGAATGCGTGCAAACCGCCAATGTGCTGCTGGTCACGGGCGCTCAGGAAAGCCGGAAAGCCCCGCTCCGTTTCCCGGTTGGACCTTGCCCGGCGTGCTGACGGTGGGCGCGGCTCAGATCCTCCTGAAGACCGCGCGCGAGATCCCAAAAAACCCGGCATGGATCGCGGGCAGCAGGCCCCTCGTCCTGCTTTACATGGTGCAATTGCTGCGTGCCGGCGGCAGCATCGCCGGTTGGCTGGACACCGCGCCCGCTGATGGTTGGCGGCACGCGCTGCCGCATGCGGTGAGCGCACGCCACGCCTGGAAAGACATACTCAAAGGCCTGAGCTGGGCACGCGAGTTGCGACGCGCAGGCTTTCCGATCATCCGCGGCGTTACGCAACTGCGCGCAGAAGGCGGCCAGCGCATGGAGCATCTCGTTTATCAAACCGCCGACGGGGACAGTCGCAACGCGTCGCGACCGACCTCCTGCTGATTGATACACAAAGGCATGGTTCCGCCGATCCATATGACCCAGGCCCTCGGTTGCGAGCACGTCTGGAACGCCGCTCGACGCGTGGGGCCAGACGAGCAAGCCCGGGCTTTTCCTGGCTGGCGATGGCGCGGGCATTGGTGGCGCGCGTGCCGCCTGCACCCGCGGCGAGCTGGCCGCGCTGGGTATCGCAATGCGCACCGGCAAGTTGCAGGACGATGCGGCGCGGCACCTCGCCGAGCCCATGCGCCGGCGACTGGCAACGGAACTGGCGATTCGCCCGATGCTCGACGCCATGTACCCGCCTCGCGCGGAACTGTTCCGCCGGCGGACGATACGGTGGTGTGCCGTTGCGAGGAATTGACCGCCGGCCAGATCCGCACGGCCGCGAAAATCGGCCAGCCGGGCCCGAATCAGATCAAGGCTTACGCGTGCGGGAAGCCGGTCGAGGAAATCGGGTTCTACCGCATCCAGCCCCCGCTCAAGCCATTGACCCTGGGCGAGTTGGCGTCCCTGGACAGTGGAGGGTGACACACCATGACCAGCGCCGTCTTCGATGTCGCCGTGATCTGCGGCGGCCTGCACGGCCTGTCGGCGGTCCTGCACCTCGGCCGCGCGGGCAAACGCGTCATCATGCTCGAACGGGCGTGGGTCGGCAGGCATGCGTCCAGGGCGTGCGCACGCTGAACCGCGATCTGGGCGAACTGGACTTGGCGCTCGAATCGATGGAGATGTGGCACAACATAGCTTCACTGGTCGACGATGACTGCGGCTTCCACGCACATGGCCAGATCTGCGTCGCAGAACATCCCGGTAGCTTGTCAAAACTCGAAGAGCGCGTTTCCAAGTTGAAGGGCCTGGGTTATGCACGAAGTAATCATCGATGCCCGCGAGCTGCGCAGGCGAGTCCCGGCGATCAGCGCGCATTGCATCGGCACATCGATTGCACCGCGCGATGGCGCGGCGGATCCGCACCGTACCCTCGCAGCCTTCCGGCGCAGCACGCAGGTTGCCGGCGTTGTGATCCGCGAAGGATGCGGCGTGCGGGGCATCACGCGGCATGGCCAGGATTGGTCCATCGAGATGGAGAGTTCCGCAGTCACCAATGGCGAACGGGGCGGCAACCAGGCGCATGACAGCGGCCAAACCAGCCCCCTCGTCGTGCCGTTCGTGGTCAATGCGGCAGGCGCCTGGTCCGGACGCATCGCGGCGATGGTGGGCGATGACATTCCACTTGATACGAAGGCTTCCATGCTGATCGTCTCGGAACGGCTCGCCCCCATGATTGAACCGGTGGTATCGGTCATGGGGCGCGCGCGCTCTTTCAAGCAGTCGGATCAGGGCACGTTCGTCATCGGGCAGCTTGCAGGGAATCCCCGACCTGGGCGCCGAAAGCTCGGCTGTACGAATGGGTGTTCTCTCCAAAGGCGCCCGGGCGGTAACCTATCTATTCCCCTGCGTACGCGATATTCGCATCGTGCTTGTCTGGTCAGGCGTTCGCGATCAGCGATCAAGCTGAACTGGTTCCCGATGATCGGCAGCACGACTTCGGGTAACCCGTGGAGCCAATGGCGTGGCCTGGTGCTGCCGGCCTTCAACCTGGGTTCGATCATGACAGCCTATGTCACCCGGGTCGCCCGTTCGTCAATGCTGAACGTGCTCAGCGAAGACTATATCTACACGGCGCGCGCCAAAGGGCTGCGCCCGAGCCAGCTGATCTTGCGCCACGGGTTGCGCCAATACGCTGATTCCCATCCTCACGGTGGTCGGCCTGTATTTCGGCACGCTGATCGGCAACTCGGTCCTGACCGAAATTGTCTTCAACCGGCCCGGCCTGGGCAAGTTGATCCTGGGTGCCTTGAACGCGCGCGACTATACCCTGCTGCAAGGGCTGATGATCGTGTTCGCCGCCTGCGCGATCATCGTGAACCTGTTGACCGACCTTGCCTACGGGTGGGTCGACCC
This sequence comes from uncultured Caballeronia sp., assembly GCA_940588625.1. Taxonomy (GTDB): domain Bacteria; phylum Pseudomonadota; class Gammaproteobacteria; order Burkholderiales; family Burkholderiaceae; genus Caballeronia. The sequence continues at coordinate 5,520 of CALNPU010000146.1, forward strand.
TCGAGTGAAATATAAATGAGCACGCTCGCGCCCCCGTCCCCGCCCACAACGCCCACCACCCAGCCCGATAGTATATTATTCGTAATCCTAATCAATAGCGTCGCCTGGATCAGCGTGGCCCTGCTGTTGATAATCGTGCTGGCGGCAGTGTTCGCCCCCTGGCTCGCACCTCACGATCAGCTTCAGCAAAACATCGCTTACCGGCTGGATCCGCCATCGGCTGATTTCTGACTGGGCACCGACAGCTATGGCCGCGATGTGCTCGATCTATGGCTTCCGCATATCGCTGCTGGTCAGTTTTCTCGCGGTCCTGATCGCCATGGTCATAGGCTCGTCGCTCGGCATACTGGCAGGCTACCTGGGCGGCTGGTTCGACCAACTGGTGATGGGCCTGGTCAATGTACTTCTCTCGTTTCCCACGCTGTTGCTCGGCCTGATGGTGGCGGCCATGCTCGGCGCCAGTCTCGAGAATCTGATCGTGGCGATCACGATCACCGAAATCGCGCCGTTCGTGCGGATTGCGCACGCCGACGATCGCGCTCAAGCAGCGCGATTTCATAGAGGCGGGCCATGCCTTGGGCTTCGGACCGCTGCGCCTGATGGAAGTGCATATCCTGCCCAACATGGCCTCGGACGTGATCGTGCTGGCCTCGCTGTGGATGGCCGCAGCGATCCGCACCGGAGCCTCGCTCAGCTTCATCGGTCTTGGCGTGCCGCCACCGGTTGCGACCTGGGGCAGCATGATACGAAAAGGCTTCAACAATATCCTGGGCGCCTGGTGGCTGATCGTCTTCCCCTGCGTGGCCATTTCCTGCTCACGGTACTGACCCTGAACCTGCTGGGCGATGCCTTGCGCGACGCGCTCGATCCCAAACTGCGCGGAGAGAAGCGATGACACAGGATGATCCCGCCGTTCTTGAGATTCGCGAACTGCGCACTGAATTCCGCATTCGCAAACAATGGCATGCCGCTGTGCGCGGAGTGTCGCTATCGGTAGCTCGCAACGAGACGGTGGCGCTCGTCGGCGAGTCTGGCAACAGCAAAAGCGTTACCGCGCTATCCATCCTGAAGTTGCTGCCAAGTGCCGGCTCGCGCCACGCCGGCGGTCACATATTGCTTGCGGGCCGCGACCTGTCGACGTCGTTGTCAGAAACGCAGATGTCGCAGGTGCGCGGCAACGACATCGCCATGATTTTCCAGGAACCGATGACCTCGTTGAACCCGACGATGACAGTCGGCGACCAGATTGTCGAAGCTGTCCGCTAGCACCATGCCAGCTCTTATGCCGATGCACGCCGGCAGGCACTGGAAGCGTTGTGGGAAGTCGGCATTCCAGGTGCGGGTAATCGTCTCGACGATTACCCGCACCAGTTCTCGAGGGCATGCGCCAACGCGTCATGATCGCGATGTCGCTGGCGTGCAAACCCAAACTGCTGGTGGCCGACGAACCGACCACCGCCCTGGACGTCACCATACAAGCGCAGATGGCGCTGCTGGCCCAGTTGCAGGCGGCGCATGGCATGTTGATCCTGTTCATCACGTATAACCTGCGCGTCATCGCGCAAATCGCGGACCGCGTGGCAGTCATGTACGCCAGCGAAGTGGTCGAACTGGCCGACGTCGATGCGCTGTTCGCGCGGCCCACGCATCCCTACACGCAAGCGCTGCTGCGCGCGATGCCGCGGGTTGATCTCGACACCGACGAGTTCCGGGCCATTCCGGGCCAGGCGTCCACGCTCGCGACGATGCCGCCCGGGTGCGCATTCGCGCCGCACTACCCGTCCCGTCAGCCGCAATGCGCACGCGAGCATCCAGTCCTGCTGCCCGTGCCGGGCGGCGCCACCGGCCACATGGTACATTGTCCGGTGCGGCTGGAACAGTTGCGAATGAACCTGGAAACCTCGCTATGAGTGAACTCCTGTGCGTAGAAAATCTGGTCAAGCATTTCGCCAGCGGCGGCGGGCGGTTCGGCGCGCCGCATCAAGTGGTGCGAGCCGTGAATGAGGTGTTGTTCACCGTGGAACGAGGCTGCTTGATCGGTCTCGTCGGGGAATCCGGTTGCGGCAAATCGACGGTTGCGCGCACCTTGTTGCGCCTGATCGAAACCGATTCCGTTCCATGGTGTTCGATGGTATCGATCTGCGGCGCGCCAGCGCAGCGCAAATGCGCACCCTGCGCCAACACGCATTCAGATCGTGTTTCAGGATCCCTACGCATCGCTCAATCCATGCCGCACGGTGCGTTAGACGCTCGAGGAACCGTTGCGTGTGCACGGCCAGGGCAACGCCCTCGCGATCTCCAACAAGGTCGCCGAGACTTTGCTCGACGTCGGCCTGCCAGTCGACGTACTCGACCGTTACCCACACGAGTTCTCGGGCAGTCAACGTCAGCACATCGGCATTGCTCGCGCGCTGGTGCTCGACCCTGAGTTGATCATTGCCGACGAGCCCGTCTCTGCGCTCGACGTATCGGTACAAGCGCAGATCCTTCATCTGCTCGCGAGATTGCGCAAGGAACGCGGACTGTCGTTCGTCTTCGTATCGCACGACCTGGGCGTGGTACGCCAGTTCTGCGACACAGTCAGCGTCATGTACCTGGGACGCATTGTCGAGAGCGGCCGACGCGTCCGTTATTGGACGCGCCGGCGCATCCGTACAGCCGGGTTCTCCGGGACTCCTCTCCGGTACCGGATCCAGGTGCTCGCATCAGGCTGTCGAAGATCGAGGGAGAGATACCCTCGCCCACGCACCTGCCGTCCGGTTGCGCCTTCCACCCGCGTTGCCCGCGCGCCGCCGGGCCTTGTATAACGGAGGTGCCTAAGCTTAGAGAGCTCCCGTCCGGACGGCGTGTTGCGTGCCACTTTCCTGTGATGGCCGGAGACGCAAAAGCGATATCGGATGGGCTGCTGACCGCCACGTAGGTTCCCGTAAATCGCAGCTTGCCACTGGGCGCATCGACAGTAAAGATCGCGATGTGATCGCTGCGTTGATTCATTGAATATAGGGACCGGCCCGACGGATCAAACTTGATCACTCGGGGATAATCACCACTGGTCGGAATCTCGCCAATGCGCGTAAGATGCCCATCTTTACCCACACGAAACTGCATGATCGTGTTATGAAGACGGTTCGCCACATAGATAAAACAGCCGTCACGTGAAAGCAAAAGTTCGGATCCGAAGCTCGTGCCCTGGTAGGCGGCATGCAGCGTCGAGACGGATTGCAACTGCGTCAGCACGCCGCGCGCACTGTCATATACTTAGCAGACGAGGGGCGACGCTTCCTCGGTAACTTCGTACAGGTAACGGCTGCTCGGATGAAACACCACATGCCGCGGCCCCGCGCCTGCAGAAGAGGCGACAACGGCGGGTCGTTCGGCGACAGCGCGCCAGTGGTTTCATCGAACTTCCAGAGATATAGGTGCGATCAACGCCGAGGTCAGTCGAAGTCACAAATCGACCGTCCGGCGAAGACACGATATTGTGCGCATGCGAACCGTCGTGGTCGCTCACCGCGAAGCTCCCAGGGACGCCTTCCGCCGCGTGTTGCGCACCTGCCGGCGCCTGTGGCTGTTGCACGGAACATGCTTCGCCCAACACGCCGTCGCTCGCCACCGGAAAAACCGCGATGCTTCCGCTGTTGTAATTCGCGACCAGCAGGAAGCGGCCGTTCGGATTCAAACTCAGATAGACCGGTCCTGCGCCTTGCGAGTTGACCGTGTTGTCAGATACAGGGAACCGGTGCCGCGTTCGATTGCATAGCCGCTGACCGAACCGTTCGTGGTGCCGTTATAGTTCTTCACCTCGCTCACGGCAAACAGGAAACGCTGTTGCCGGTCGACAACGAGGCAACTCGCTCGGATTCTCGATGCAACGCAGCGGCTCAAGCGCGTCAAGCTTGCCAGTGTTCGGGTCCACCTAGAAGCGATGAATGCCAAGGCCGTTCGGCGTGTAGGTGCCGACGTAGGCGAATAGCGGCTCGCCCGTACGCGCTTTAGTGGCAGCGCTCACCGCCTGAGCGGAGCGGAGCGAGCTACTGCGAGCGAACCCATGCCCGACATGGCTGCCAGCGCGCTCACGCTTTTGAGCCAGGCACGTCGCGACTGCGTGCGATGCATGAACTCCGAGATTTCGAACTTTGCTCATTGTTTGCCTCCTGGATGATGACTGAGGGCACCCAAGTGAATATGGGCGCCACGACAGGAATGACCGTCCCGCATACGGTTCACGTCTTGAAGGTTTGATCCACTGATTCAGTGCTTCGCGCCAGAGCGTAAGATAAACGGGCTCATGGGCGCGTATTGTTGCTTGGTCGCGCTGTTGCCATTGTTCGAGTCGGCCATCGAACCGACAATGCCTTGCTTGCTGACCTTCGTGCCGAGGCAACACGAGATCTGCACCGGCCACGATAAAGCGCTTGCACCGAAACCGGAGCGAATATTCATCGAAGTGTCTCCTTCCATATATTCCTTAGTTATGGAATATATGTTTTAATTGAGAATAGTTGTATGGAAGGTCTGCATAACCTGTTTTTCGGAGTGCGGGCCTTTTGCTTCCTGCGCGTTGCGGCGTTGAGAATTTGTTGGG
>CALNPU010000147.1 GCA_940588625.1 uncultured Caballeronia sp.
TCGCGTCGCTGCTCGTGCAGCACAGATCGGAATTGTGTCCTGCGTTTCGCTTTTCGTCAACAGGTTTTTTAGCGCTTGCTTTCAAACTTACCGATTTTGGAGACCGCCTGTTTCTTTGACGGCCATCGTTGCGAAACGAGGAAAAACCATAGGCGATGGCATCAACTAAGGCAAGGACATCTTCAAACTATTTTCGGGGAAACCCTTAACGGCCCTTCGTCAACCCCATCTCGTCGATGGGAGCGGCTTCCGACATGGCCCCGTAACAACCCGCGTCGCTGGGATGGATGGATATGGTCGCCGCTGTCATAACGCCGCTGGAGACGGTCAGGATAAGCCGGGGCCCGGAGCACCCAGTCGAAGTTGATCACGCCATCGAATGCGCGGCTTGAACGAATTGAGTCATTCACTGCCGTCCTGATCGCTTCGCGTTCCGGCGGCAGCGAGGCCGGCGTCAAGGTTGCGCCGTAGATCCGGACACCACGCTGGTGGGCCTGCGCAATAAGTCGTTGATATCCGCGCAGCAGCAAATCGGCGGTTACAGGCGTATGGGGATCGTCGCAATCCAGACCGGCGCGCGGGGGCATCGCGGGGAAATTGATGTCGTTTATACCGATTAGGAGGATCACCGTGCGCACCCCTGGTTGGCGCAGCGCGTCGCGGTTGAATCGGCTCAAGAAGCGCATCGCCGTAGCATGGCGACCCGCTAAGCAAGCGATTGCCGCTGATTCCCGCATTCACGACCGCAGTGCCATTGAAGCCCTTTTGCGTTAACCGGCTCGCCACAATGCGTCGGGCCAGCAACGGTTCGCGTTCGGCGTGGAGCGCATGCCGTCGGTGATGGAGTCCCCAATCGTCATAATCGCGCGGGCCGGCGCGGTATCGACGGAAACGCTTGTCAGCCACACAAATTGCGTAAAGCGGGTGCGAAACGCGGCGGCGTGGTGTCGGTGGAACGGTTGCCTGGCGATACGTAGGTAATAGTTCGTCTGGTTCGCAGTTCGTCTGGTTCGCCACCCTATGCTACCCGGCCATTTTTTGGTCCACTCCCATATTCCCATATAAAAGTGCTGACGGCGAGCGGCTGGCGGGCAGCAACGTCGAAGGCGATCGGGTCGCTGTCCAGCAGGTCGCCCGGCGCGATAGTCATGCCCGCCTTGCCGCCGAACGTCACGGCACGGCTCGTTCCTGTATGGGTCGCCGCTGCAGTGCCGGATACGGCGCGCGCCACTTGTACACTCTCGATCACCAGCGGCGCAGTGCCATAGACATTGCTGAGGCGCAGCCGGAATATGCCGGCCGTCGATGGTGGGATACACAATCTGCCGAACCGTCCGGCCGCCAATCTCAGGCGCGCGATACAGCGCCGGCAAATCCGCCCGCTGCGGAATCGCCTGTAACGCTATCCCCCACGCGCTGACCCAGTGTTCGGCCGGAGCGTCGTCGGCGAGAGCGCTGGCGGATGGCAGCGGAAAGCAAACAGCGTCGTGGCGGCAACGGCGGAAATGGCGCGAAGGTTCATCGGGGAACGGGGTTTTTTGAGGAAAAAACGATTGTGCCTGAATGGGCAAACCAGGCGCTTACAGTTCGGCGGATGATTCACGGCTACGTATGGACCGCTTGACCCGGGCTCGCGGCATGGCTTCCGGGCACGCCGCCGGGGCATCGCCCGCAGACAGGGGACGCACAATGCATCGTGATGCCATCGGATCAGCGCCTGCGTCCACCAACGGTAAATGTCCAGACGGACATGCTTTCCGGGCGGTCGAAATCCCGCGGGCCCACTCCGAAGCTGATCCATCGGATGCCTTTTGTCGTCGAAAATTGGACCATTTTGTGAAAATCCCTCAGAATGTCGGCATTCTGCCTCGCGGTTCTCACTTTGTCCGGTACTTATCCGGTACTTATTCAGCATGCATTCCAAAACTTCTCCCAGCACTAGCGCCGCATCCTCCCAGATCCAATGGGAGGAAAAAGGCGAGAACCGCTCGGTGCTCTGGCACTCGGAAAGCGGAATCGTGCCGCCCAAGCGTGTCGTGATCGGCGATGATCAGATGACCGCCGATTCCGGTATCGGCTAGCTTGCGAAGGCACGGCCATTCTTTGGCGCGGCGATTTTCAGAATGCACGCCAGTTGTTGCAGGCCGTTGCACAACGCATCGAAACGCGACCGAAAAAGTCCGCCAAGGCGAAAGCAAAGGAACGCAGCGCCGCCCGCCGCCGAGGCGTTCAATTTGCATCTGCTCGCCCAGTCGCAGCGGATGCGCATGCTCGGCATGCTGCTGTTGCCGCTGGACGCGGAGTACGCTATTCCGCTGCCGGCACGCGCCCGTTGTGAAAGAGGCATGTGAAAAAGCTTATGGCGCGGCCGCCGGTGAGTCGGTCGTGTCGCTGCGTGAGGTGCTTGGGCTCGTTGGCCCGCACGAGTGGCGCAAAAAGGGCGTGGACATCGAGGCGCTCGGCTCGCGGATTCACCTACTACGGCGTGTTTTCACCGGTTTGCGGCGAGTACATCAAGCTGGTGGCGGATTAGCCGCTGCCATCGAAGGAACTGGCTTTCGATATTGGCACCGGGACGGGTGTGCTCGCCAGCCTTGCTGGCCCAGCGCGGCGTGAAGCGCGTGATCGCGACGGAAATCGATCCCCGGGCGCTGGCCTGCGCCCGCGAGAACATCGAATTATTGGGGTACGAGCAGTAAATGAAGGTGCTCGACGCCGATCTGTTCCCCGAAGGCCGAACGCCGTTGATCGTCTGCAATCCGCCGTGGCTGCCGGCCCGGCCCAGTTCGGCTATTGAACACGCAATCTACGATCCGGAAAGCCGCATGCTGCGCGGATTTCTCGACGGCCTCGCCGCACATCTGACGCCGGGCGGCGAAGGCTGGCGATTCTTTCCGATATAGCTGAAATATCTTGGCTTGCGAACCCGGGCGGAATTCCAGGAGTGGGGCGACCGCGCCGGGCTGAAGACGGACGGTCGCATGGATATTCGTCCGCATCAACCCCGCGCCGCCGATAAAACCGATCCGCTTTTTTATCACGCTTATCACGCGCGTTCGACCGAAGTCACGTCGTTGTGGTGGCTTGTGCCGGCTTGAGTTTTGCTTCGGCGCTGGCCGGCCAAGCCAGGCGAGCTTTACGCATGCTTTAGATAGGCTAGCGCCGCTTCTCCCGCGACCAAACCGCTCGCGAAACACGCTGTGAGCAGGTAACCGCCCGTCGGCGCTTCCCAATCCAGCATCTCTCCCGCGCAGAAAACGCCGGGCAGCGCGTCGAGCATCAAGTGCGAATCGAGCGATTCGAAGGTCACACCGCCCGCACTGCTGATCGCCTTGGCGATGCCTTGGGCGCACCACGGTCAGCGGCAACGCCTTGATACGTTGAGCAAGGCGCGCGGTATCGGCGAAATCTTCTCGGCTCAGCACTTCTCGCAGCAAACCTGCCTTTGCGCCCGTCAGGTGCAAGCGGCTTTGCAGATGGCTCGACATGGAACGCGCACCGCGCGGATGCGTCACTTCATCGTGAACACGCTGCGGCGTCAGAGCCGGCCGGAGATCGAGGAAGAACGTGCCATCACCCGCAGCTAAACGATCGCGAATGCGTGCGGACATCGCGTAAATCAGGCTGCCTCAGGCTGCCTCAATACCCGTCGACGTTAACAAGCACTCCCCCGCGCGCCAATCTATGTCGCCGTCTCCCCGCGGCAAGCCGACTGCCACCGCTTTCAGCGGCTCGCCCGCAAAACGGCTGCTGAAGTGCTTGCTCCAGTCAATATCGAAACTGCAGTTGGACGGCGCGAATGGCGACACGCCGACGTTGCGCGCTTCCAGGTACGGAATCCACGCGGCGTCCGAGCCAAGTCGCGGCCAACTCGCGCCGCCTAGCGCGAGGACGACGGCATCGGCTTCGACCACGCGCGCCCCTTCCGGGTGGCAAATCGCAGAGTCCGCAAAGCTTCGTCGTCCCAGCCAATCCACTTATGCCGCATATGGAACCGAACGCCCGAGCCGCGTAGGCGATGTAACCAGGCACGCAGCATTGGCGCGGCTTTCATGTCGGTGGGAAACAGGCGGCCTGAACTGCCGACGAAGGTGTCCACGCCCAATCCGTGCATCCACGCGCGTAACGCAGTGGCACGAAACAGCGCAGCAGCGGTTCAATCTGCGGCCGGCGCTCCGCATAACGCGAGAGGAATGGTTCGGTGGGTTCGGAATGCGTGAGATTCATGCTGCCCTTGCCAGCCATCAGGAATTTGCGGCCGACCGACGGCATGGCGTCGTAGAGATCCACTTCCGCACCGCCCGCCGCCAGCGCTTCCGCAGCCATCAAGCCAGCAGGGCCGCCGCCGATAACGGCAACGCGTACGCGACGAGTTTCTGAGGAGGACGGTGACGGCATGCGGGAACACGATTGGAAGCGAAGCCGCATTGTCGCATTGGGCGTCGGCGAACCGTGAACGGCCCATGTCGGGACTAACCTGAGTGCCCCACATCGCCCGCTGCATAATCTGGCGATAACGCTCAACAGGGAAATGTCGATGCAAATCGATTGGCCGAGCATCCGTTCCGAACAAGTCGACGCGCTGCATGACGTGGTAGTCGAACTCTCAGGCTGGATGGATTCCACTCGAACCGGACCCGTGCGTCGATTATTTTTTGCTCGCGGAAGACCCGCCGTGTTGTCCGGGCTGCGCGCCGGCCGATCCACGGTCGAGTATCGAAGTGATTGGCGCTTCGCTGATTCAAGTCCGGGACAGCCCAGTGACAATTCGAGGACGACTGCGCCGTCTGATCGACGATCCGGCGGGTTGGCGTTATCAACTTGTCGACGCCAGCGTGACCAGTCAAAACAGGCCATTCAGCCGGCAGGCTTTTCTTGCATCGACTGCCGCACTGGGTTTGGTCGCCTGCGCCCGCGGCCGTTTCGCCGGATATACCGACAACCCGGACGCGCAGGCTATCGCGCAAAGCTGGCGCTCGACCGGCGCGCTAACAATGGACATACACAGCCACGCCGGCCGGGTGACCATCTCCCGCGATCCGGCGATTTGCGCCAACCGCCCTTTCGCCTCGCTCGCCGCGCCCATGCGCAGCGGCGGCATGAACGTGGTCACGCTGGCGATCATCACCGATACCGTAGTCACGCGGGTGTCGGAGGATCGCAAGTGCTTCGAGGCGTACCGGCCACCTGCGCTCGGCGAACTGTACGACTCGGGCAAACCGAGTTCGCGCGGGTGCACGCGTTGATCGCACGGGAGCAATTGAATGTCATCACCAGCAGCGCTTCGCTGAAAGCAAATGCGAACGCCGGGCCGAGCGCGATCATCGCGTCATAGGGGGCGATTTCCTGGAGGGCCAACTGGATCGCGTGGATGAGACGTACACGCAGCACCAGTTACGACACTTGCAACTAGTATACTACCGTATTAACGAACTCGGCGATATCCAGACCGACCCCACCAGCATGGCGGTTTGACGGATTTCGGCACGCAGGTGGTCGACGGTGCAATGCCCTTGGGATCGTTGTCGGTGTTGCGCATGGCATGTTCGATCTCGTTAAACGAGCGGCGTCGGTATCGTCGAAACCGTTGGTGTTGTCACACACGGCGCTATCGGCGCATCCCGGCGCCCGGAGCCGGCTGATCAGCCCCGATCACGCCCGTAACGTCGCCGATACGGGTGGCGTGATTGGCGTCTGGCCAAGCTCGGGAACATTCCGGGATCTGCAGGGGATGGTCTAAGGCGTCAAGCGGATGGCCGATCTCGTTGGCGTCAACCATGTCGGCGTGGGCACGGACATGCTGGGCTTTATTTCTCCGCCAGTTTTCACCTACTACGGCCAGCTGCCCGATTTCGCGAACCAGCTCCTTGCAGCGGGGTTCTCGAACGAAGAGACCGGGAAGATCCTTGGGGGGAATTACAAGCGGGTGTTCGAGGCGAGCGTCGGGTAAGGGAAAGTTCGAAAACGGGCACGCAACCGTTCACTTGCGTTGATCTAGTGCTCTGCCCCCGTATCACACACCGGAAAAATCGCGCCCCTCCCGGTCCCATCTCAAAAAAATAATTATTAACCGACCGGACGGTCGGCTTATAATTGCGGCGTAGTGACTTCCTAGAGTGATCGTCTCATGTACCGCAATCCCTCGATATCCCCGGCAACGTGCAGTCCATTGATCCGGAGTCGACATCGCCGGAACTCAGTCGTTTTGACGCCGTGATGGTCGCCGACGGCAAGATCGAACCGCAGGACTGGATGCCCGGGGCGTATCGCAAGATGCTGATCTGCCAGATCTCGCAGCATGCGCATTCGGGAATTGTGGGCGTTGCCCGAGGGCAACTGGGTTTCGCGCGCGCGCCAAGCCTGAAACGCAAGGCGATCCTGCTCGCGAAAGTGCAGGACGAAGGCGGTCGCATAGCTCGGCGGAAACCATGGGCTTGTCGCGTGATCAACTCATCGACGCCCTACACGCCGGTAAAGCCAAGTATTCGAGCATTTTCAATTACCCGACGCCGACCTGGGCGGATGTCGGCGTGATCGGCTGGCTGGTGGACGGGGCGGCGATCATGAACCAGATCCCGCGCTCTGCCGCTGCACGTATGGCCCCTATGCGCGCGCCATGATCCACATATAGTAAGGAAAAGTCGTTCCATCAACGGCAAGGTTTCGACGCGCTGCTCTCCATGATGAAGGGCACGGAAGCTCAGAAGGAAATGGTCCAGCAGGCTGGTGGACCAGCTGGTGGTGGCCGGTGTTGTTCTCAAATGTGGCATCAAGCGGATATCGAATGATGATTTGCGGCAGAAATTCGTCGATGCTACCGCCGAGCAGGCCCGGATCCTCGGCGTCACGCTGCCCGACCCCGAGCTGAATGCACGCGCCCGACGCACCCGCAGCGCTTAGCATGGCGCGCGATGTCTACACGCGGCGCCAGGAAGGGGTAAGCATTTAGGTGGTGCCGTCGGCGGCGATTACGGTCTCCGATCCCGCCGGCGACAAGATTTATCGTCACCCGACGTTCTTTGTGCTGCCCGACGAAATCAACCACATGTGATCGAAGGGTCAAGCCCATGACGCCGCCGAGCTTTACCGCACGAAGAAAACCGAAGACGACTACGCGTATTTCCGCAACGAACGCGATTTCTGCAATTACACGCTGACTGAGCTGCCGCACGCAGGTCCCTTTATCGGGCACGGCACGTTCGGATCGCGACTACGCGGTGATGGTCGTGCGCAACATCCTTTAAGCACTGGTGGCGCATCTGTGGACGGCACTCATGCAATCCACAGACGCGCAGCTCGCTGCAATCGCATCGAAGTCGATCAAGGAAACGCGGTATCACCTGAATCACGCGAGCGACTGGCTGCTGCGTTTCGGCGATGGCACCGAGGAATCGCATCGCCGTGCGCAAGCAGCGGTGGATTACCCGATGCCGCACACGCGAGAGTTTTTCAGTACCGATGACGTGGCAACGAGCATCGCCGATGCGGGTATCGGTCCGCTCACCGCCGATCTGAAAACCGCGTGGGCGAAGACGTGGACGCGACACTTGCGCAAGCTACACTGCAAAAACCCGCCGATGCCAAACATGCGACTACGGGCAAGCTTGGCGAGCATTCCGAGCACATGGGTTTCCTGCTCGCGGAATTACAGAGTCTCGCGCGGCAGCATCCGGGCGCCAGTTGGTGAACTCAATGATGACCACCGCCGAAGCTTCGCTTGATCGCGTATGGGAAGTGCTGGACGCCGTGCCGGACCCAGAAATTCCGGTGGTATCCATCCGTGAGCTGGGCATTTTCCGCGACGTCCGCCGTGCCGCCGCCGACACGCTGGAAATCGTTATCACGCCCACGTATTCCGGCTGCCCGGCGATGACCAGATTGCGGAAGACATCGGCGCTGCGTCGAACGAAGCGGGCTTTGCGAATCATCGAATCAAGACTGTCCTGGCGCCCGCGTGGACCACCGACTGGATGACCGAACGGCCCGGCGACAAGCTCAGGCAATAAGGCATCGCGCACCGCCCATGGGGCAATTGCGGTTCAAACGAACACGTGGCGCTTGAGCGGGCGATCCGCTTCGTGCCGCGCGTCGTGGACAAACCCGCCTGCCCGCGCTGCGGTTCATCGCATACCGAACGCCTCGCCCAATTCGGCTCGACGGCGTGCAGGGCGCTGTATCGCTGCATGGATTGCCGCGAGCCGTTCGACTATTTCAAACCGTACTGGAAACGACCATGGCGACTCCGCAATTCCACTCGCTGCGCATCCGCGACGTCCGTCCCGAAATCGCCGACGCCGTCACGGTTTCCTTCGATGTCCCCGAGACCCTGCGCGACGCATTCCGCTTCACGCAAGGCCAGTTCGTTACGTTGAAGACGCATTCGACGGTGAGGAAACGCGGCGCTTGCATTCCATTTGCGTCGGCGTGACCGATTACGACCGCGACGGCGAATTGCGTATCGGCATCAAGCGTGTGCGGGGCGGCCGCTTCTCGAACTTCGCCTTCGATACGCTGAAGCCCGGCCACGAAATTGAAGTGATGACGCCCGATGGCCGCTTCTTTACGCACCTGAACGCCGATTACGTGAAGCATTACGTGGCGTTCTCGGGCTGTTCGGGCATCACACTAGTGCTCGCGATCATCAAGACGACTCTGGAAACCGAGCCGACTAGCCGTTTCACGCTGATCTACGGCAATCGCAGCGTAGACGCGATCATGTTTGCCGAAGAACTGGAAGACCTGAAGAATCGCTTAATGAGCCGGTTCTCGCTGTACCACGTGTTATCGGACGATTTGCAGGATGTCGAGTTGTTCAACGTTGTGCTGAACCAGGAAAAGTGCGCGGCTTTCCTGGAGGTGCTTGTTCCCGCCAATGAAATCGATGAAGCCTTCATTTGCGGCCCCCGGCCCGATGATGGACGCCACCGAAGCTGCGCTGAAAAGCGCGGGCGTGCCGCGCAGGTCCACGTCGAACAATTCGGCACGCCGTTGCCGCAAGCAGGCGTGCCGCCCATCGAAATCACCGACGACACGCGGCGGCGGATCTGGAACTCATCATCGATGGCAAAAAACGCAAGCTGCACCTGCCGTATCAAGGCGTGAGCGTGCTCGACATCGGGTTGAAAGCCGGGCTTGCGCTGCCCTATGCGCGCAAGGGGTGCTGGAAGGCGAAGTGCGCATGGAGAAGAACTACACGCTGGAGCAGCACGAGATTGACGCGGGTTTCGTGCTGACCTGCCAGTGCCACCCGATTTCCGACCGCGTGGTTGTGAGTTATGACGAACGTTGAACGGGGGGGTGGCGGATTGCGCTGATTCGATTCGCTTACCGCTTACACTAGGGGTCGCCCGTACCGAATGCGGCGTGCTGCGCCTTGTCGCCGTACTTGCCGTGCGGCCTACTACGTTTACCGTTACTGATGGGCACCATTCACCAACGGCGACCACGCCGCCGAGATTCTGCGCGAAGCCCTGCAAACAGCGGCCCGTGACGAACGCGTCATCCAGCTGAAGGACGACCTTGCGGTCGGCCAGCTAAGAGGCATAGACGACAACCCGGAAACCCGGGGCTTTGTTCTGGCAGCAGGTCCTGAACAAACACAAGTTCGACTTCGTATCGAAGCTGAAGGAACAGGACGCACTCTTGCGCGAACTCGCGCAGGACAGCGGACAAGTCGTGATCTGGCAAGGCCAGAGTGCCAGTGACCAGCTCACATTGCGGCGCGTGGCTTATACGTTGCGCAACGCGCCGCAGCGACTGAACGAAGCCAAGCTCACTCATGACGACCTGCCCCTGGTCACCGCCGCGACGGCACGCAGCATCGCCGCGGCCGGGAAGACGGCGGTCGGCATGTTCACAGCGGCCGAACTCGGCGCCAAGCTGCCGACAGCCGCGCCCATTTCGGTGTTGCGCATCAGCTGTCTTGCGCTGGAATGGCAGGAAGTGAAGCAGATCAATAGCGACACCCGCCGATGGCGCGACAACACGTTCGTTTCCGGCACCTTTTGATATCGACGGTATGCGGTTCTTGAAGGATGCCCTAGCAATGAACGAGTGATTTTCCGATGCTACCTGTCCACGTGGACAGTTGGG
>CALNPU010000148.1 GCA_940588625.1 uncultured Caballeronia sp.
TCGCGTCGCTGCTCGTGCAGCACAGATCGGAATTGTGTCCTGCGTTTCGCTTTTCGTCAACAGGTTTTTTAGCGCTTCGTGACAAACATCATCTCGACCACCTGGACTTTTCAATTCCCTCGAAGTGCCGTCCTGCTTGGCTCTGCGGCTTCCTCTTAAACGACACGCCACCTGCACTTTCTCACGTCCCTTCGCTTCTTCGTGAAGCGAAGGGACGGAATTCCAGTGCCCGTTTCTCCCTCGCGCAAGAAGTTTGTGAAAAAATATTAAGAGTCCGCGCGAATCCGGCAGAATACGAGGAAGAATCAGGTGCGTACGTTCGTTGTACGTTGATTGCCATCGAGAAGACTTCCTGAAGGAACGTCGCGGTCGAATCGGGGCTAACTCGCTATCGATCACGCTCTTGAGCGCCGGACCGCGAGTATTCGTGCCCGGAAGAACGCGCGGTTTGCCTGGGTTTCCCGCAGCATCGTTTCGGAAATTTGCTCCCGGACGCCATCTCAGAAACGGACCTGTTCTTCGGACCAGGTCCTGCCTTGCGATGAACGGCGACGCGAATGTCCCGTTAGGAACAACGCCAAACGATCTAATGCCCGCCAAAAACAAAAACCCCGCGAACAGTTACCGGACGCGGGATTGAACAACATCTTGGTACATCGTGAAACGCTAAACTGGTGCCGGCTGCAGGACTCGAACCCGCCACCTTCTGATTACAAATCAACTGCTCTACCTGATGAGCTAAGCCGGCGAAGGCAACGATTTTACTTCATTTGACAACCTTGAGGTGGCCTCGACCAGATGATTTAGATCCATCGTCGTCAGGAGGAGACTCATCGTCATCTCGTGCCTCTCGTGCAGACGCTGCCGTCTCACGTTGCTCGATCCGCTCAGTCGCACTTTCGTCTGGACCCAGCTCTGACGATCGCGGTCCGTCCTTGCCCGACACGTCCGGCGCAGCACCAATCGCAGCGGGATCAACAGGAAAGGCCATGCCCTGGCCATTCTCTCGTGCATAGATAGCCAGCACGTTGGTGACCTGCACCTCGATCTTGTGCGACTTGCCAGAAAAGCGCGCGCTGAATTCGATCCACTCGTTACCCATCTGCAACTGGCTCGTGGCCTCGAAGCTGATGTTCAGAACGATCTCGTCGTTGCGCACGAATTGACGCGGCACGCGTGTGCCGTTGTCGACCCGCACCGCGATATGCGGCGTAAAGCCGTTATCCGTGCACCACTCATAGAGCGCGCGCAGTAGATAAGGCTTGGTGGATATTTCTTGCATCGACTTGCCCTCTATCGAAGGAGAGCGCGCCAGTCGAGTCGGCACGCCCCGCCATCGAAAATATTAGCGACGCATCACCTTTTCCGAAGGCGTCAGCGCTTCGATGTAAGCCGGCCGGCTGAAAATCCGCTCGGCATACTTCATCAACGGCGCAGCGTTCTTCGACAGCTCGATGCCATAGTAATCCAGACGCCACAGCAACGGCGCGATGGCGACGTCGAGCATGGAAAACTCTTCGCCGAGCATGTACTTGTTCTTCAGGAAAATGGGGGCAAGTTGCGTCAGACGATCACGGATGGCGTTGCGCGCCTTCTCGTGATTCTTTTCCGCTGCCTTGCCCTTTTCGTTTTCCAGCGTGCCGACGTGCACGAACAGCTCTTTCTCGAAGTTCAGCAGGAACAGGCGAGCACGGGCGCGCTGCACCGGATCGGCTGGCATGAGTTGCGGATGCGGAAAACGCTCGTCGATGTATTCGTTGATGATGTTCGATTCGTACAGGATCAGGTCGCGTTCGACCAGAATGGGAACTTGGCCGTACGGGTTCATCACCGCGATGTCTTCCGGCTTGTTGAACAAGTCAACGTCGCGGATTTCGAAGTCCATGCCCTTTTCGAACAACACCAGCCGGCAGCGCTGGGAGAACGGGCAAGTAGTGCCGGAGTACAAAACCATCATGATTAAAAGTCCCTTCAGAAAAACATAAAGGCCAGCGTGCAAAAAGCGCCTGCTAGGAGGCGCTTTGACGACGCTGCCCACACTGATCACGGCGTGTTATTTAATTTGCTTCCAGTATGCCGCGTCGAGGCGCCACGCCAGAAAGCTCAAAACTCCCAAGAACATCAGGACCCAGACACCCAGCTGCTTTCGCTCCTGCTGGGTCGGTTCCGCCATCCACGAAAGGTACGAAACCAGATCGGCCATAGCCGAATCATAATCTACTGGCGACATTGTCCCCGGAGTCACCTGGGTATAACCCGCGAAATGTTTGACCTTTTCACCGGTTTTTTCGTCGACTTCGGTATCGAATTTCGCCGTCCGTACACCCTGCAACTCCCACAGCACATGCGGCATGGCGACGTTTTCATACACTAGATTGTTCCAGCCAGTCGGCCGGGTATCGTCTCGATAAAAACTACCCAAGTACGTGTAGATCCAATCCTTGCCGCGTGCCCTAGCCTCCACCGACAAATCCGGCGCCGCCGCCCCGAACCACGTTTTAGCGTCATCGGGGCGCATGGCGATCATCATCGTGTTACCGACCTTGTCCGTGGTGAACAGCAAATTCGCCTGGATCTCCTTCGGATCGATGCCGATATCCGTCAGCCGGTTGTAACGCATCAAATTCGCACTGTGGCAATTCAGGCAATAGTTTACAAACAATTTTGCGCCATGTTGAAGCGAAGCAAAATTTTCGGAGCTATCGGGCGCGGCGTCTAGCGGAACTTCCTGCGCGTGCGCCGGCGTCAAGCCGAACGACAGCAGTGCCGCGCCAATCACCGCGAGGGTAGAAAACCATTTTTTCATCGTCGTGCCTCCTGTTGACCAGAGTTGGCGCTTTAGGCCCCACTTTGGTCCCATGCAGATGGTTGCGGTCTGGGGGCGCGGGTCAATGCGGCTTGAACCGCACGCGGTCGGGCGGTTGCTTGAAGCGTCCGCGCGTCGTCCAGAAGGGCATGCCGAGGAAAAACGCGAAATAAATCAACGCACAAATCTGCGCGATCAGCGTGCTCGCCAGCGACGGTGGTTTCGTGCCGAGATAGCCCAGCACCAAAAACGCAAACACGAAGACGCCGTAGAACACCTTGTGGAAAAGTGGCCGGTACCGGATCGATTTGACGGGACTTCGGTCAAGCCATGGCAGGAAGAACAGCGACACCACGGCCGTGCCCACTACCACGCCCCAGAATTTTGATTCGGTCAGCGCCATGAACACGACCATCAGCAACGCCAGCACCGGCAAGCCAAATCGCCATTTTCCACGCGCTCGCAGCAGCGCCAGCACGCCCAACAAAGCAACCACGATCATCAGCACGATCTTGAACGGGTCGGTGGTCGCACGCAGCATGGCGTAGAAGGCGGTGAAGTACCACAGCGGCGCGATCTCGTTCGGCGTCTGCAGCGAATTCGCCGGCACGAAGTTATTGGCTTCGAGGAAGTAACCACCCATTTCTGGCGCGAAGAAAATGATCGCGGCGAAGATGAATAGGAACACGCAGACACCCATGAAGTCGTGGACGGAGTAGTACGGATGGAACGGGATGCCGTCGAGCGGAATGCCCTTTTCGTCCTTCTTAGCCTTGATCTCGATGCCGTCCGGGTTATTCGACCCCACTTCGTGCAACGCGACCAGGTGGGCAACCACCAGACCGATCAGCACGAGCGGAATGGCGACCACATGGAACGCGAAGAAGCGGTTGAGCGTCACGTCCGACACCACGTAATCGCCGCGAATCCAGAGCGACAGATCCGGGCCGATGAACGGAATGGCTGAGAACAGGTTCACGATCACCTGTGCGCCCCAGAACGACATCTGGCCCCACGGCAGCAAGTAACCGAAGAACGATTCGGCCATCAGGCACAGGAAAATCGCGCAGCCGAAGATCCACACGAGTTCGCGCGGCTTGCGATACGAGCCGTACAACAGTCCGCGAAACATGTGCAGATACACGACGACGAAGAACATCGACGCGCCTGTGGAATGCATGTAACGGATCAGCCAGCCCCACGGCACCTCACGCATAATGTATTCGACCGATGCGAACGCAAGCGTCGCATCGGGCTTGTAATTCATTATCAGGAAGAGGCCAGTGACGATCTGGTTCACGAGCACGAGCAACGCCAGTGAGCCGAAGAAGTACCAGAAATTAAAATTCTTCGGTGCGTAGTACTCGGAAACGTGCGTCTTCCAGGTCGATGTCAGCGGAAAGCGCCGGTCGATCCAGCCCAAAAACCCTGTTGTTTTCACTTCTTTATCGGTAGCCGCCATTACGCTTCTCCCTTTTCGTCCTTGCCAATCACGAGTGACGTTGCCGAAGAAAACATATAGGGCGGGATGTCCAGGTTGTCCGGTGCCGGTTTGTTCTTGAACACACGGCCGGACAGGTCATAGGTCGAGCCGTGGCACGGGCAGAGAAAACCGCCGGGCCAGTCGTCAGGGAGATTGGGCTGCGCGCCTTCCTGGAAGCGCGGCGTTGGGGTACAGCCAAGGTGCGTGCAGACGGCCACGGCAACGAGCAGGTTCTTGTAATCAGCGCGCGAACGGTATTCGTTATTGCAGTATTCCGGCAACGGCATGCTGAATACTTTCTTCGACTGCGGGTCGGCGAGCTTGGGATCGGCCTTCTTCACGTCGGCGAGCATTTCGTCGGTACGGTTCAAAATCCACACCGGTTTGCCGCGCCAGGCAATCGTCATCAGGTCGCCAGGCTTGAGACCTGATATATCGACTTCGACCGGCTCGCCCGCTGCCTTGGCCTTCTCCGACGGTGCAAACGACCCGACGAACGGGACGCAAGCCGCTACGCCACCGATTCCGCCCATTACGGTCGTCGTGATCAGCCAGGTTCGGCGGCTGATCACGACGCGTTGATCTTCGTTGTCTCGCATCACACGCCCCATTTCTGAGTTGGATTTATACCGTCAGTTCGTTCTACCGACGCTAGTGTGCGCGAATGGAGTCGTCATTTACAAGAGTTGAATAGCAAAAAACGCTCGAAGTCCTTCATTCTTAAGGGTTTCCACGCACTTATCGTGACTATCGAATGAAGGGGTTATTTAACCCACTCGATTATTTATTGCACCGCAATATAATCACACCGGATTATCAATATCGATAAAGACATGTTCGATATCGAAATGCTCCGCCACATGGGCGCCGAGCGCCTGGACGCCGTACCGTTCAGTGGCATGATGCCCCGCCGCAACGTAGGCCACGCCGCTTTCCGCCGCGATGTGCATAGTCTGCTCGGAGACTTCGCCGCTGATGTACACGTCGGCGCCGGCGGCAATGGCTTCGTCGAAAAAGCCCTGCGCGCCGCCCGTGCACCACGCCACGCGACGCAGTTCCCAATCTGGATTGCCGAACACGAGCGGTTTGCGCCCAACTTCGTTCTCGACCGTGGCGGTGAAATGCTCAAGTGACAACGGCACCGGCAACGACGCGATCCAGCCGAGTTCCTGGTCGCCGAAACGGTTGTCCGCGATCAAGCCAAGACGCGTGCCGAGCTGGGCGTTGTTGCCGAACTCGGGATGCGAATCGAGCGGCAGGTGGTACGCGAACAGGTTGATGTCATGCTCGAGCAGCGTCTTCAGCCGCCGGTATTTGCGCCCAGTGACCTGCGGCGCTTCGTTCTTCCAGAAGTAGCCGTGATGTACGAGCACGGCGTCGGCGCCCCACTCGATGGCCGCGTCCAGAAACGCTTGCGACGCCGTGACGCCGATCACCAATTTGCTCACGCGACGTGAGCCTTCAACCTGCAGACCATTCGGACAATAGTCCTTGAAGCGCCCGATTTCAAGCAGATTGTTCAGATACAATTCTAGTTCGATCCGATCCATGAATTCCTCTATTCCATCAAATGCTTAGACGCTTCTGGCTGTTTTTTGCCCAAGCGGTGACCGTGCTTTTGGCGCTGATGTTCATCGTCGCGACCTTGAAACCGCAGTGGCTTCAACGCCAAGGAACGTTCGGCAAGCAACTCGCCGAACCGATCATCGCGTTGCAGGAAGTTGCGCCGAGCATCGGTTCCCGGCCTGCCCAGTCGTCCTATGCGGATAGCGCGCAGAAAGCCATGCCCGCCGTAGTCAACGTGTTTTCGAGCAAAGACGGCACGTTACCGCCCGATCCGCGCGCGAAAGACCCGCTGTTCCGCTATTTCTTCGGTGACAAGAACAAGCGTAAGGGCGACGAAACGCCGGCGTCGAATCTCGGCTCAGGCGTGATTGTCAGCTCCGAAGGCTACATTCTAACGAACCAACATGTCGTCGATGGGGCTGATCAGATCGAAGTTGCTTTGGCTGACGGACGGACGTCGTCGGCCAAAGTGATCGGCGTGGATCCGGAAACCGATCTCGCCGTGCTGAAAATCAACATGACGAACCTGCCCACGATCATGCTCGGCCACATGGATCAGACGCGCGTGGGCGACGTGGTGCTGGCGATCGGCAATCCGTTCGGGGTCGGGCAGACGGTGACCATGGGGATTGTCAGCGCGCTCGGGCGCAATCACCTCGGCATCAATACCTTCGAGAATTTTATCCAGACCGACGCGGCCATCAACCCGGGTAACTCGGGCGGTGCGCTGGTGGACGTGAACGGTAATCTGCTCGGCATCAATACGGCAATTTATTCGCGCAGCGGCGGCTCGCTTGGGATCGGCTTTGCGATTCCCGTGTCAACAGCGCGCAGCGTGCTGGAAAGCATCATCACCACAGGCACGGTCACGCGCGGCTGGATTGGCGTGGAACCGCAGGACGTGACGCCGGAGATCGCGGAATCGTTCGGGCTCGAGCAAAAGTCCGGCGCGATCGTGGCAGGCGTATTGCAGGGCGGACCGGCCGACAAAGCCAGCATCAAGCCCGGCGACATCCTGATCAGCATCAACGACGACATCATCACTGACACCACGCGCCTGCTGAATGTAGTCGCGCAGATCAAGCCTGGGACATCGGTGAAGGTGCATCTGATGCGCAAGAGCAAAGAGCTGGACTTGAGCGTGGTGATCGGCAAACGACCGATGCAGCCCAAGCCGCCGGACGATGACAATGGTGGAGGGGATCAAAGCGACGAGTGAGGCGATCTGCAGCTCGCCGTAACGTGCGTAATACAAAGGAGCCGTTCCAAACATGGTTTGGAACGGCTCCTTCGCTTTCTCACCCGTGATCCGCCTGCTGAAACCCTCAATCCCCTTCTCGCTTCGCGTCCTCTGCGGCTTCCGCTTCCTGCTCCTGGATCTTGTCCTTACCCACGATCAGCCGTGCCGCAATGATGCCGACCTCGTAAAGAATGATCAACAGCACGGCCAGGATCAATTGCGAGAACACGTCCGGGGGCGTCACCACAGCGGAAATCACGAACGCACCGACAATCACATACGGTCGGATCTGCGGCAGTTTCTTGATCGTCACGAACCCCATGCGCGCCAGGATCACCACGATGATCGGCACCTCGAAGGTCACGCCGAACGCCAAGAACATGGTGAGGACGAAACTCAGGTAATTGTCGATATCCGTCGTCATTTCCGCACTGAGCGGCGCGTTGTAATGCGCCATCACGCGGAAAATGGTGGGAAACACGACGAAATACGCGAACGCCATGCCGCACAGGAACAGGATATAGCTGCTTCCGACCAGCGGCACGACCAGCTTCTTCTCATGCTGATACAGCCCCGGCGCAATAAACGCCCAGATCTGATACAGTACGATAGGCAGTGCTATCACGAGCGCGACCATCATGGTCACCTTCATCGGCACGAAGAACGAGCCGGTGACGTCGGTGACAATCATCTTGCCGTCCTTCGGCAAGTTCTGCATCAGCGGACGCGCGAGCAGCCGGAAGATATCCGGTGCCCAATAAACCAGCCCGATGAACACGGCGATGACTGAAGCGCCTGCGCGGATGATGCGGTCACGCAGTTCGACCAGGTGCGAGATAAACGTCTCTTCGACGGGCTCGCCTTTAATCTGTTGCGGGTCGCTCACGCCGGCCCTCTGCTGGGATTCATCGATGGAAGGGAAAAGTAGGTGTTCGCGCAATGAAAACGGCGCAAACATCAGAAAAACCGCGTGGGACGACGCAGCGTCTCGAGCGTATGCCGCGCCACGCGCGCCGCACCTGATTGAACGCGCGTCTTGCGCAACGTGGTGCGCTTGTACCAGTTCGGAATGGCGGCCTGCTTGACGCGCCAGTTCTTGCGTTTCGCGGGCGACGCGTTGTTGCTGCTGCTGAACGTGTTGTCCGCGTTCGAACACCAAGTGTCGCCGGAAACGTGGGTCAGATTCGGGTCACTGCCGCCCGCCACGCTGTCGGACACCGACGTGCCCTGGTTCCAGGCGTCGTTGAGTTCGTTTTCGTGCTGGCAAAGATTGTCGTGAATCTTGTTCTCGACATTCGATGCCGCCGCTTCGAACTCGGTGCGCATCTTCTTCAACTCGTCGAGTTCCATCTCGCGCGAGACTTCGGCCTTGACGTCGTTGATATACCGCTGCGCGCGACCAAACAGCGCGCCCGCAGTTCGCGCCACGCCGGGCAAGCGTTCCGGCCCGAGCACTATCAGCGCGACGCCGCCGATCAGCGCCATTTTGGTCAGACCAAGGTCGAGCATGGAATCGAAGATCCTGAGGGTAGCGAGTGGAAGTGGCCAGTGCCGGGCTTAACCGTTGGGTCAGCTTGGTTAGCGGTAGTAGTTGCTAACGGGTCTTGTCCTTCGCTTCCACGTCGACAGTGCCGTTGCGCGGCAATTCACGCTGCTCGGTCGGCGTCGCGTCGCCTTCCTTCATGCCTTCCTTGAAACCCTTTACCGCGCCGCCCAGATCGCCGCCGATGTTGCGCAGTTTCTTCGTGCCGAAAACCAGTGCCAAGATCAGCAAAACGATCAACCAATGCCAAATGCTCAACGAACCCATGACTGAAAACTCTCCTTGGCTCCGCCACGCATGTCGCTCGCGGCGAAGAATGTGGACCTTGCGGCCCGAGTCCGGAGCGTCTACGCTCCGATGACTAAACCTATATTTAGCGCGTCCAATATTGCGCTGAAAAGACGCGTAAAACAACCCGTCAACCCATCCCTCAACCCATCCGGCACCACGGACGCTCCCCAGCGAGGATATGGGCGTGAATGTGATACACCTCTTGCCCGCCACCCGGCCCGGTATTGATAACCGTGCGGAAACCGGTATCGCCGCCGGTGTACGCCACGCCCAGCTCGTCAGCAAGCCGCGCCGTCAGGCTCAGCATTCTACCAAGCAGCGGTGCATCAGCTTCGGTGCAACTCGACAGCGTCTCAATATGTTTACGCGGGATCACGAGCACATGGACGGGTGCGGCCGGGTTGATATCGTGAAAAGCAACAAATTCATCGTCCTCGTGGACTTTCTTGCTCGGAATTTCTCCTGCAGCGATCTTGCAGAAAATGCAGTGCTCTTGGCTCATGTGTGTCGTGGGATATCCCGATATGAATACAAGTTAAGGGACAAGCGTTCAGCCTCAGACCCAGGCACCCGATTGCAAGGGCTTGTTCTCGTACAAGAACAGCCAGCCCTTTTTAATGCGATAAAGTGTCCAGATGCCGACCACGAACAAAATGGGGAAGCCGATAAACACCCAGATCAACGCTATGCCGATCACATGACCGAGCAGCGCCAGCCAGAAGGTGCGGATTTGCCATCGGAAATGCGCTTCGTAAAGCGTTCCGGCGACGTCATCACGTTTCAGGTAATTGATGATGACGGCGCACAGTCAGTCCACCCTTCAGCCAGTAGGCGGCGTAGAGCGCGTAAAGCACATGGGTCAACGTGCGCAAGCTGCGCAGGCGTTCAGAATCGGGCGAGTTTTGATAAACAGGCGGCGGATAAGGCTCGTAAAACTGATTCATTTCATCTATATGAACTGAACGCTTCCCGTTTGCGAAGGGTTTTTCGTGTGTTCTGGTGGACAGGATGGGCTGCAGTACTATATATCGGGCC
>CALNPU010000149.1 GCA_940588625.1 uncultured Caballeronia sp.
GCGGACACCCGTGCCTCCTCAACCCGTGCTCCTCTCTCGTACCGCTGCCGATAAACGCCGAAAATCGAGCACTTACGTTCAACCGCGTAGCCGCAAAGCGTTCGAGACCGCGTTTTCGCGCGCGAATCGGGTCGGTTCGACAACGTGCATCGCGCAATCTTCAAAGCGTTTTCCGAGGACGGCATCGATATCGAGGAAGGTATGCAACAGCGCATCGACCAGTACGGGGATGTGAGCGGTTTCAAGCACGGCCAACGCAGGCGCATCGCGTTCAAATTTCGGTGGACAGCCCGCGAACCCGAATGCAAACCGTTGCGCCGACACCGCCGAAATCCATACATCGTGGGATGATCGAGCATTGAAAGTCGTTCACCGCCGTCCACCATCAACGCAAATTTCGGCGAAAGCTGATGCAAACGCGCGTCGCTCTGTAACCGGTCGAGTAGAACGGAAGCGAGCGGCGTGACATCGAGAACAGCGTGCGGGTCCAGGCCCGCGAGCGGACTCAGCATCACATTGCGCAGGTCATCGGAACCCGGTGTAGTCGGTCCGAGCCCCGCGTCGATTACTCGCGAGATCAATGCCTCCCTGCGAGTCTTCCTGTACGCCACGGATCTGCAGATTCGCGCAATTGGTCACGTCGATGACACCCGAACCAAACGCCTGCGAAACCTCCGCGATAACGCGCGCCTGCGCCGCACTCAGTTCACCCCATGCAAGGCGAACGCGGCACAGGCCGCCGTCGCGCGCAGGCACGATCCGCACCAGGCCCGGACAAGCCGATGGCCGTGATGCTTGCGTTGATGCCTGCGTAGCAATGAGGGATTCGTTCAAAGCCTGACCCGTTCGGTCTCGCGCAGCGCCGCGAGCATGCAGGACCCTTGGGGCGGAGCGGCACGTTCGTGGCATCGGTACACCCCGCCCGATGTTGGTTTGCACGAAGAATTCCGGTCGCAGGTCTCTTAGCTCGCAGGTCGCCGTCCGTACCGGCCTTCCCAAGCGAAACCAGTGGCAGTGGAACGCGGACTCGCTGCGTACAATTGACAATTGCGGGGGCAACCACAGTTCTGCTGTGTTCTCTGTTAGGCCTGTAAGGGCACCGACTAACATGGCATTATGCCCATTTTTGCTGCGGTTTAAGCGCATCGGCGTCAGGCCGGGCGTGCTTTAACCGCGTTGCAGACGCGACGTAACTAGTGAATGAGCCAGCGAATGAATCAAGCGAGGATCGGCGGATGTCGCCGTTGCTGACCGTGGTGGGGATCGGGGAGGATGGCTGGCGTGGACCGAACCGGCCTGCGCGCCAGGCACTGCTTTCTGCCGATACGATTTTCGGCGGAGCGCGTCATCTCGCGTTGTTGCCGGCCCGCATAGGCGGCGAGCGTCGCGCATGACCTACGCCGTTCACGATCGCGCCCGTGCTTGAACGGCTCCACGAAAACCATCGAGTGTGCGTGCTTGCAAGCGGCGACCCGATGATGTTCGGCGTTGGCAGCACGTTCGCCCGCGAATTGCCAGCCGATGAGTTCCGCGTGCTGCCTGCGCCGTCTTCGTTGTCAATTGCCGCAGCGCGCTTGCACTGGCCGCTGCAGGACGTCGCGGTGGTGTCGCTGGTCAGGCGGCCGGTCGCGGCGCTTGAAACGCAGCTTCATCCCGGTGCACGTCTGTTTGTTCTCAGCAGTGGCGCGTCGAGTCCCGCCGCAGTTGCTTGCCGAGTTGCTGACCAAGCGCGGTTTCGGCAAGAGCCGCCTGAGTGTGTTCGAGCATCTGGACGGTGAGCGGGAGCGTCGTATCGATCAAGTAGCGAGTGACGGGCAGGCAAGTGATGTAGCCGCGCTGAATCTTGTAGCTATCGAATGTATCGCGGAAAGCC
Organism: uncultured Caballeronia sp.; assembly: GCA_940588625.1. Taxonomy (GTDB): domain Bacteria; phylum Pseudomonadota; class Gammaproteobacteria; order Burkholderiales; family Burkholderiaceae; genus Caballeronia. The sequence continues at coordinate 1,874 of CALNPU010000149.1, forward strand.
ACGCGCTGCGTTTGCCACTGACGCCCGGTCTTCCCGACAACGCGTATCTGCACGACGGCCAGCTTACGAAACGAGATGTCCGCGCGATCACGCTGTCGCGGCTCGCGCCCGAGCCGGGAGAATTACTGTGGGACGTGGGCGCGGGATGCGGGTCGATCAGTATTGAATGGATGCGTTCGCCCCCGAGTTGCCGTGCGATTGCGATCAAAATGGACAGCGAGCGTCAACGCCTGATCGAACATGATCGCGACGCGCTTGGCGTGCCCGGATTGCAACTGGTCGAAGGTGAAGCGCCCGGTGCGTTGACCGGACTTCCGGAACCCGATGCGATTTTTATCGGCGGTGGCGTAACCGCGCCGGATATGCTCGACAACTGCTGGTCTCATCTGAAGAAAGGCGGCCGGATGATCGTCAATGCGGTGACAATCCAGAGCGAGGCAACACTGGTCGCGTGGCGCGCGCTTCATGGCGGCGAATTGACGCGTACTGGCGTCGCACACGCACAGCCTAGGCGCCTTCGATACCTGGCGCCAGGCGCTCCCCATTACGCTGCTGCATGTGGTTAAGCCATGAATGACGTCCATCCTCATCCGACACCCGGCGCAATGAAACGGATCTTGCTATTGGGCGGCACCGGCGACGCATTGACCATCGCGCGACAGCTTGTTCACGATCACGTTTACAGCCTTGCCGGACTGGGCCGCATGCCGGGCGATCTGGCCTACAGTGTGCGCGTCGGCGGCTTTGGCGGGGCAGAAGCATTAAAGGTCTTCATTGAAGCGCAATCCATCGGCTTGATTGTCGATGCAACGCATCCTTACGCCGCGCAAATGAGCCGTCACGCAAGCGCGGCCAGTGCATTGACAAGCGTGCCGGTTGGGCGCTTCGGCGTGCGCCGTGGCAACCGCAAAGCGGAGACGCATGGTGCGAGGCCACCGACTTCTCGTCCATCCTCGAAGCCATTGCGCCTTACCGCCATCCGCTCTGGCCGCCTGGCCGCGAACCGCTTGCGCATCTTGACGAGATTCCCCCTTCACAACACTGGACCATCCGCTGCCTCGATTCGTATTCCGGGAACGCGCGGGCGACCATCATTGGTGCGCGTGGCCCTTTCTCGCTTGATGGCGAACGTGCGCTCTTCAAAACTCAGCAAACCGATGTGCTCATCAGCAAGAACAGCGGCGGTGCGGCAACCGAGGCGAAACTGGCGGTCGCGCGGAAACGAGGTTTGCCCGTGGTCATGCTGCAGCGGCCGGGCTTGCCGCCGATTGAGCGCGAATTTTCCGATACAAGCCCGCTCCTGGACGTGCTCGCTGCATGGCTCCATCCGCATCCACTTTTCGATAAAATCCCTTAAATGACGCTCTATTTCATTGGCGCAGGACCCGGAGATCCCGAACTCATCACGGTGAAGGGGCAGCGCCTCATTCGCACGTGCACGGTCATCGTATGCCGGATCGCTCGTGCCGGACGCCGTGTTGAGCGGGCAAAGCGCGGCAAGCGTGGTGAATACAGCGGATCTTCACCTCGATGAAATCGTCGCGTTGCTCGAAGCCGCGAACGCCAAAGGGCAAGATGTCGCGCGTGTACATTCCGGCGATCCGTCCTTGTATGGAGAGTGATCGGCGAACAGATCAGGCGTCTGAATGCGCTCGCGATACCGTACGAAATCGTGCCTGGCGTCACGGCGGCCGCGGCATGTGCTGCGTCGCTTGGCTGCGAATTCACGTTGTCCGGCATCTCGCAGACCGTGATTCTCACGCGCTTCGCCACGAAGACATCGATGCCCGAGGGCGAGCAACTTGCCGATCTCGCGCGCCATCGCGCGACCATGGCGATCCACCTTGGGGTGCGCCATATCGAACGGATAGTAGCTGACCTAATTCCGCATTACGGCGAGCAGTACCCCGTGGCCGCGATCTTCCGCGCAAGCTGGCCTGATGAAGAAAAAGTACTGGGCACCCTAGCCGATATCGCTGGAAAAGTGCTTGAAAAGGCGTCGAAAGGACAGCGCTGATAGTTGTTGGGTACGTGCTGTGCTGAATGCGGAGGGTTTTACGAATTCTTCGCTGTATCGCAAGCCAGCCTGAGCCGTCTCCCATGCGCGATCTCGACACCGTTTTCGACGCCTTGTCGCATTCGAATTTTCGGACGCGTTTCCGGCTTGGTGCACGCGAGAAAGCGTATCTGCGCGAGCACGGCATAACGGAAGTGATCGGTCATGCGCGTGAGCTGATCACGCGGCGGCGGCTTGCACCCGAGCAACCGCCGAATGACGGCAAGCAGACGCCGTTTCACGGCCATCTGGTATTTATCGCGCAGCATGCCACAGCGACTTGCTGCCGGAGTTACCTTGCCAAGTGGCATGGCATAAACGCGGGGAAACGACTGGACGATGAAGAGCGAGATCATGTCGTGCAGGCAATCGAACACTGGCTGAGGGCGCAGAAAGTGGCCGGCGCCGATAAACCACCGCGTCAACCCGACTTGCCGTTCTGAAAAAAACGCCGCGCAGTTTGAGGCCGCGCGGCGTGATCGGGTTATCGCGACTTATCGCGCCATCATTCCAAAGCGCGCTTCTTTTTCGCCCTTCGCGACAGCATGTTCAGCCCCTCGACCAACGCCGAGAATGCCATCGCCGCGTAAATGTAGCCCTTGGGCACGTACGATCCGAAGCCTTCGGCGACCAGCGTCATCCCGATCACAAGCAAGAAACCGAGCGCGAGCATCACAACGGTCGGATTCCTTTCGATGAAACGCGACAGCGGTCCGGCTGCGAACATCATCACTGCAACGGCCCCGACCATCGCCACGAACATGATAGGAATGTGTTCTGTCATGCCAACCGCGGTCACGATGCTGTCGATGGAAAACACGAGATCCAACACCAGTGTATCTGGCTGATCCCTGACCACGGCGTGAGCGTGGACGTCTTCACGACACCGCTGCCGGTGTCGCCTTCACCGGAGACATGATGATGGATCTCGGTAGTCCCTTCCACACGAGGAACGCACCGCCGGCAATGAGGATCAGGTCGCGCCACGAGAAGTCATGGCCGAACGTGGTAAAGATCGGCGCGGTCAGGCGCACGATCAGCGCGACCGTGCCAGCAGGCCAAGCCGCATCACCAACGCCAGGCCGATGCCGAGCCGCTGGGTGCGCGCACGATGCGCCTCGGGCAATTTGTTCGTAAGAATGGAGATGAAGATCAGGTTGTCGATACCGAGCACGACTTCCATGACAAGCAGCGTCGCCAGTGCGGCCCACGCTCCGGAGTCGCTTGCCAATGCAACTAAATAGTCCATGAGATCCGAAGGTCTTGGGAAAGTAGGAAGAAACGGTTTGGTCGCCTGCGCGGCGGCCGATCACGATGATACGTGACGCGCCAAGCAAAAATGAAAGCTTAATGAAATAATTGAGAACGGCGTGGAGCCAAAAAGTTCGCCGGACGGAGGATTGGTGTCAGCATATTCACAAAAATGGTGCATCACAAAATACGGGTAAACGCCCGTGCTGATCGCTGACTCGTAACTGCGAATTATTTTAGCCGGAACCGCACTGGAACTGGCGCCTTTAATCTTCGCTGCCCGTTTTCGGCAGTCCTTTTCAGGTTTCGAATGCAGGGAAAATCGCAACGCCTGGTTGAACTGGATTTTTTTCGCGGCCTCGTACTGCTGGTGATCTTGGTCGATCACATTGGCGGCAGCATGATATCCCGCGTAACGCTTCACGCGTTCGCGTTCAACGACGCCGCGGAGGTCTTCGTCTTCCTCAGCGGCTTTGCCACTGCCACGCCCTATGTGTCGATGGCCGCTCACCGCTCGGAATCCGCTGCCCGGGCGCGGTTTTTCCGTCGCGCGTTCGAGATCTACCGCGCGTTTGTAGTGACCGCGGTCCTCATGCTATTGACGAGTTTCTTGCTGCGGCCATTTTTCGGCAGCGCGCTGAATCTGGCTATCGCCGACCTGGACAGCTTCCTCGCCGCGCCGTTCACCGCACTCGCCGACGTGCTGCTGCACCGTCAGTCATACCTATCGTCTGTGCTGCCCATGTATGCGTTCTTCGCGCTGGCCGTGCCGCTTGTCTTGCCGCTCGCGCGTAGCAAGCCGTGCCTTCTGCTTGGCGCAAGTGTCGCGCTGTGGGCCGTGGCGGCGCCTGTTGCCGAGTATTTGCCGTCGGTGAACGACTTACTGTGGGACTTCAATCCCGGCCGCGTGGCAGTTGATGTTTGTTCTCGGTGTGCTCGTATCAGCGTGTGAGTTCGCACCGGTTCAGTTGGGTTGTGCATTGCGGCGCTCGCGATTGTCGCAGGCATGGCGTATTACAAGTTGCTCGTGCTTCCCGTTTCCTCCGATGGCGATATGAAGCGCAATCTGGCTGGCGCGTGCATCGTCAATTTCTTGTGCATTGCGTGGCTCGCAAGCGATCTGGCGCGACGCGGAGTGGTGAAGCAGCTTGCCCGCCGCTTGCCGTGGGTTGGCGCGGTCGGCCGGGATGGCCTCGTGTGTTTCGTGGCGGGCGCGGTGATCTCGTTGACGGTCGATTCAGTGTTGTTCCGCTCACCAATGGGCTGATCGACGTTCCGCTGGGTCTTGCCGCCGACGCTCTCGCGCTGGGTCTGCTGCTCGCGATTCCACATCGCCAGCGTGTCTTCGATGCAATACGTTCAAGGTCAGTCACGGTCGTGGCGAAGAGGGAAAGGTAGCGCCGCGTGGTTCGATTGAAAGGCGGACGGCCTCGTCGTTCGTCAAGCAAAACGCGACTAACGGTCTGCGTCCTCCACATCCGCTTGCTGCGGAGGACATCGTTGGATCAGAACGGTTTCGCATTAAAAAGCCTGCGCCTCAGTTCTCTCGGTCACCCATGCTCTTTGGAGCGAACCAGAGACCTCTATATAACGACAGGTTTTAACCCTGCTCCGCGACTTCACATGGCCGGATGTTGCCGGCCTCTCTCGCGTCGCAGTTCTGTCGGCGTGACGCCGAAGCGACGGTGAATGACGCGGCTGAAGTGCGACTGACTGGAAAATCCCCAACGAAAGCGATTTCCCCTGTGCTGTAATGGTGTAACCGGGAATTGATGAGGTCCGTGTGAGGTTTGCCAATTCTTTGCGACCAGATGTAGGCGCTCAGCGAGGTATCGTCCGCGGCAAGCATCCGGTTCATATGGCGAATGGGCACTCCCACGACCTTGGCGATTGAATCGGGCGTGAGACTGGCGTCGCTCAGATGGTCGGCAACATACTGTTTTATCGTCAGCAAGTAGGACATCGACAACACAGAATTCTACGCACCATGAAGACGGCAGCGCAGCATGGAGCCAAGCAACGTCTGGACTCGTTCTTCGAATGCCGCCGGCCGACGCAGCATATTCCGATGGCTCCAGCAGGAACTGAAGGATAGTCGCGCGCAGCGTCGTACCGAGCATGGACTCAACGCCTGTGAGCGCCGGCAACAAGAGGGGCAAGTGGGCGGAGCCCTTGCCCGCACAGGACGCGAACCTGCCTGCCGGCAGGTCGATCAGCAACTGCCGCGTGGTGGACACGAAGCCGAATACATAAGGCTTGCGGGTGTCGTAGACGATCATCTCGCCGGCGCTGACCGTGATGCATTGTCCGCTCTGTACAAAATAGCCCTTCCTTCGACACGACAGCACGCAAAGACCGAATGCTTCGGAAACTGTCGCGTGAGCGCAGGGCCGTGCTCGACCGAATGTTCGCTGCCTCGAATGTCCGCGATGCCAAGACAGGGCAACCTGTAATTTGACTGCGTGGCATTTAGCCCGCTGTCCGACAGGGAGGAGCATCGAAAGCCAACCAGTGTCCGTGTGTTGTAGTCGTCCCAATAATCGAGCCGCTCGCTTAAGGGAACGTGCAGCGTCGAGGCTTGCGTCATACGGGTTGCGCGTGAGTGTTTCATGTTGGTTTTTCCAGTCTGGCCGTCTTGATAGCAGTCGTTTCTGTTGCACCTTCTACAGGTAATGCAGCCTTGCCCGCCATGGGTCCCGCATGGTCATGAACACGTCCGTCCCGGTCAATCGCATTCTCGTTTGCGCCGATACATTGTCGACACCCCCTGACACCCCCGTTAAGGAGTCGAGAAATGGTAGCCAAGGCAAGTCACAAATTCTGGCGCGATATCACGCCGATTGCCAATCCGTTCAAGCCCGATGCGAAGCCCGAGGATATACCCGGTGCTGTCCCGGATGACCCGCGTTTGTATGTTCCGTTTACCGATACGGTCTCCTCAAGACTGCTCTGGATCTCGCCGTCGGCAAACAAGTAGTGCGACATCCTGACGGCAACATCCGCAGGGCTCGTCAACCGCCATTACCATCCGCACGAAGTTTTCGCCTACACGATCTCAGTTAAGTGGGGCTATCTCGAACATGACTGGACTGCGACTCGCGGCGATTTCGTCTATGAGGCGCCAGGCGAGGAACACACGCTGGTCGCGTTCGAACACGAAGAACCAATGCGCGTGTTCTTCATCGTCTCCGGTCCGTTGTTGATCTGGCGCGACAAGAACGGCGACACAACCGGCTATTTCGATGTGCATTCGTACATTGAACTATGCCGGAACCATTACGAGAAGGTGGGACTCGACGCGACCGCCGTAGACAAGTTGTTTCGCTAAGCCCTCGATAAACACATGCCGCACAGGAGGCAGTCAATGGGACGTACCCAGGTTGCCAGTGTGGCGTCGATCTTTCTAATCGAAACAGCGCCTGCCGCACTTGCAAGGTATTGACGCAGTTCGTCCAGCGGAGTGACGCATGAGCATGTCGATGAAAGCATTGCAGTGGCATGGTCCACGCGATATCCGCCTGACGCGCATTGCGGTGCCGTCGCCGGGACCTGGCGATGTATTGATCGAAGTCGCTTACTGCGGCATCTGCGGTAGCGACCTTCACGAATACGAAAATGGTCCGCATGCAATTCCGGTCGTGACCTCGCACGTGTTGTCGGGCCGGACCGCACCGCTGACGCTAGGCCATGAGTTTTGCGGCACGGTGATGGAGACGGGGGCGAATATGCGCGGTTTGGTGTTGGCGAGTGCGTTGGCGTTGAACCTGAGTATCGCTGCAGCCGGTGCCGTTACTGCCGGACTGGCGATTACAACTTGTGCGACTCCATGGGCTTTGCCGGCTTGATGGGCGACGTGGCATGGCTGAGTATGTGGTTACGCCAGCCTATATGGTCCATCGGCTGCCGGACGGTATTCCGTTTATTCAAGCTGCGGTGCTAGAGCCCGCGGCAGTCGCGCTTCATGCTCTGCGGCGTAGCGCGCTGCGGATTGGCGGCACGTGCGCGGTGTTCGGCTTGGGCCCTATCGGCATCTTGCTGGTGATGCCGACTGCAAGGCGCTTCGTCTATTGTCGCAGTCGATGTGTCTCCTGATCGTCTTGTCGCCACAGCCCGTCTCGGCGCGACGGAAGTCATTGATGCAAGCGGTGTGAGCGGAGGCGAGATTGCGTCGATGATTCGTGCAATGACCGGGGGCGGGGTCGACGTGAGCTTTGAGGCGGCGGGTCTGCAGACGACTTTTGAAGGCGCGCTGCAATCGCTGCGCAAAGGAGGAGAGACGGTCATGGTGGGACTGATGCAGCAGGCAGGATTTGATGCGTTTCGAGCGGTGAACGACGAGCTTTCGATCAGGTTAAGTGTGGGGTATCGGCATGTTTATCCGGACCTGATACGGCTCGTTGAGACCGGTGCAATCGACTTGAGTTTGATCGTGACGGAGACGGTTTTGCTGGAGCGGGCGGCGGTTGACGGGTTTGACACGCTGATACGCGATAAGCGGCAGATCAAGGTTCTGGTCGCGCACCGGGTGGCGCGGAGGGGCCGCGGCAAACGGAAACGTGACGGGCGTTTGATTTTTCGACCATCAGGCCTCCGCGAAGACGACTCGCGACGCCTACGGTGCACCGCTTCGCGGCTTCGGGCTTGACCTTCCCCTCCCTCCCGAAAACCCTTACCTTTCTAATCTTACTGTGTCGGAAATGGATGGGATCGATTGCTATTCTCCCGTGTCGAGAAGCGAGCGTAGTAGCCGTAT
>CALNPU010000150.1 GCA_940588625.1 uncultured Caballeronia sp.
GGCTAGCAGCAACGGCCCCTCCCCCGGTCGCTTCGCTTCTATTCGACCCAACGCCGTCGTTTAGTGGCGGATTTGCATCGCCCGCTAATACATATCTGACCAATTAAGCCACTTATTTGTTCAGATATGGATAATTTTGCAATCTCGCAGCATTGACGATCATGATCGGCTCCGAGCGCCGCGGATGTGAAAAAGCCCTCGTGGGTCATTGACCAACGAGGGCTTTCAGACGAAATGAACGGCAAGCTGCATCAAGCAGAAATCCCGCCCGCTGCAGCCAGTTTTCTCCGCACGGCCTTCGACTTGGATCAGGCCGCGACTTGCATTGCCGCTTCTACGGCTTGGACAGATACCCCCCCCAACGACCGCTCCGCAAACGCCTCACCGATCATCAGCAAACTCGGCTGCGATGCATCGAGCCAGTCCTGAGCCTCGCCAATCGCCATTTCGCCCAACGTCAGCGTCAACGAACGCTCACGTTCCGTACTGCAAGCCTCGACGATAGCAACCGGCGTCGACGCCGGCCGCCCTGCATCGATAAGCTGCTGCGCGATCTCCGGCGCGCTGTCGCGGCCCATGTAGAACACGAGCGAATCCGCGCTTGCCTGCTCGCGGATTTCATCGGTATCAGGCGCTCGGCTGTAGGTCGCCAACGCCACACTCCGCGATACCCCGCGCAAGGTCAGCGAGCGCTTCAATATCGCGGCGCTCGCCAGCGCGGCCGTGATCCCCGGCACCACTTCGTACTCGATACCCGCGGCTTCCAGCGCGCGCATTTCTTCGTCCGCGCGACCGAACAGCATGGAGTCTCCGCCCTTCAGGCGCCCGACGATCTCATGCTCGCGGGCGGCATCGACGATCTGCTTGTTGATGAAATGCTGGGCGGTCGAACGCTGCCCGCAGCGCTTGCCCACCGCGATCTTGCGCGCGTCCGGCGCGTGGTCAAGCATGGCTGGCTCAATCAGCGCATCATGCAGAACGACTTGCGCCTGGCTCAGCAACCGAGCACCGCGAACCGTAATCAGGTCCGCGGCACCCGGCCCCGCGCCGATCAAATACACCTTACCCATAATCAATATTCAGGCTGAATACGCACGAATCATCCCGGCCGCAACCGTGTGATGCGTCGCTTCATCAATAAGAACAAACGCGCCCGTGCCCTGATGCGTGTCATAGGCATCGCAGATGATCGGCTTTTGAAGCGTCAGCGCCACGCGGCCGATGTCGTTCATCGTCAGGTTATGGCGGTCCACCGAGTGCAGCAGCGTATGCACGTCGAGCACTTCCTTGATCGCGCCAATCCGTGCGAACACCGTGTTCGTGGTCTGCTTCAGCAGGTACTTGCGCTGCGGCGAGAGCGGCTCTTCATCGAACCAGCAGAGGTCCGCATCCAGCTTCTTCGCCGGCTCGATCTTCGTGCCGCTGGTGTTGCGCGGCACAAACGTATCGCCGCGTGACACATCGACATCTTCCGCCAGGCGAATGGTAACCGTCTGCCCCGCGAACGCACGATCCACTTGCGCCACGCCGCCCGGAACCGGCGCGGTGATCTCAGCAACGGTTGCATCGCGGTTCGCCGGCAACACAGTGATCGTGTCACCCAGCTTCACCTCGCCCGACTCCACCCGGCCCATGTAGCCGCGGAAATCGTCGGCTTGATTGCCGTCCTGGCGCGCAACCCATTGCACCGGAAAACGCAGCGCCTGATCAACAGGCTGCGCAACCGGCAGCGCTTCGAGCAGATCGAGCAGCGGCTCGCCCGCATACCATGGCATGCGCTCGCTGGCGCTCACGATGTTGTCGCCCTTCAACGCCGACACCGGCACGAATCGCACATCGGCAATTCCAAGCCGGCGCGCGAGTTCCAGATAGGCGTCGCGGATCTCGTTGAAGCACGACTCCCTGAAGTCGATCAGGTCCATCTTGTTGATCGCAACGATCACATGCTGCAGCCCAAGCAACTTGACGATCACGCTATGGCGCACGGTCTGCGGCAGCAATTGCGCCACGCCGTCCTTCAACGTGACCCGCGTGGCGTCAACGAGAATGATCGCGGCATGCGCCGTCGATGCACCCGTCACCATGTTGCATGTATACTGCTCGTGGCCGGGGGTATCGGCAATGATGAACTTACGCTTCGCGGTGGCGAAATAGCGGTACGCAACGTCGATCGTAATGCCCTGCTCACGCTCGGCTTCAAGACTATCCGTCAGCAGCGACAGATCGATGTCGTCGCCAACGGTGCGCTTATTCTTCGCTCGCGACAACACCGACAACTGATCCGACAACACCGCCTTGCTATCGAACAGCAGACGGCCAATCAACGTGCTCTTGCCGTCGTCGACGCTGCCTGCCGTGATGAAACGCAACGCGCTGAGGTCTTCGGGTTGATGAATGCTCATGATGTTTACCTGTTCCTTGTTACAACGCAATGCTTAGAAATAACCCTGTTTCTTGCGGGTTTCCATCGCGGCTTCGGACGCTTGATCGTCCATGCGCGTGGCGCCGCGTTCCGTGATTTCCGTCACGGCCGTCTCGGCGATGATCTTCTCGACATCCTCGGCATCGCTGGCAACGGGGCACGTGCAACTGATGTCGCCGACGGTCCGGAACCGCACTTGCACGACTTCCGAGACTTCGCCTTCCTGCAACGGAGTCAGTGGCGTAAGCGGGACGAGCAAGCCGTTGCGATGGATGATCTCGCGATCATGCGCGTAGTAAATGGACGGCAGTTCAAGCTTCTCGTGCCCGATGTATTGCCAGATATCCAGTTCGGTCCAGTTCGAGATCGGGAACACGCGCAGATGCTCGCCGTTATGCAGGCGCCCGTTATAAATGCTCCACAGTTCCGGGCGTTGCGCTTTCGGGTCCCACTGGCCGAATTCATCGCGGAAAGAGAAGATGCGCTCTTTCGCACGGGCCTTTTCTTCATCGCGCCGCGCGCCGCCGATCAACGCCGTATAACCGTACTCTTCGATAGTTTCGAGCAACGTCACCGCTTGCGCAGCGTTACGCGAATCCGTTTCGCGACGCAGACGCACGGTGCCCTTCTTGATCGAATCTTCCACATGACCGACCACGAGCTCGGCACCAATTTCAGCGGCACGCTGATCGCGGAAGTCGATGACTTCGTCAAAGTTATGACCGGTATCGATATGAACCAGCGGGAATGGCAGCACGGTCTTGCGGCCCGAGCCCAGACCAAATGCCTTTAACGCGAGATGCAGCACAACGACCGAATCCTTACCGCCAGAGAACAGCAACGCAGGCTTGCTGCACTCGGCCACGAGTTCGCGCAGGATGTGAATGGACTCGGCTTCGAGCCAGTCGAGGTGGTCCATCCGGTTGCCGCGATTCGCGACCGGGGCGTTGACTGTTGAATCGAGCGTGCTGCTCATATGCGTCGTCCCTTGGTTGCTTTGCATGGCACCAAGCTGTGGCGTCATGCGTCAATATCAATGCGTTCAGAGCGCTGAACTTGGCGCCGCGCCGCGGTCTTCCACGATCATTCGTCCGTGCAATCCGCATTCCTTCGTGTCCCGTGACTCCCACCACCAGCGTCCTGCCCGCCTGTCTTCGCCCGGACGGATGGCGCGCGTGCACGGCTCACAGCCAATGCTCGGATAACCGCACGCATGCAGTGGGTTGACGGGGACATCGAAAGCTTTCAAATAGGCCCAGACATCGGCTTCAGTCCAGTCCACGAGCGGATTGAACTTCGCAATACCGCGCGTCGCGTCGTGCTCTTCTTTGTGTAACCCTACGCGGGTTACCGATTGCTCGCAGCGCTGTCCCGTGACCCACGCGCTCACGTCTTTCAGCGCACGATTCAGCGGTTCGACCTTACGAATGCCGCAGCAGCTTTTACGCAGGTCGACGCTTTCATAGAACGCGTTCAGACCGTGATCCCGAACATATTCCTCCACCGCTTGCGGCTGCGGATGAAACTGTCCGATGTCATAGCCGTAACGCTCTTTCACACGGTCGATCATGCCCAGCGTTTCAGCATGCAGACGGCCCGTGTTCAGCGAGAAGATGCCGATCTTTACACCGCGCGAAAGAATGGCGTGCGTGAGCAACATGTCTTCGGCGGCGAGACTGCTGGCTAGCTTGACGTTCGCATGACGCTGCGCGATGGAATCGAGCAACGCGTCCAGACGTTCGACCTTGGCTTGCAGTTCGGCATTCATGCAGACGCTCCGGCGGCAGCTTTGCCACGACGGCGAAACAGCGGTTCCGGATTATCGACAGCGCCCTGATACGGAATGCTCAATTCAGCGAACGCATTCAGCGCGTCGTGAATGTCTTTATCGGCGCGAACGGCGAAGGCGTCGAAACCGCAACGTGCGTGAAAGCGCAACTGATCGCGCAGTACGTCACCGATGGCCCGCAACTCACCCTTCCACTGATAACGCTCGCGCAGCAAACGGCCGATGCTGAAACCGCGGCCATCGCTGAACTTCGGGAAATCGACGGCGATCAGCGCGATCTTGTCGAAATCCTCGACCAGTTCCGCGGGTGCATCGTCGGGGGCAAGCCACACGCCGATCAGTTCTTTCTTGTGCGCCGCGGTCAACGCGTTCTTGTGCTCTTTCCACCACGTGAACGGCACGATCACCTTGGCCGACAACAATGCATCGACTGCGGGCACGGTGCTATCTTCAGCCGTGCGCACCACGGTCCAGTCGTCTTCAACCACTTCGCGATTCTTGATTATCAAAGCCATGTGTTGATCCTTAGCGGTTCACGCATGCGCCGGCTGGCGCAACGCGTACACGCGTTCCTTGAACGGTGCGATACCGATACGGCCATACGTCTCGATGAAACGCTCGCCTTCAATTCGGTTCTCGACGAACGTATCGATCACTTGCGACACCACGTCGGGCATCTCTTCCGCCGAGAACGACGGGCCGATCACGCGGCCAAGATGCGCGCCCGTTGCGCCTGAGCTTTGCTCGCCGCCGAGCGTGACTTGATACCACTCCGAGCCGTCTTTATCGACACCCAGCACACCGATGTTGCCAATGTGATGATGACCGCAAGCGTTGATACAACCCGAGATGTTGAGCGTCAGGTCACCAAGGTCATACACGTAGTCGAGGTCGCTGAAACGCTCTTGAATAGCTTGCGCAATCGGGATTGACTTCGCGTTTGCGAGCGAGCAGAAATCGCCGCCCGGGCACGCAATGATGTCAGTCAGCAAACCAATATTCGATGTCCCGAAACCCAGCGCCTTCGCGCGTTCCCACACCGTGTACAGGTCGCGCTTCTTCACGTTCGCGAGGATCAGGTTCTGCTCGTGCGAGACGCGGATTTCACCGAACGAGAATTCGTCGGCGAGATCGGCGACGGCTTCCATCTGCTTGTCCGTTGCGTCGCCCGGGGCAATGCCCGTGGGCTTCAGCGACAACGTCACCGACGCATAACCTGGCACCTTGTGCGGACGCACGTTGCGTTCGATCCAGCGCGCAAACGCTTTGCTCTCGATGAGATGCTTTTCATACGACGCATCCGTATCCGGCAGTTTTTCATACGCGGGCGGTGCGAAGAACTGCGACACACGGTCGAGTTCCTCCTGCGTGAGCGTGGAAAGACCGCCCTTCAAATGCGCCCACTCTTCTTCCACTTGCTGCGAGAATTTCGCGGGGCTCAGCGCCTTCACGAGAATTTTGATCCGCCCCTTATATATATTGTCACGACGACCGTAGCGGTTATACACACGCAATACGGCTTCGCAGTACGTCAGTAAATGCTGCCCGGGCAGATCTTCCTTGATGATCGCGCCAACGATAGGCGTACGACCCAAGCCACCGCCCGCGAGAATGCTTGCGACCACTTCATCGGCTGCATTCTTCTTCAGATAAACGCCGAGATCATGCACTTGCACAGCCGCGCGATCTTCCACCGAGCCGTTGACCGCGATCTTGAACTTGCGCGGCAGCCACGCGAACTCGGGGTGGAAAGTCGACCACTGACGCAGGATTTCCGCCCAAGGACGCGGATCGACGAATTCATCGGGCGCCACGCCAGCAAATTGATCGGCGGTGATGTTGCGAATGCAATTGCCTGACGTTTGAATGCCGTGCATTTGCACCGATGCCAGCTTGCGCAAGATCTCCGGCGTCTCTTCGAGCTTGATCCAGTTGAACTGGATGTTGGTCCGCGTCGAAAAGTGGCCGTAACCGCGGTCGTGCTCACGCGCGATCATACCGAGCATGCGCATCTGGTCGCTGCGCAAGTTGCCGTACGGAATCGCGATACGGTGCATGTACGCGTGCTGCTGCATATAGAGACCGTTCTGCAGGCGCAGCGGCCGGAATTCTTCCTCGCTCAACTCGCCGGACAAGCGTCGGCGCACTTGGTCGCTGTATTGAACGACGCGTTCGTCGACGATTTTCTGGTCGATCTGATCGTATTGATACATTCGGGGGCCCCAGTTTTTAGTAGTTCCACCAGTACGGCGTCCTAGCCACGCCGCACATCGCCGAGTCATTGCCTGGAAGGCCGTTCGGACCGTGCATTCATTTGCTTACGACAAATACAGATATCGATATTGGAAAAATTGGTTCAATGGTAATAAACTTCTTATATATTGCAAACGACTGATAAATTACTTTTATATGCGGATGGATTATATATGAACCTGCACCAGTTCCGCTTCGTGCGCGAAGCCGTCCGGCATAACTACAACCTCACCGAAGCCGCTAAAGCGCTGTTCACGTCGCAGCCGGGAGTATCGAAAGCGATCATCGAGCTGGAGGATGAACTCGGGGTCGAGATCTTCACGCGTCACGGCAAACGGGTCCGTTCGCTGACGGAGCCGGGGCGAATTATCCTGGCATCCGTGGAAAAAATCCTGCAGGAAGTCGAAAGCCTGAAGCGTGTCGGTAAAGATTACGCGGCCCAGGATCAGGGCAATCTGGTGATCGCGGCCACGCATACTCAGGCGCGTTATTCGCTGCCGAACGCCATCGCGGAGTTCAAGAAGCGTTTCCCGAAGGTGCATCTTTCGATTCTGCAAGGCAGCCCGACGCAGGTGGCCGAAATGGTCATCCACGATCAGGCCGATATTGCCATCGCCACGGAAGCGATCACCAACTCCAACTATAAGGAACTGGTGTCGTTGCCGTGTTTCCAGTGGCACCACGTCGCGGTTATGCAACCGGATCATCCGCTACTCGAGCGCAAGCTGCTGATGCTCGACGACCTGGCGCAATACCCGATCATCACCTACGACAACGCGTTCGCCGGCCGCTCGAAAATCAACCAGGCGTTCGCGCTGCGCAATCTAACGCCCGATATCGTCCTGGAAGCCATTGATGCCGACGTGATCAAGACTTATGTCGAGCTGGGCCTGGGCGTGGGCATTCTCGCGGATATCGCGTTCAACCCCGAACGCGATAAACATCTTCGCGCGATGCCCGTCGGCCATCTGTTCGGCACGAACGTCACGCGGCTCGCTTTGAAACAAGGCGCGTATTTACGCAGCTATATGTACACGCTGGTCGAACTGCTTTCGCCTTCCATGAACCGCAAGCTGATCGAGCAGGCCCTCTCGGGTGAGCACGAAAGCTACGAGCTTTGATTGACCGGGTTCGAGTACGACGCGGGCCGCGCTCGCGTCGAAACTCGGGCCGCGCGATTTTTGTCAGCCCCACACTTCAGCATTTTTAACCACACCTCTTCGCGGAGACCATCCACGGAGACCATCCAATGAAGTTGTCGAAGTTCATGCGCCCGGCGCTGATGTTCAGCGCACTCGCGTTTTTCAGCGCAACGGCCAGTGCGCAACTGAAAGTCAGTATCGATCTGTCGAGCACGGGGCCTGCGGCCGCCATCGGCATCACGAGCAAGAACGCCATGCTGATGTGGCCGAAGACTATTGGCGGAATACATCATTCTCGACGACGGCTCCGACCCGAGCGCGGTCGTGCATATCCGCAATATCCGCAATACAGAAGACAAGGTCGATGTGATCGTCGGACCGAACATCACGCCGGCAGCGCTCGCGGCACTTGATCCGGTGCCGAATACCAAACGCCGATGATCACGCTGATCGACTCGGCGTCGGTGGTTGAACCACAGGAAGGCAAGAAGGTGTGGGCGTTCAAGATGGCCCAGACCGGACGCGCAATGGCCAACGTGATGACCCGCACGATGGTCAGCCGGAACGTGAAGACGGTCGGTTTTGTTTCGCCGATAGTTACGGCGATAGCTGGTTCAACGAATTCTCGAAGTTCGCCGAATTGCGGCATATCAAGGTGGTCGCGAGCGAGCGTTTTAATCGCACCGACGCGAGCATGACCGGGCAGATTCTCAAGCTGATGGCCGCGAAACCGGATGCGGTGCTGATTGCGGGCGCAGGTACGCCAACGGTGCTGCCGGAACGCACGCTGATCGAGCCGGGCTACAAGGGGCGCGATCTATCAGACGCACGGCATTGCAACGCCGGAGTTGATCAAGCTCGGCGGCAAGGATGTGGAAGGCACGCTGTTCCCGACCCAGCCGGTCGTGGTCGCGCGGACGTTGCCGGGGGATCACCAGTCGAAGAAGGCAGCGCTGGCTTTCGTCGATGCTTACGAGGCGAAGTACGGCAAGGGCACGGTCACGCAGTTTGCCGGCGATGCGGCCCGGGGTCTATCTGCGCTGCAGGACGCGCTCGGACGGGCGCTGAAGGCCGGGCAGCCTGGGACGGTGGCGTTTCGGGTGGTATTGTGCTCGGTGCTGGAACATGCGCATGAACTGGTGGTGCCGAACGGCGTGGTCAATACCAGCGCGACCGATCACGTCGGGTTAGATCAGCGGGCAAGCGTGATGGGCATCATCAAGAACGGCCAGTTCACGTATTTGAGCCAGTGAATGCAGTTGTCTCCTGCGGGTGTCCGAGGGCTTGCCCGCGGAAACGATTTTCGGCATCATTCCGCCGGTTAGCGTAGGATTTCTTCTGTCCAGTCGGCTTGTTCAAATGCTGTTTGCCCTGGTGGTGAAATTGGTAGACGCCGCTTAGGACCTAGTTCACTACCAGAGTTTTGTTGCTGACGTCTGACGGGCAAGCGTTCGGGGCGGTAACGGAATCGGTAAAGCTACCGATTCGAGTTATCCACAGACGGCTGTTTTGGCATTCGCAGGATTCAGAGTTGTTTTTAGTAGGTTTCGCTGGTACTGTCGTACTGTCGCCAGCGATTTGCGTCGCCCGGGTGGTGAAATTGGTAGACGCAGGGGACTCAGACCAAATTTGAGCCCTCTTGAAGAAATTCTTGAGGTGAAGCCCGTCAAACTCGGCGAAGGCCCTGGACGAAAGTCCGAGCTAATACCGAGCCAAGCTTCGATGCGAAAGCTACGAAGAAGGTGTAGAGAGCAGACGGCGGGTACCTAACGCAGGCTAACATCTGCCATGGTGAAGGCGTGCTCCAGACCACGAACATAGGCATCTCTGGCGGCGAAAGCCGAAGTGGTAAGAAAATCCCCCGCCGCAAGGCGTGCCGGTTCGATTCCGGCCCCGGGCACCAACCCATTAAACTGTACCGCAGAGCCGCCTTCCCGAGGCGGTTTTTTGCGATTAGCCTGCGAGAGAAAATGGCAGACGTCGACCAGCAGAATGCCCCATTATAACAGTCAGCGGACATTGAAAAAGAGCGCGACGTTGCCTTTTACGCCGCTGCGCTAGATGCGTTCTACAGGACGTCACTTGAATACAATAAAGGAGTATTCACGCTGGCTGCGGGTAGGGTGGGTTTGCTTGTCAGGTTGCTCACCACATCGATTCTGAAGTCTGTAGCAGAACTGGTTGCGTATCTGTATCTAATTGGAATAATCGCTTGCGCGTAAGCACTGATTTGAACCGTTCCCTGCCTGTCGTAGAAGATGCAATTATCGCTACGACGGACACGAGTGACC
>CALNPU010000151.1 GCA_940588625.1 uncultured Caballeronia sp.
CCCTTTGTTGTTGACCGATTCGCTCGGGCTCCTGTCGCCGTTTATGCCGCGGTCTTTTACGCAGCCGTCAACACCGCCGCGGCGCTGCCGGTGGGCCATGCAAGGCATTATCTCGGAGCGCGCCTCGTGACCCTTATCGTGTACATCAATACTGCAGGCAATCAGGACAGCTGCGACAACGACCTGTTCCAGATCGACGCGGCCGGCTTCCTGGTCGACATGGGTTGCGTGCTGGTCGATCACTGCAGTCATGCCGTGAACGCCGCGTCCCGGATCGCGCTACAGTGGGCCATCCGCCGCGTCAAGCCGGGCAACACGCTGGTAGTCGCGCGCCTCGGTTACCTGGGAAGCAGCATCGGCGACGCCGTATCGACACTCACCGCGGTGGCGGCCAAAGGGGCGCACGTCATCTGTCTCGACGCGGGCAAAAACGATCTTTGCGCGAGCGGCACAGGCTCGCCGATCCGCATACTCCAGCTTGCCGCAGGACTGGAGCACGACGCCAAACGTGCCCGCGCACTCGATGCGACCGCCATTGCCAAGAAGGACAGCACGCATCAGGGACGTCCTGCCTCGCTGTCCGAATCACAGCGGCAGCAAGCGCTGAAGGCGCTGGCCGTAGGCAGCACCGTGACGACAATAGCACGAGCACTCAGCATGTCGCGCCAGACGATCATCCGCCTGTGCGACGTGGCATCGCGTGAGACCACCGCCGTGCAGTCACCGCCGGTGCAGCATTAAGCCGCGCGAACGGGCAGGCTTCAAGAAGGCGTACATCGATACATCAGGAACCTGGCGCGTGCGTCGTTTTCCGCCGGCACAACCTACTCGGCGTTGCTGCGTTTCAGTGCGCAGGCGTATCGCCCGAAAATCGATGCTAAAGGGACCCGCACAGGCATCTATTACTTTTAGCTTTCGATGCAGTGATCAAATGATTTCAGGTCGCCAATGTGACCGCAACATCCGGAGTGTTTAAAAACATCGGGCGGCGGACACTGGCAGGAATCATTGAATCTGCATTGGAGAAGCTGCTAATGGATGCCTTGGCTACAAATATTGAAGCACGCGTGAACGCCATCGACTGGCATGCGTTGGAAGAAGAACTGGATGGATTCGGCTGCGCGACGGTCAAACATATGCTCACGCCTGCGGAATGCGACGCGTTGAGTGCGCTTTATGCGCGCGACGCGCTTGCTTTACAGGAGCCGCGTGGTCATGGCGCGCCACGGCTTCAGGCGCGGCGAGTACAAGTACTACGCTTATCCGTTGCCTGAAGTGATCGGCGCCTTGCAGGAAAGTGTTTATCCGCATCTCGTGGGAATCGCAAACCGGTGGAACGAGATCATGCGTATTGACACGTGTTATCCGCCGGACCATGCCGATTTTATCGATCGGTGCCATGCGGCCGGGCAGCTTCGGCCCACACCGCTGATCCTCCAATACGCTCAAGGCGACTACAACTGCCTGCATCAGGACCTGTACGGCGAGCATGTGTTTCCGCTTCAGCTTGCCATCTTGCTGTCCGCGCCGGGACGTGACTTTACAGGCGGAGAGTTCGTGATGACCGAGCAGCGGCCGCGCATGCAGTCGCGGGCCGAAGTCGTACCGTTGGCGCAAGGGGACGCCGTGATTTTTGCCGTGCATAACCGGCCGGTGAACGGGACGCGCGGGGCTTATCGCGTGAAATGGCGTAAGCCGGCTGAAATCGGGGCACAGGCATATGGTCGGCATCATTTTCCACGACGCAACCTGAAACCGGATACCCGATATGCCCCCGCTGTCAGCTATTCGTTTTCGTCGAAGTAGTGGCCTAAGCGGACCTGCTTCGTCTTGATGTAGCGCTCGTTTTCCTCACGCACGGGAATGGCCAGCGCCACCCGTTCGCAGACCGGGATATCGTGCTTGAGCAAGGTGTCGAACTTCGACGGATTGTTGCTCATCAAACGCACCAACCGGACGTCGAGCGCGCGCAGGATAGCCGCGGCCGAGTTGTATTCACGCGCGTCGTCGGGCAAACCGAGATGCAGGTTGGCGTCGACCGTGTCGTAACCCTGCTCTTGCAGCGCATACGCGCGGATCTTGTTCGCCAGCCCGATGCCGCGCCCTTCATGGCCACGCAGATACAGCAGGATGCCGCGATTTTCAGCCGCGATATAACGCATCGCGAGATCCAGTTGCTCACCGCAATCACAGCGATACGAGCCGAATACATCGCCCGTGACACATTCGGAATGCAGCCGGCACAACACGGATTCGCCGTAGCTGACATCGCCCATGACAAGCGTCAAATGCTCGGCGCCCGTGCTTTTCACCCGATACACATGCGACTCAAAAACGCCGTAACGCGTGGGAATCGTGGCCTTCGCCACGAGTTCGACACATTCTTCGTGGGCTGCTACGGCAGTGACTGCCGGTGAATCAGAAACGTTTTTCATGTTCTCTTGTACTGCATAGGAGGGCGTGGGCCGCATGCCGGTAGCCGGTATTTAGTCGGTAACTTTAGCAAGAAGCGGGAGCGCCCGGTCCAACCTGTTAAAACGCCCGGGAAATTATTTGCAGCCCACAGGCCGGAAGCCCCTATGGCCCCCTGACGAGGTGCATGAACGCCCCACGTCCAGACAACTGATTTCGGCATATCAAAAGAAGAACTTATCGCTTCGTCAAAAATCCCGTGGTTGGTAAAGTATGCGGCTACTTAGGCACGCCCGGTCGCTCCTGGGCATCCGTCAACCAGCCTTTACCCTTACCGACCTTACATGCCCCATCAAAGCTTGACACCCGGTTCGTTCTTCGCTCCAGCCCGCGCGCTGGTCTGCACTGCGGTTTGCACGCTTGCCGCCTTTGGCATGTTCGCCGGCACTGCCCACGCGGCGAGCAAGACCCTGGTGTTCTGTTCGGAGGGCAGTCCGGCAGGCTTCGATTCGGCGCAGTACACCACCAGCACGGACTTCGACGCCGGCGCGCACGCAGTCTACGACACCCTCGTCGAATTCCAGCGCGGTTCGCTCGACCTGGTGCCGGGCCGGCCACATCGTGGGCCGAGTCGGCCGACGCGAAGACCTTCACGTTTCATCTCCGTCACGGTGTCAAATTCCAGACCACGCCCTGGTTCAAACCCACGCGCGACTTCAACGCCGACGACGTTGTCTTCACGTTCAAACGCATGATCGACCCGGACAATGCGTTCCAGAAAGCGCATCCGGTCAGCTTCCCATACCTCAGCGACCTTGGTTACGACAAGAACATTGCATCGGTTGAAAAACTCGACGACTACACGATGCGCTTCACGCTGCACACGTCGAACGTGGTGTTCGTGCTCAACATAGCGATGGAGTTCACCTCCATTGTGTCGCCGCAATACGCCGACCAGCTGCTGAAGACCGGCAAGACGGAGGACCTAAACCAGAAGCCCGTGGGCACAGGGCCGTTCGTGTTCCGCGACTACCAGAAAGACGCAACCATCCGCTACGACGCGAACCCCGACTTCTGGAACAAGAAGGACCTGCATATCGCGAAACTGGTGTTCGCCATCACGCCGGACGCCGCCGTGCGCATGCAGAAACTCGCAAGCGGCGAATGCCAGATGACGGCCTTCCCGCGCCCCGCCGACATCCAGACCGCACGCCGCAATCCGAACCTCGCGGTACTGTCGGGCCGTAGGTTTCAACGTGGCTTATGTCGGCTACAACACCACCCACAAGCCGCTCGATAACGTGATCGTGCGCCGCGCGCTGGACATGGCCGTGGACAAACCGGCCATCCTGAAGAGCGTCTACGAAGGGGCGGCGACCGTGGCATCGAATCCGATGCCGCCGTCGCAATGGTCGTATAACAAGGCGTTGAAAGATGCGCCTTATGATCCCGCGAAGGCCCGCGACCTGCTGAAGCAAGCCGGTTTTCCGAACGGCTTCTCGATCACGCTATGGGCCATGCCCGTGCAGCGCGGCTACAACCCGAACGCTCGCCTGATGGCGCAATTGATTCAATCGGACTGGGCGAAGATTGGCGTGAAAGCGAACATCGTGACCTACGAATGGGCCGAATATAACAAGCGCGCGAAGGAAGGCGGCGAGCACGACGCAATCCTCTATAGCTGGATGGGCGACAACGGCGACCCTGACAACTGGCTCGGCACGACCCTCGGCTGCGACGCGGTGCATGGCAGCAACGTGGCGAAGTAATGCGAAAAGCAATTCGACGACCTGATCGGGAAAGCGCGGCTGATCACCGACCAGCCGACCCACACCAAGCTGTATGAGCTGAGCAGGCGCGGGTCGTGTTCAAGGATCAGGTTCCGTACACGCCGATCGCCCACGCCAACGCGTTCCAGTTGATGACGAAGGACGTCAAGGGTTACGAGATCAGCCCGCTGGGCGGACATCGGTTCGACAGCATCTCGCTCGACTGAGAACGCCAGCTTCAACTACGCGGCGACGGGTTTTGAAAGGCCCGTCGCCGCGCGGCTTCATGCGGGGTGATCGAAGCTGCCGGGGCTCTTGTCGGTGCCACTCCATTGCGGCTTGCGAGTCCGCTCCGCCTTCTCTAGAGCGGCCTTCAGCGGCTTCCCTGTTGAAGACCGGTGTGCCCGGCTGCTGGCGCCAGGAGTCGTCAATACCGCCGTTATCCACCGGATCGAAGCCCATCTCGTTGACGAGTTGCATCACAACGGCCTTGGCATCGGCGTTATCGCCCGAGACCGGCAGCACCACGCGTCCTGGCGTGCCTTCAGGCTTGCCGAGATCGCGCAAATGAGCTGCGTAGATGTTGTTGTTAAAAGCTTTGATGACCGGACGCCTGATCTGCTGCGCGACCCACGCGCTTTTCATCATGCCGGACTCGATCCCCTCGATACGGCCATCACGCTCGCGCGGATAATAATTGCCCGTATCGATCACGACAGTGGTTTCCGGCACGTCGCTGAACAAGTCCGCGGGCAGATTCAACACTTTCTTTTCGGGGATCGTGACCACAATCACGGCCGCGCCGCGTACCACGTCGGCGAGTTCGGCCGGCTTCGCGCCGGTTTCGCTGGCGACTTTGGCCAAGGTATCCGGCCCCCGCGAGTTGCCGATCAGGACCTTATGCTCACGTTCGACCCAGCGCAGCGCCAGCACGCGGCCAATATTTCCCGCGCCAATGATGCCGATTTTCATACACCCTCCGGTTCAGTTAGCCAAAGCGGGATAGGCGCAACGCCCATGCCCGTGTTTGTCGACCTTCCCTGCGCTCCCGATACTGCCAGCAAGTTCCAGCTAACGATAAAATGCGGCCCTGTTAATGCGGCGGCCTGCGGCGTTCGCCTCTTGCAGCCGTCTTATCTGGCCGTCTAATTCAGCCGTGTTAACCACATCGACCCCATTAAATCATTCGATTTTCCCTCTTGGGCGTCTCCCTTCATACTTTTCATTCACTTCCTAACCACTTAACACAAGGCCACTTAACACAAGGACACACGCAATGCCGATCATCAACAGCCATGTCAAACCGTTCAAAGCCAACGCTTACCACAACAGCGACTTCACCACCGTGACCGACGAAAGCCTGAAGGGCAAATGGTCCGTCCTGGTGTTCTACCCGGCTGACTTCACGTTTGTCTGCCCGACGGAACTCGGCGATCTGGCCGACCGTTACGCAGAATTCAAGAAGCTGGGCGTGGAAGTCTATGGCGTGTCGACCGACACCCACTTCACGCACAAGGCATGGCACGACACGTCGGAAACGATCGGCAAGATCAAGTATCCGATGATTGCCGATCCGACACTGGCCATCTTGCGCAACTTCGATGTATTGATCTAAGAAAGAAGGCCTGGCGCTGCGTGGCACGTTCGTGATCAACCCGGAAGGCGAGATCAAGCTGTGCGAAATCCATGACAACGGCATCGGCCGTGACGCTGGTGAACTGCTGCGCAAGGTTCAGGCAGCGCAATACATTGCGGCACACCCGGGCGAAGTGTGCCCTGCCAAGTGGACGCCGGGCGCTGAAACGCTGACGCCGTCGCTCGACCTCATCGGCAAGATCTAAGCTTTAAATCCTCGTTGTAAAAGGTGTAGTGTCCGGGCCGCTCGCGGTCCCGAACTCTGCTCGCTTCGCATTCCCCGCGTTAATAAAAACCCTCGTCACACGGACTCGAACCGCTATGCTGGAAGCCAACCTCAAGAAAAGGTCAGCCGGCTGATCGAGATCGTCGCTTCACTCGACAACTCGCCGAAATCCGTCGAGTTGCAAGGCCTGCTGCATGAAATCGCCACGCTGTCGGACCGCATTGCGGTGATCGAGAAGCGCGACGATTCGCAACGCAACCCCTCGTTTTCTATCGGCGAACCGGGCAAACCTACGGGTATCCGTTTCGCGGGCATTCCGATGAGCCATGAATTCACGTCGCTGGTCCTGGCGCTGCTCTAGACCGGCGGTCATCCGGTCAAACCCGACGACGCGGTGATCGAACAGATCCGCGCGCTCGACGGCGACTACGAGTTTGAAACGTATATCTCGCTGTCATGCCAGAACTGCCCGGAAGTCGTGCAGGCGCTGAAAGTGATGGCGCTCATCAATCCGCGTATCCGCCCGGTCACCCTCGACGGCGCGTTGTTCCAGGACGAAGTCGAGCAGCGCCAGATCATGGCCGTCCCCACCGTCTATATGAACGGCGAAGTGTTCGGCCAGGGCCGCACCGGCGTGAAGGCGTGAAGGAACTCAAAAAGAAAGGCGTATTCGATGTGCTGATCGTCGGCGGTGGACCTGCCGGCGCGGCGGCTGCCATCTACTCGGCGCGCAAGGGCATCTCGACCGGCGTGGCGGCTGAGCGCTTTGGCGGACAGGTACTGGATACGCTCGCCATCGAAAACTTCGTCTCGGTGAAAGAGACCGAAGGCCCGCAGTTTGCAACCGCGCTCGAGCAGCACGTGAAGAGCTATGACGTCGACATCATGGACATACGTGCAGCGCGCCGAAGCGCTTATGCCGGGCAAGATTCACGAAGTGCGCCTCGCCAACGGCGCGGTGCTGAAAGCAAAGACGATTATGCTTGCCACGGGTGCTCGCTGGCGCGAAATCAACGTGCTGGGCGAGAAGCAATATCGCAATCACGGCGTGGCGTATTGCCCGCATTGCGACGACCCGCTTGTTCAAGGGCAAGCGTGTTGCGGTGATCGGCGGCGGTAATTCCGGCGTTGAAACGGCAATCGATCTGGCCGGACTGGGCAGCGCGGTGACGCTGCTCGAATTCGGTACGAAACTGCGTGCCGACGCCGTGCTGCAACGCAAGCTGCGCAGCCTCAAGAACGTGACCATTATCACGCAGGCGCAGACCACGGAAGTCACCGGCGACGGCAAGAAGGTCAACGGTCTGTCGTACAAGGACCTGAGTTCGGGCGAAGCGAATCACATCGAGCTGGAAGGCGTGTTCGTGCAGATCGGGCTGGTGCCGAATACGGAATGGCTCAAGGACACGGTCGAGTTGTCGCGTCACGGCGAGATCGTGGTGGATGCGCGCGGCGCGACGTCAGTGCCGGGTGTGTTCGCCCACCGTGCCGTTCAAGCAGATCGTGATTGCTGTCGGCGAAGGCGCCAAGGCGTCACTCAGCGCATTCGATTACCTGATCCGGAATTCGGAGACGGAAACGGTTGGAGCTGAAGCCGAAGAAGCTGTGGCCTGAAACAATAGCGCGAAACGTTTCACCTTACGGATAACCGCTTAAGCCTCGATCCGGTTGCTGCATTCAAACGCCCGATAATCACTATCATGCTGATTGTCGGGCGTTTTTTCGTCTTTTCTCCAGCCTTCATTGTGTGAAAAATACCGTTAATTAGGTGGTCCATAAAAAGCCTAAAGAATTGCCGGGAGTTGCCGTAGATAGCGAGAGTGAGACCTTGTTCTCACGTCGAGTGCGCGCCTGCAGCCATCGGACAGTCCTTGCCGATGAACAAATCACCTCGAGGTCAGACGGTATGGGAATTCTCGGAAACACCTTCAGCACGTTCTTCCGCAGCCACGGGCGGTCACACCCCGGCAGGCGCAGAAGCTTGAACGCGCGCTTCGGCGCGAAGGCGACTTGAAACGCGAACTGACGCAATTGCAGCTCGGGATGTCGTCGAATGTGCCGGATATCGACGTCAAGATGGACTTGATGAAATTCGATGTCGCGCAGGAAAAAGCAGCGGTCGCGAGTTTGACAGCGGCGCTGCTCAGCGCGCAGGAAGACCTGGAACTCGAGAAAGCGAACTGGTCGGCTGCAGTTCATCTTTTGAAGAAACACGGCATGATCGATGGCGTTTCTTACGCGAGTTTTACGCGCGAGCAACGGGTCGAGCTGATTGCCGTGGCAATGGATGAAGTCGCCGGGAAAGAGGCGACCAGCCGGTGGCGGGCGTGCTCGCCGGCTAGTGCGAAGTCGGGGTCGTCGGGTCGGGGTAAGGGGTCGTAAGGACATGTCTTTAGCTCGTTTTGATATTTAAGATCTGCGTCAGCCGATGTTAGTCTTTGTAGTTATCGGCAGCGTTCTGGAGCGTCTCTTCACGCACGCCTCACCGTGCGAATCAACGAGGAGCGAGCGTCTTCCGTGAGCGTCGAATTCATCGGCATGATCCAGCAGAAAAAAGTGTTGGAAACGCATCTGGCGCGCGGACTGGCAATCGATATCGACTACCTCCGCGACTTCGCCCAGGCGCACGAAAAAGCCGGCTTCGACCGCATTCTCGTACCCTATCACCAGTCCCGACGCCATGCTGACCGTCGCCTACGCGGCCGGCGTCACGCAGCGCATCCACTTCATGCTCGCTCATCGCCCCGGCTTCGTCGCGCCAACCTGCATGGCAGCTCGCTACACTCGATCAGCTAAGCGGCGACCGCCTCGCGGTCCACTTCATCTCGGGCGGCAGCGACGTCGAGCAACGCCGCGACGGCGACTTTCTCTCGCACGACGAACGCTACGCCCGTACCGACGAATATCTGCAGATCCTGCGACGCGTGTGGACCGAATCCGAACCCTTCGATCACGAAGGTCGCTACTACCGTTTCGAAAAAGCTTTCTCCGAAGTAAAGCCCAAGCAAGCCCCTTACGTGCGGATCTATTTCGGCGGTCCGGCCCCCGCTATCGAAGTCGCGGGCAAACACGCGGACGTCTACGCCCTGTGGGGCGAATCAAAAGAACAGGTGCACAAACAGGTCACCCGTGTTCGCGCTGAAGCGGCCAAACATGGACGCAACGTGCGCTTTTCCGTATCGTTCCAGCCAATTTTTGCGGCGACCGAAAAGGCCGCGTGGGAACGCGCCGAACACATTCTTGCTGAAACGCGGCGGCTGCGTGCCCTGCAAGGTCTTGGTGAAGCAACGTCGCAGCAAAGCGAAGGCGCGCGCCGCCTGCTGGCTGCAGCGGGGGACGGAGTACGTGCAGACGATCACCTGTGGACCGGCGTGGCGAAGGAGATCGGTGGCCGCTCGAATTCAACGGCACTCGTTGGCACTCCGGCTCAAGTGGCGCAAACGCAGGCCGAATATCACGCACTCGGCGTCACCACGTTCCTGATTCGCGGCTTCGATCCGCTGGAAGACGCGCTCGATTACGACCGCGAGTTGATCCCGGCCACGCGTGAACTGACCTCGCAAATAGCACACGCGGCGTGAAGCCGCACTAAACGATCAAACGATGAGCCATGTAAAACTGCACGGATTTTTTTATAAGCGAGATTGCGCAACTCGTCGATCAAGTGAAACTCTGCAAAAGTCCTGGCATTGGGGTTCGTGTGAACTATCGTGGGACGCAGTGGAGTGAATGGAG
>CALNPU010000152.1 GCA_940588625.1 uncultured Caballeronia sp.
CGAATCCTGCAATTCCGGCAATGCGGTTTCGCCCTTCAACCCTCGTCAATAAAGGCGCTGGCGATCGTTCAGGACGAACTAGTTAGGATCGCTCCGATTGGTGTTGCGCATCCTTGCAATTTAATCTTTCGCTTCGTTGCGGGATTCAGATCAATGAAAGAATTCGTGAAATCATATTCACGATGAATGTGCACGACTGTGGCAATTAACGTTGCTTTTCGATTTAATGTTACGTATCAATCTCCATGTCCAACTTAAATTTTTGCCGCACTGGTCATCGCGCTGACCGGCATTTCGTGTTCTCAAGCAAGCGAGTTCGCAGGCCCCTACGCTGGCGTCAAGGTGGGAGAGAACTGGTCTGACGCGTCCGGCGTCATCAAAGTCAAGTCCCACGCCACGGCTTTCCCCGGTCTGACTCGGGCTACGGGTTCGATGTAAAGCAGTTCATGATTGGCGCAGAAGTATTCGCTGACTTCCACCACGGTTCGACCACCTTACAAGGACGGCGGCGTGAATCTCAAGGTCGGCATGCCATTCAACATGATCATGCCCTACGCCCGTTTAGGCATGATGGGGAGCTGGTCTAATGCGCGCCTTCATGGCGGGTTTGGGCGTTGAATATAAATTCCTGAAGCAATTCAGCGTCGCAGCTGAATGGACCGCTGATTCAAGTAGTCGTGACGGAACCAAACGCCGTAACGACAGCATGACAGTCGGTGTTCACTACTACTTCTGATGGTTTTGTAAAATCAGAGTTAATTTTAAAAATCCCCGGAAGATTATTCATCTTCCGGGGATTTTGTTTGGCTGATGCCAATCAAATTCAAGTCGTGCAACGCGCTATATCGAAGCGCATTTCAGGTTCGGGCAATCTGCCGTAATCTTCCGAAGACTTTTGCACCTTCACCGTCGATCCATATTGCGACGGTGTGAGCGTAACCAGCCAAGCGTTCGGCCCAACCAGCAATTCCGAGGCGCTACCCAGCTTCGACGTGGACCCGAAAGCAGTTTGCCCTCAAGGCAATTCAACACGTCACGGGGCTGGCGGTGCGACGACACGTAGATCACAGGACTCGACGCGCGAAGTTCAGGGACACTCGATGAACTGCATGCAACAAGCCCAAGTACAGACCCCGCCAACGACACAAACAAGGGGGGTGAACGGGACAACTCGGCGAGGAAGCGTAAGCAATGGGCGTCAGTAGAAGTCAGTTGCACCAAGGCAACGAAAGAAGAGAAACAGGTCTCAAATCAGAGGCCAAAACACCCCGCGCGTGCAAATTGAATCAATCTGGATCAAGCCAGAAGCATGACGTCGCATGGCGTCAAGGCAATCGAACCAGCCAGCGAAAAAAGAGCAGAAAAGCGCGCGATGCTATCATCCTCGGCATCCTGAATTAATGCGCCAGCGAACTATCCACATCGCGCGCCGACACACTTACGCTCCATGGCCATCACACTCAAGTCGCCTGCCGACATCGAAAAACTGCGTATTTCCGGGCGTTTGGCCACAGAAGTGCTCGAGATGATCGGCGAGCATGTGCAGCCCGGCATCGCCACGGAAGAGCTGGATACAAGCTGCAACCGCTTCATTGTCGAAGAGCTGAAGGCGATTCCGGCGAACGTGGGTTACATGGGTTTCACCAAGACCATTTGCACGTCGGTGAATCACGTGGTCTGTCACTGTATTCCGAGCCCTCGGGCGCTGAAGGATGGCGACATCGTCAATATCGACGTCGCGGTCATCAAGGACGGTTATTTTGGCGATACCAGCCGCATGTACTACGCCGGCACGCCGAGCCGTGAGGCCCGGCGGCTGTGCGACACGACGTATGAAGCCATGGTCGCCGGCATTCGCGCGGTGCGTCCGGGCGCGACGCTGGGTGATGTCGGTTATGCCATCCAGAACGTGGCGAATCGTGAAGGCTATTCGATCGTGCGCGAGTATTGCGGGCAAGGCATTGGGCGCGTGTATCACGAGGATCCGCAAGTCTTGCATTACGGGCAACCGGGAGCCGGATTGCGTTTGAAGCCCGGGCTGGTTTTCACGATCGAGCCAATGGTCAATGCGGGTTGCGCTGCAACGCAGCAATCGCGTGATGGCTGGACCGTAACGACGAAGGACCAGTCACTGTCCGCACAGTGGGAACATATGGTCGTGGTGACCGACAACGGCTTTGGACTGCTACGCCCTGGCCAGACGGTACGGGCGAATACGAAGCACCATAAAGCTGCATAGAGAGGTGCCTGAAGCACCATGAGACTAAGCGAGGTGGTGGGCCGGGAGACCCACGGGAAAGGCACTTCGCGCATCGACTGAAATAATGATTTGACTCGTTCGCCTGTTCGGTTGAAGCTATTAAACAGACCAAGCTGGCTTAAGAAAGCTTAAGAAGCTCGTGAAAGCTTGAGAGAAAAACACCCGCATGAGTCCTTCACTAACTGTTCGCAGGATTGCCGCGCATCAAGGTGCAGTTCTGCGCGAGCTTCGCGCCGCCTCATTGCGCGAGGCGCCTTATGCGTTCGGTGAGACGCTGGAGGAGGCCTTGTCCGCCGATGTCGCGAGCTTCGACGAAACGGCCGACCGCCACGCGAATTCTCCGACCACAGCTTCGTTTATCCTCTACACCGAAGGCCACCCGGCGGGCTTGGTTGGTGCGTTTATCGATGAAGCGCCGGCACCGCGCGCATTCGTCTACGCGTTGTGGGTCGCGCCGGCAGTGCGGCATCTGCGCGGCGGCGAGTTGCTCGTGAATGCCGCCACGCAATGGTTCGCGGAGCGGCGTGTGTACGACGTCTTCGCCTGGGTCGCTGACCAAAACCGCAATGCCATGCGTTTCTACGAGCGTCTGGGCTTCGGCCCGACCGGCGAACGCCGCCGGATTCCGGCACATCCCGAAGAATATGAAACGCTGCTCGTGCGCCGCGTGAGTGATCACGTGACCTGAGCATCCGATCCGCCAGCTTTCGTCGCGGCTGGATTGGCCACGGCTCGCGCGGGGCTTGTCCGTCCCGGCTCATCTTGCCGTTCCCTGTCTCGCCTATCTCGTGTCACATCATGTTACCCGCGTTCGGGCGGCAATCTGAAATATTCCGTTTGCTTGCCTCACATTCCGTTTGCTTGCCTCACGCCTGTAAAATACGAAAAATTTTTGGCTTACCTATGTCGCTCAAAAAAACGCCCTTTTTCGAATTGCGCAGCGGCTTTGTCGACACGCTTCTGTTTGTCGTCAAGACTACCGACCTCGACGCGCTGCGCACGGAACTCACGCGTCGCTTCGAAGCGACTCCCGAGTTTTTCGCGAACGATACCGTTGCCATCGACGTACGCCGTATGGTTGCCGACGAGCATATATCGATTCGTAACCTCGCGGCGTTGCTCGACAGCGTACGCATGCGCCCGATCGGTGTAGTCGCGTCGGCGGACCAGGCATGGGCGTCCGAAAGCGGGGGGTTGCCCTTGCTCGAAGCGCGTGACCGGCGCGGTGCGCCAAAGCCGTCGGTGGATGCGGGCGTCGAGAACACCGAGGCGGTGGCCGTGATCGACGTGGCACAAACGCCAGCACCCAGCCCGCCAGTGCCGAAAACGACCATCATCGACCGGCCGTTGCGTTCCGGCCAGCAGGTCTATGCGAAGGGCGATCTCGTCGTGCTGGGGCTTGTGAGCTACGGCGCGGAAGTGATCGCGGAAGGCAACATTCACATCTATGCGCCGTTGCGTGGCCGGGCGCTCGCGGGCGTGCACGGCAACCTCGACGCGCGCATTTTCTGCACGTGTCTGGAACCGGAACTGATCTCTATCGCCGGCATCTACAGGACGATGGAAACACCGCTCGCCCCCGATGTCCTGGGCAAGTCGGTGCAGATCTGGCTCGACGAAGAAAAACTGATGATCGAACCGCTGCGACTGACCCGAGAGGCCTGAGACGAATCAGCCAGGCGCGCCTGATGGGGACGGCGCGTGCTCGGACAGGACGCAAGCGGATTTAATTGACGAACACAAGGTACAGGAATGGCAAAAATCATTGTGGTGACTTCGGGCAAGGGCGGTGTCGGCAAGACGACCACCAGCGCGAGCTTCGCATCGGCCCTCGCGTTGCGCGGGCATAAAACGGCTGTTATCGACTTCGATGTCGGCCTGCGCAATCTCGATCTCATCATGGGCTGCGAACGCCGCGTGGTGTACGACCTTATCAACGTGATCCAGGACGAAGCGAACCTCAACCAGGCGCTGATCAAGGACAAGAAGTGCGAGAACCTGTTCATCCTACCAGCCTCGCAGACGCGCGATAAAGATGCGCTGACGCAAGACGGCGTTGAGAAGATCATCAACGACCTGATCGCGATGGACTTCGAATACATTGTCTGCGACTCGCCGGCGGGGATTGAATCGGGCGCGTTGCTGGCCATGCATTTCGCCGACGAAGCGCTGATCGTGACGAACCCGGAAGTGTCGTCCGTGCGCGATTCGGACCGCATTCTCGGCATTCTTTCGTCGAAGACGAAGCGGGCTATAGAAGGTAAAGAGCCTATCAAGGAACATCTGCTGATCACGCGCTACAACCCGAAGCGCGTGAGCGAAGGCGAGATGCTGTCGCTGACGGACATCCAGGAGATCCTGCGGATCGAACTGATCGGCGTGATCCCTGAGTCGGAAGCCGTGCTGCATGCGTCCAACCAGGGTCTTCCGGCCGTGCATCTCGATGGCACTGATGTGGCTGAAGCCTACAAGGACATCGTTTCGCGCTTTCTCGGCGAAGAAAAGTCCCTGCGCTTCACCGACTATCAGAAGCCAGGTCTGTTGCAACGCATCTTCGGCAACAAGTAAGGGGACGCAATGTCGATTCTTTCGTTTTTGCTGGGCGAGAAAAAGAAGTCCGCTTCGGTCGCGAAGGAACGCTTGCAGTTGATCATCGCGCACGAGCGAGCAGGCGGACATGCACCCGCCGATTATCTGCCGGCGTTGCAACGAGAACTCGTTGCCGTGATTTCCAAGTACGTGAAGATTTCCAGCGACGACATCCGGGTTAGCCTCGAACGTCAGGATGATTTCGAAGTACTCGAAGTGAAGATCGAAATTCCATCGGTTTGACGGTGGATGACGGTTTAAGCCTGCGCTGAGGTATTTCCTTGGCGCGCAGCATCCAAAGGCCGGAATCATTCGATTCCGGCCTTTTCACTAATGCGCCTGCACCTGTAAGTCGCATAAGCGACTTACATCAATATTCCGTTGCAGTTTAGCCATCACCGTTACACGGGCGCTGTCGGCTAATCCGTGTCCTCGCGCATTGATTGGGTATCGCCGATACGAGGCGACCAACTCAAGAGGCCGATCATGAAAATACGTTTGTATTGCCCAGGCGGCTATTGTTGTGGCCGGTGTCGCGGCTGTCGGAGGAAGTGCGTCGGCTGAGGTCTCGCGGCGCCGAATGCGCCGCCTGTGCGCGTGGAATCCGTTCAGCCGGCTCGGGTCGGTTATGTGTGGGACACGGCCACTGGCGCTGGGAACACGGCCAAGTACGTGTGGAATCCGGGGCACTGGCAAGTCGAACGCGTGGGGTATCACTGGGTACCGGGGCACTGGATCGCACACGCCGGTGCGTGGCGCTGGATGCCCAGACACTGGGCCTGACGCCCTGATAGCTGCGAGACACCTCGTTAGCTTCACGGGCGGCCGCTTAAGCGCCGCCCAAAACCGATGAACCCGTTGTCGGAGTTCCACATGAAAACCAAACTGTTAATTATCGGCTTGCTCGCAAGCTTGCTGGGTGGCTGTATCGTCGTGCCGCCGGCGCATCCGTATGCTTATCATCCGGTGCCGCGCGTCTACGTTTATTAAGGCTGGCCCGAGCTTTATTTGGTGACCGGCTCTTCATCCTCGGCAGGCGTCTTCGGCACTTCCGGCGATGCCCGGGGCACAGGCAAGGGCAGTGGCGTCATGTAGCGCTCAGCCAACGCTTCGTAAAGCGGCGGTGAAAAGAAGTGCGACACCCGGCTCGCAATCAGGGCCGTTGCCATGAGCGAAATCACGAGCGCATGGCCGTTGATCATCTCCATCACGATCACGAAGACATGATCGGCGACTGCATGACAGCCGCGAGATAACCGACCATGCCGAGCGCAATCAGAGCATCGACAACTGCATGTGGCTGAACCTGGTGTGGCTGAACCCGGCGCCAATCGATAACGACGGCGCGAAGATCCGCCCGGGATGCCGGGCAGATACGAGCCGATCATCGAGGCCATCTTGAGAAGCGGATACAGCGGCGAGAGTTGCTCATGGCCTTCCAGCAGGCCGCGCGCTTCGGCGTAACCGCTGCCGAAGGTCGTGCCGCCCGACACGAGTCCGACCACGGCGATGATCCATCTGCAGAGCGTGGCGAATACAACGGGGCGTGTCGCGTGCATCTCGCGCAAACGTGCCGGAATCCATTTGGACGTATTGAGCAGCAACCGGCAGAACACGCTCTCCGCGATGCCTGTCACGATGGCCGTGAGCAGCACCGCGACCGCCAGCAGGTTAGGGAAATGCGCGCCGATCTCGATGGTGCCGAAATAGGTGTAGTTGCCGTTCAAGCCGAGCACGACGATACCGGCGAGGATGATGGCCGTGATCAGCACGCCGCTCGTGTGCGCTTCGAAGCTGCGCGTCAGCTCTTCGATCACGAACACAATACCGGCGAGCGGTGTGTTGAACACCGCCGATAACTCCGCCGCCGCACCCGCCAGCACAAGCTGCCGTTCAATGCGGGCGTTCGAGCGCGGGAACAGCCGCCGCAGGTTGTACATCAGCGCCACGCCGACCTGCACGGTCGGACCTTCGTGGCCAATGGTGAAACCGCCGAGGATAGCGATAAACGAGATCCCCATCTTGGCGATCAGGATGGCGGGCGACAGCAGCCGCGTCCCCAGTCCTGGCGGACTGTGCAATACGGCTATGACCTGTGGAATGCCGCTGCCTTCCGAGCCGCGAAAGAACTTTCGGTGAGCCAGACGGATAACGCGGCCCCCGCCGGCGTCAGGATCAGCGGCAACCAGACATGCTCGTGCTGAACCGCGCGAAACGCGTTATAGCCCCAGTCGATGAGCTTTGCGTACATCACCGCAACCAGCCCGACCGCGACTGCGCCGACCCAGAAGATGCCGTAGCGGTATCAGAGGCTGCGCGCACGTCGAAAAGTAAATCGGGGGAGAGAGCGTAACGCGCGAATCATGTGCAGTGAGCCATGCGACCAGCTGTCGGCAAAATAATGCCGTACCGATCTGTCTCAATAATCAAGCCGATTGGTCCTGGTAATGCATTTTGAAAAAGAAAACGGGGCGCAGCTGTGAGCTGGCACCCCGAAAACACTCTCGTCGGGGTGGCGAAAGCGGAGAGAAGAACGTAATTAACAAGTAATATTTTATTCTGGCTTTTGAATGACGCGCAAACGTTTCAACGATGACCCAGGGAAATTGAAAGTTTTATCAATTACTGTCTTAGTCGGGACGTGAAGCGCTTACTGAAGATCAGGTTGCCATTACTTCGAAAGCGACCATGGCGGCAATGGCGCCGGCATTTGCAAGCAGCGCCTGCAGGACAATTCCGCGCCAGCTGGTGGTCCGGAAACGCACGGCCAGCATGAGTGCGGCAAAAAGCGCGATGGCGATTATCGCAACAACATCAGCACTTTGGAGATGAATGCGCATGATGCCGGCCTCACGAATGTTCAGTCTTTGTTGAGTATAGAAAGCACGGCCGGTACGCAAGTTGCACAAAAATACACAAAGGCCCGATTATTGCATTTATCCAATGATCTGATGGGAATTTTCCGGGCGCTGTCCGTACTAACCCGAGTTGGTGTTTTCCAGTGCAGGGCAAGCTTTATCCACGGAGCTGCATTTATGAATTCCCCGAATCGCCGTTCTCTGGAAGTGGATTTCTTCCTGGGAATCGTGCTGCTGGTGATTGCCGTCGATCATATTTCGGGAAGCGTCTTGTCTAGATTTACACTCCATAGTTACGTGTTCTGCGATTCCGCAGAGGTTTTAGTGTTCCTGGGGGGGTATGCATCGGTCGCCGCTTACACAACGCTGGCAGCGAACCGCAGTCACGGGGCCGCGCGCCGCCGCTTCCTGAAGCGCACTTAGGAGATCTCGCGCGTACCTCTTCACGGCCGTAATGCTGCTGGGCGGGGCGCTGCTGATGTAGATGCTGATCGACAACCCGATGATGCAGATCACCGAATGGCCGTCGTTCCTGGCCCGGCCGCTGGGGCTGACGTTTGATGTCGCGACTTTGCGGCATCAGCCGTATTTGTCGGCGGTGTTGCCCATGTACGCCATGTACGCCATGTACGCGCTCGCCGTACCGTTCGTGGTGCCGTTGTCCGAATGTAAGCCGGTTGTCGTGTTGTTCGGTAGTCTCGGCGTATGGCTTTTCGCGTCGTCGCTCGCGCAGTGGCTGTCGTCGGCTTACGCGGAAGGGTGGTCGTTCAACCCGGTCGTTCAACCCGTTCGCGTGGCAATTGATGTTTGCGCTCGGCATCCTGGCGCGCGTGCAGCTCATCCCCGCCGAGTTCCACGATTCGAAAACCGCGCGCTGGATGACGCGCGCGGCGATTATCGTGTTCCTGACCTTCGTGTTCGCGAAGCTGTTCCTGGAGACCCAGGCGCCCCCCCGGATATATGAATGAAGCAAAACCTGGCCAGCCTGCGCATTGTGAGTTTTGTGGTGATCGCGTAGCTGTTTGCTCAGGCGGTGTATGCCGGATGGATCAAGGCGCTGGCGAAGAGCTTGCCGAGTGTGGTCAACATCGGCAAGCAGGGGCTGGTGTGTTTCATTGCAGGCGCGTGCATGTCGCTGGTCATCGATACCGCTTTGCGGCTCATATCGCTC
This sequence comes from uncultured Caballeronia sp., assembly GCA_940588625.1. Lineage (GTDB taxonomy): Bacteria > Pseudomonadota > Gammaproteobacteria > Burkholderiales > Burkholderiaceae > Caballeronia. Next base: position 8,879 of record CALNPU010000152.1, read on the forward strand.
GGGCAATACCATTGGATGCGGGGCTGACCGGCGACGCCATCGCGATCGGCAGCCTGATCGGGCTCGCGGCGTTCTGGTGCGACCGCAAGAGCGCAGCGGGCGCGGCTGCCGAAACGCCAGGCAGTGCCGGCGCATGCAACCAACCGGCGTGACAGATGAGAGCGCGGGTGTGAACAACGCGTGCCGGCGATCTCCTGAAGCCTCACCGGCACGCAATACGCTTTACGCGCTCTACGAAAGCTTGATGTCCCGCGTTTCCCGCATGCACAGCACGCCGAGCAGGCTGATTGCCGCGGCGACCGACACGTACCCGCCGACCCACGCCAAACCGCTGCGATTCGCCAGCAATTGGGCGATGTACGGCGCGACCGACACTCCCAGAATGCCACCCACGTTATACGCGACACCCGCACCGGTATAGCGAACGTTGGTCGGGAACAATTCGGGCAATAACGCGCCCATCGGGGCGAAAGTCACGCCCATCAGGAACAGCTCGATGGTGAGAAACAGCGCGACCGCGTAAGTGTTGCCATTGCCGAGCAGCGGGGCCATGGTGAAGCCGGACAGGATAGCCGCGATACAACCAACGATCAGCACCGGCCGGCGGTCGAATTTATCGCTGGCCAATGCGGAAATCGGTGTCGCGATAGCCATGAAAAGCACCGCGAAGCACAGCAGGCCGAGGAATTTCTCGCGCGGAAATGCAGCGTCGAGACAGACGCCGTAAGAGAGCGAAAAAACCGTCGAGATGTAGAACAGCGTGTAGCAGACGATCATCGCGATCACGGCGAGCAGCGTGGGCTTCAGGTACTGTCCCAGACTGTGTCAAAACGCGTGGACATAGGAATAACGAAATCGGTCTCATCGGCGCATGCCTTGATCGTGCC
>CALNPU010000153.1 GCA_940588625.1 uncultured Caballeronia sp.
CAACAAATTCTCAACGCCGCAACGCGCAGGAAGCAAAAGGCCCGCACTCCGAAAAACGGTTATGCAGACCTTCCCTAGTGGAAAATTAAGAGTTCTTTTCATGTCGCGCACATCCTCGCTATCCAAGAATTTCTTCTACAATCTTGGCACTCCATTGCTGCCGTTCGTGGTGGCCGCCGTCAGCATCCCAATGCTTATCCGGCACATCGGCACGGATCGGTTCGGTTTGCTTGCAATTGCGTGGATGGTTATCGGGTACTTCAATCTGTTCGATTTCGGACTGAGACGATCACTTACGTGGCACGTCGCCGATTGCATCGGCGCGGGGCGTGAGTCTGTGATCGGTGGTCTCATACGCACCGCTCTGGCACTTATGCTTGGGTTCAGCGATTGGATCGGCCTTGATTTTTGTTTTCACGCCGGAGATCCTTCACCTGTTAAAGGTGCCTGCACAACTGGAGGAAGAAGCGAGAGTCTCGTTCTATTTGCTTGGCGCCTCGATTCTTGGTGATTTTAACCAGCGGCCTGCGTGGCATTCTCGAGGCTTATCATCGTTTCGACATTACGAACGCGATCCGGACACCGCAAGGTCTGTGGACCTTCATCGGACCGTTGGGCGCCTTGCCCTTTTCGACTCATCTTGATGTCATTGTTGCTGTCCTCGTCGTCGGGCGGCTGGCTACGACCATTCTCTACTGGCTCGCGGTGAGGCGCGTCATCCCGGCGGCTAGCGAAGGTGGCCGTGTGACCTTGTCCAGCGCGAGAGAACTGGTCTCATACGGGGGGTGGACGACACTGTCCAAAGTCTTGTCTCCGGTAATGGATTACATGGACCGTTTTTTATCAGTCGAGTTCTCGGTGTGGTGATCGTCGCTTTCTATACCACGCCATGAGTTCGTCTATCGGTTGAACATCCTTTCTGAAGGAATACTTGGGGTATTGTTCCCGTTGACGGTCCATCGTGTCGCAAGCAACCCGGGAGCGGAGCGCCAGATGTTGAACCTGGGAGTCAGGCTAACCGCTGCCTCAGTATTCCCGGTCGGGCTGGTGACCGTTCTTTCGGCGCACTTGTTCCTGAGGATATGGATCGGTCCCACCTTTGAGCATAAGAGTTCGCTAGTCCTGCAACTGCTTGCAATCGGACTCCTGATCAATAGTCTGTCCAAGGTCCCATCTAACCTCATTCAGGCGCATGGGCGCTCTGACATTACCGCAGCTTCGAATGATCGAGTTGCCGGTGTACATCTTCTGCATGCTTTGGATGCTGAGGAACTGGGGCATTGAGGGCGCCACGCTTTCCTGGACCTTGCGCATGCTGCTGGATCTAGGCTTGCTGCTGTACCCGCAAGGTATCGGACGTCTGGGCGATTGGCGCCCTGAGCGCATTTCAGCTTGTTGTCCTGGTCGGAGCAGTTTTTATCGGCGGAATTTATTGGCCGGTCGGCTATGGAATTGCGGCGCTAGTTGTTTTCGCGCTGGTTTTCCACCGCTACGTCCTGCTCGAAACCGAACGAATCCGGTTGCGAGATACGCTGAGCCGGATGCTGGTCTTTGTTCAGGCGAAGGGAGATAGTGTGTAGCCAGGATCAAATGAAGCTAAATCCAGGATGGCTGACCGTGTGGGTCTTTGTCCCAGTACTGCGCCCCTGCATTCAGGGTACGAAGTAGAAAAGAGTATTTGTGCGGACACCCATGGTTGAATGGCATTCCGTTAGTTTCAATCAACCCCAACGCAACCCGGCAATGAAGATCCTCAACGTATCCCAGAACTACTTCGTAAAAGGCGGCTCCGAACAGTTATTTCTTCGAGCTGGAAACGCTCTTGAAAAGGCGCGGACATGAGGTTGTTCCGTTTGTCGCAAAAAATCCAGCGAATCGGCCAAGCGAATGGTCGGATTTTTTCCCCGACGGTGCCGACTTCGAGAGACCGGGTTTGAAAGATGTGGGCGGCTATATCTATTCGCCACAGGCGAAGACGCACATCGCCAATCTGTTCGGACGTTTCGCGCCTGAGCTTGCACACTTCCATATCTACCATGGAAAAGTGACGGCACCTGTCCTTAACGAATTCAGAAAGCGAGGCATTCGGATCGTCCAGACGCTGCACGAATATAAGCTGATCTGCCCGGTATATACCTGCTTTGGCGATGGCAAGATTTGTGAGAAGTGCTCACCAGGACACTATGCGTCGGTGTTGCTGCACCGCTGCAACAGAGATTCACTGGTAAGAAGTGCGCTCAGTTTTGTAGAAACAGCTGTGTCGCACAAATTGGGTGCCATTGCGGGGATTGATCACTTCATCTCGGTTAGCCATTTTCATCGTAAGAAGATGATTGAGAAGGGAATTCCGGCAGGGAAAGTATCGACAGTTCACAACTTTCTGAATCTCGACGCGTTTCGCCCGAGCCATTCAGTCGGGAAATACGTGCTTTATTACGGTCGTATTGAGAAATTGAAGGGGCTGGATACGTTTGTTGCCGCAGCCAAGCTGCTGCCAGGTATCCGGTTTGCGATTGCAGGTGATGGCGTTTACAAAGCGCGATTGGTTGAGATTGTGTCCCAACAAAAGATAGAGAACGTCGAGTTCCTCGGTTTTATTACTGGTGAGAAACTGTATGACACGGTGCGAGAAAGCGTGTGCACTGTGCTACCCGCGCAGTGGTACGAGAACTGTCCGATGTCAGTGCTGGAGACGTTGTCGCTCGGTCGACCTGTGCTCGGCACTAACATAGGCGGTATTCCGGAGCTGATCCAGGATTCGGTGGATGGATACGTATTCAACGTCTGGAACGCGCATCAACTGGCTGAAAAGATAGAGGGCCTTTGGATGAGAAGACACGACACCGCGATCGAAATGGGCGCAGCAGGGCGAGAAAAAGTGCAAGCAGAGTTTGGCGAGGAGCGACATTACCGTAAGCTCATGGAGATTTATGCAGCCGTGACGAACTGAGCTGCCATGGGCTGCGCAGTCTCAATACTGCGGTGCGATCTCATACCAAGGTGCCGGTCTCCCAGCTTGCAACTGAATCGTTAGCCCATTTTTCGATTTTTCAACGTTGCTTGCCGACAGCGGCGGAAGCCTTTTGCCGGCGGCATCGAGTGGAAACACGACAGCGGTCCGGGCCGCGGTTCCGAAGTAGATGGACGGCGCAACCCGCTGCATCCAGAGCGGGTCGTGCACCACTATTTGGCTGGCAGGTTCCTGTGGTGTTGCTTCCAATTGCCACTTGGGTTTGCCCCTGAGCATGTCACGCGGGTGATTGACCCATTGATCCAGCGTGGTTTGATAAGGCACTAACTGCTGAGTTTGAGGTGAAGAAATATTCGGGAGCGATCCCAGTGTGTAGCGCGGAACGGTGAGAAGCAGCCGACGCGACGTCGTGATCGGTTGCCCATCCCGAGAACCGAGCAGGATTGACACAAAACCGTTGGAAGACTGCGGCATTGCGATCTGGAACGAGCCGAAGTCTTGCCGGGTGCCGGGAGTGAATGTGCCAACTACGCCTTTTACCGCCATCTCGTTGATCACGAGACGATGATGCTCTGTGTAGAACGTCGTTTCGCCCGAGCGGGTCCAGGCAGACGGCTCGCCGGACCGTACTGTTTCACCGAACGTCGTAACGCCTACTTCGCGTGTGAATGCGGCGGCCGGATCGACGCCGGCGCGCTTCTGAAGGAAGTCTGATACCTCGCCTAACACGCGGTCTCGTTCCGACTGCACCATCAGCCCGGACGAGATCTTGACGTTCAGTGGGTTGCCGTTCGGCTGTATCGCTCGGGAGCGATACAGCCAAGCAACCTGGCCTAGCTGAATTAGCTTGGTAACGTCACCCGTCAGACTGAATTCGCGTGGGACGTTGTTGCTGTAATCGTGTGTGTGGGAGTAGTCGTAAAACACATGATTGCGCTCCAACCCTGGAGAGCGGCCATTGAGGCCGTCTCAGGGATGATTTCCCCCGCCTTTCGATTTGGCCACGGTTGATTGAACTCGCTGATCACATACGGTTTTGACAGATCCCGAAAGAACGCTGAGTTGCGCAAGTCGGCAAAACCTCCCGCGGCAGCTGATTCGTCACGAATTACCCAGTTGTTCCAGTCCCACCATTTGCCACAAAAATCGTATGAGTCGACGTAAAAATGATATCCATGAAATCCATGCTGGCGTGCGAGGCCAGGTTGGCCAAGCCTCCAAAGCGCATTTGCGAACCGCCGATGATCACCTCCTGATTGACTGACCTGACCGCTGCGCGAATCTTGTCCAGATAAGCCTGATCGACCGTAATGAGTAGTTTGAAGAAATTGTCCTTAATGCGCTCAGGAATGGGCGCATCGACTTTCGGAATTCCTGGCAGCGCGGTGTCACTCATCCCATTTTCGATTTGATAGCGCTGCCAACGTTCGGTCAGGCCGTCCCGGTACGCACCAACGACGACCGTATCGAGATGTCCGATCATCCATTCATAGACGAGCGTGCTTTCGTTGTTGATCTCGACCATAGCCACCACGTTCTTGGCAGAGGCTCCAAGAGCCCGCAACAAGTTTCGCGCGTATAGCACCTGTAGATCCGACATTCTGCTGTTGACGATGAAAAGTGGCTTCGACTGATCAGGCATCGATGCCGAACCCGGTAGGGCGGGTACACCGTCCTGCCCTGGGTTGAAGGTATAGCCGACGTGCAAGTTGAGGTCGACGTAAATGCCTGCGTTGCGCAGTTGATCCAGAAAGAATTTGAGGCGCCGGATTGCCACGGGGTTGAGCGCCGGAAATTGCTGGGCGAGCAAGATGCTATGCGCTTGCGACGGGTCGGTATCGGGCCGCGCATCGAGTGCATGGAGCCGCACCAGATTGACTCCGAGCTTGCTGAGTCGGGCTGCTACGAGTGGCGCGTCCTGCTCACTCGGCAGTGAGGCATCGTAGGCCAGATTTACGCCAAACAATCTGATTGGAGTCTGGCTATGTCCGGCTGTGCAGAAACAGTTGCCGCACACGACAATCCGGTCGCCATCTTCAATTGGTGAATTGAGGCTACTGAAATCGACAAGCGGTACAAGACTATCCAGATTGAATTTGACGGCATATAGCTCGTCTGTAGCGGGGACGCTTGTGGCGCAGGCAAGCGCTGAGGATAACGCAACACCGACAAAAAACAAGGTTCGCAGCAGGAACTCTAGTTGCTTCGAAAAATTCATATTGGCCATGGCAAAAGCGAAGCGGGAACTAGGCAATGTAGCGTTGCCATCTTTCCATGCCAACCATTTCGCTTCAAAATGTAAGATTTGTCAGCTTTATTACAGCGCCGCTTCGAAGTGAGTCAGTTACTATTTCGAAGTCGATCATATCGGTTTGGTCAAACTGGAAAATAATGGGGAAAATTCGCCCGCTTGAAATTCTTATCTTATTATTCATCATGATATACTCGCTTATTCTGTCATACCTTGGTATCCGGGTTGGCGGCGTGCTTTTCAACGCGCAGCGCGGGATGATCATCGCAATGATTGGGCTTCTGACCATTGAAGCCGCTGCGAACGGGCGAACGATCCCGCGTGTACTCGGTGTCACGAAGCGATCCATCGTAGGTAGCGGATGCGTTGTCCTATATATAATTCTTCGATTCGCGAGCGCCTTTCAAAACGACGACCTGAGCTTGTCGCTCAATTCAGGGGTGTCGGATATTCTTTCGGCGAGCGTGTTTCTCTATATCGGCGTCTACGATGCACGCGATCTGACGCGTGTCAATCGCCTGATGTTATTGTGGTGACAGCCTTGATGCTGTGCATTCTGGGGCTTGTCGAGGCGATGGTCGGCCGAAATCTGGTCGCTTCTATATTTCCGATGCCGACCGTGTCTGACGATTTCATGAAACTAGCGCTTGCGGACAAGGTACGCGGTACCTATCGTGTGCAGTCCACTTTTATCCATCCGCTCGCGTTCGGGTCGTATCTTGTGCTCGTGCTTCCTCTTGCCATTTATTGCGTGAAACGGGCAAGAACTGCCGGCATGCGCGCTCTTTTCCTCGGTGCAATTGCGTTGATGTGGGTGAATGCCATATTCACCGGGTCTCGTGCCACTGTGCTCGTGATGGGTCTTATTTTGCTAGTTCACTGGATTCAATTGAATGTCGGCATCCTCAAGAGTCGCTCCCATCTTAAGCGGGCAGTAGGAATCTTCAACCTGTGTCTTGTGTTGCTTGTCGTCGCTGTCGCAATTCCGATGGCGCAGAACATGATCTCGGGAAAAAGCGAGGATGAGAAATCAAGCTCCGCCGGGCGAATCGTGCAGCTTACGCGGGGCGCACAAAGCGTCGCGGATCACCCGCTTCTCGGCGTTGGACCGCGCATGGCTGGGAAATATGCGGGCATTAGTGACTCGTACGGAGCGATGGTAGACAACTGGTATCTTACGATTGTTGTCGAGTCCGGCATTGTTGCACTGGCGTGCTTCGTTTCGATTTTGCTCACGATCGTATGGCAGAGCATCCGCCTTGCGCGTGCCTACAGAGACAAAAGCCGTCTGGTCGATTTGTTTCATTCGTTCGGCGTTAGCGTAGGTGCCTTCGGCTTGTTTCTCGTTATTCTTTCACTGCACGATGAGACCTTTCCCTTACTTGTTTCTTCTTCTCGGCACCCTATTTTCGCTGGTCGACACGACATCTGAGGACCCGGGAAAGAGTGCTCGGGTGATTGGTTATTCGCGGAGGAGAATGGCTCGCAGCTGAGGCTGTCCGAGGCACGCCAGCTAAACTTCGGTCGTGCCAACGTGCGACCTGTATTTCCCAACGTTGTTTCTATCGACACATACGGCGCCTGGCACGCGAAAGCTCGACTGCCGACACTGAAACGATAAATGCCACAACGGCGACGGGCCCCCAAATGACCGCGAAAACTGCGTGTCTCCATTGCATAGTTCCCTCCAGTTGGTTGAGACGAATTTGAACGGGAGCTGGAAGGACGTCTGTACGGAAGAAAACGCTCGCGCTGGATCAGCGGCGTTATACGGATGTGAGTTGGGACAATGACAACTGGGCAAACGCGTGTGCAACGTGTCGTCAGCGGAAAATCGTAGCGCGGCGCAGTCCTGTGGCTTTACTCGGACTGAAACGAGGCTCGTCACGTAGCTATTAATCGTTAAATGATCCGCGTGACGTCAGAAACATCTCCCATTCCCTGAAGATTGCGCTCATTCTGACGGCGGTGCCCAGGCTTGAATGGGAAGACACGATGAGTCGCAGTTCTTGCAGCAGCATATCTGACCATCCATGGTGAAGCGGTCCGGTGAAGCCCCAATTCCCGGCCTGTATACTTCAGACGATTGAACGGTAAGGGCGCACATCAATCGTATCTGGATACTTGTGAATCCTTATTACTTGGATCAAACGCTTCACGCAGCTTCGGGTAACTAGAACTTAACTCAAATTATTCTCCTGTTGTGACTTGGTCATCGTGCGTGGGCCCAGATTCGCATCTGTCAGAACCACAACCTCAAATTCAAATCCGACGCACTCGCCAAGTGCCCGAACCGTGTCGATTTAGCGCAGGCCATATGGCGTGAACAGTCGCCCCATCTGCTGTCTAATTCCGCCACGATCATGCGCTTATATGTCAGTCATCCATGTAAGAAATTCGCGAAAAATTCAAATTCATATGATATTAATCAATGAAAAAAGTGTTAAAAAATGATTTAAACTATTGAAAATAAATAAAAATAACTGCATTTTTTAGGGTTCGTTGGGAATCAGTAAAATTAACTACGACAAAACATTGCCCATTTGCTCCATTGATAACTACTACTTTTACAGAAATGTATCATATTCTGCAGCAAATAAGAAAACCTATCAACCGCCATTGAGAGTAGTCATGCACACTCAAACGGAGCCATCCCTTTTCCGGGGTTCGGTGGCTCAAATTAGACTGAACGACTCACCAGGCCGAAACGGCCAGATAGCAATTGTATTGTCTGATGGTTTCTCTCTACTCGACGTAGGTCTGGTAGCCGAGGTATGTCAGCAAGGCAAACTTGGCGAAACAAGCCGAGCGTCCGGTAGGGATCGGGTCGTCAGTGGTTTTGCTGTCGGCCCGAGGCGGTTATGTAAATGATTCTTCATCGGTAGGCATACGGAGAGATGCCATCGATGAGCATTTAGGTCGCCGCTTCGACGGGGCTTTCATCATGCTGGGAACCGAGCGCGACATCGCACTAACTGACTCGTCGATGATGGGACCGCTTCGCAAGCTGCTGTCGAACGCAAACATCGTCGAATGGAAGACCAGGCATCGCGATTGGTGGAGGCGACGGGATACCGGCGTCATTCCTCGTTCGGCATAAGCGCTTCTGGCGCCCAATATCAACGGCATTTCATCGGGGCGCAAGAGAGCACGCGATTCGGGCGTCGGGATCTAAGCAGTCCGCTCGCCGCAGCGCTGTCACTGGTCCCAGAAAATCTAAGCATCGAAATTGCGCGGCGGATTAGCCGCCACGTGACATCGCCGAGCCTTGATTTCCCGAACTTGGAAACGGACGTATCTGACGAGATCGATGCGACACACCGAGTGCAGGAGGCCGGGCAATGGCTTCGTGAGAACTGCAAGCGTTCCATCTCGATTGCGCAGGCCGCGGAGGTGGCGGGGATGAGCGAGCGCAACTTTCTCCGCCGTTTCAAGGTCGAGACAGGGGTGACGCCATCGGAGTACTTGTTGAATGCGCGTTTCGAGATCACTTGCCACCTCCTTAAAAAGACGACGCTGCCGGTTGATAAAATCGCGCGCCGCTGCGGCTTGGGAAGTGGGGAACGGCTTTCGCGTGTCTTTCGGCGTCGCATGTCGCTGACACCGAGCGAGTACCGTACAGCACGCCGTGAACAGGTTGAGTCGTAATAGGAAATTCAAAGGTCTTCGTGCGTGATGGCGGTCATCGGAACGCAAATGCGTAGTGATGATGTGTGGAGCATTGTCGCATTCGAAATGCTATCCGTCGGCAGACGCGTTCTCCTGATGAGTTACTTGTAAATGCATACCTGGAGTTTGGTCGAGACGCCAGGTTGCGAAGGCACGAGAACCGTTTTCCCGGGCGCTTGTTGGGCAAGGAATGGTTGAATTACCGCGTTGACTGTGGAATGCTATGCTGCGATGTCAGGTGTTCGTTGCGCACGCATTCAGAGAAACGGGCGAAGTAGCTCGAAGATAAATAGCCCCGGAAGCGAACTGACCTGAGCTGCGTCGTGCTCGTGAAATCCGGTGTCCAATCTAAACCTAACCTGGAACAAAGAGATGGATAGTTTGCTAATATATTGACGCTGTTCAAGAAGATGGCCGAAAATCCGGACTACGGCCAACGTCCGTCCGAAACGGTTGTTTCGTTGGCGGGCCTTCTAGCACGCACGGCATTGTCGCCGATAGCGATTGGGAAGCCATCGCGTCTGCGGGAGCGCTACTGTGGTGGCGAGCGCAGAAAGGTGGTGGCGAGCGCAGAAAGAGGAAATCGAAGCGTCAACGTCCCTCTCCGAACTGATGAGAACGATGAGACGCGGGCATTGACGCAGTTGGTCGCAGCGTGCCAGCGGACGTCATCATTGCTCGCTGACGCGCCTGACGAAGCACTTTCTGCGGAGATCAAATATGCAAAGATGCAAAGTCGACATGAGCACCGACAAATAGGCATTGAAATCCTTGGCCACTTCCGGATGCCGCAACGCGAACTCCACCGTCGCCTTCAAATAGCCCAGCTTGCTGCCGCAAT
>CALNPU010000154.1 GCA_940588625.1 uncultured Caballeronia sp.
TTGCGCCATCGAGCGCGTCGCCGATCACCCGGTGAACCGAATCGACGAACCGCTTGGAACGTCGCTCCTTTGTTGCCTGCCGCCTCACACATCGATCCCGTTCGCTAGCAGTCGATCCTCTCTCGCGTCAACGTAATCCGCAACCGGTCTAGATTGAATGCTTACGAACAGATCAATGGGTTCGGTGAATACGGCTTTCCCGAAAGCCATGCAGCGAGCTTCGCATTGCTGGTCTATGCGAGCAGCTGGCTCAAGTGCCATGAACCGGAAGCGTTTCTGGCCGCGCTGCTTAACAGCCAGCCGATGGGGTTCTACTCGCCGTCGCAACTGGTGCAGGACGCGAGACGGCACGGCGCGACCGTGCTGCCGGTGGACGTGACCGTCAGCGGATGGGACTGGTCGCTCGAATCTACTGGAACCTCGCCATAACCCGCAGTGCGGCTTGGGCTGTCGGTGCTGCGAGGCATGCGCGACGGCGCCGCGCAGCGTATCGAACTGGCGCGTGCCGTGCGTCCATTCGATTCGGTTGTCGATCTCGCACGGTGCGCGGAACTGGACCGGCATGACCTCAAGGTGCTGGCGGATGCGAACGCGCTGGCGGCATTGGCGGGCAATCGGCGCAAGGCATTGTGGCAGGCTGTAGCCGCGATCCACGACAGCACGCCGGCACTCGGGCATCCGTCAGAGCCCGAGGACATCGTGGCCGACTACCGGTTGGCCGGCCTGACGCTTGGTCGCCATCTGCTCCAACTGTTACGCCCGAGGCTTGCCGCGCAGAGGCTGATGCCCGCGAACGTACTTCACACCTACCGCAACGGGCAGCTGGCCCGGAGATGCGGAATCGTCACGGTGCGACAGCAGCCGGCCACCGCCAAGGGCGTTATCTTCATCACGATAGAAGATGAGACAGGCAACGTGAACGTGATCCTCCGGCCCGACGTGCTAAGGGCGCAGAGGAGGGAAGTAATCGGCGTGTCGCTGCTCGGCGTATATGGCGTGTGGCAGCGCGATGGCGCAGTCCATCATCTGGTTGCGCAACGGTTAATTGACCTGTCAGGTTTCCTCGGGACGTTGTCCACCGCGAGCAGGAACTTCTGCTGATAGCGGTGCGATGCAGTATTTCGCCAACCACCACCCGAGGCTATACAACGCGCCGTCTGGTGCGGCGAAATGGAAGCGGTGGTTTCATTTGATGCGTGGAGTCGTGTTTCGGTTGTATCTCGCCGCGTGGACAGCGGCGTGCCACGGACGATCTTTAGCGGTGGAGCAAGACTGGTTATCCACAGGTGGCTGTGGTCAACGTATGTACATCATGTCTGGGGGACTGTGGACGGAATCTGCATAACCTGTCATTCGGGCTGAACCCTACAGAGTTGTCCTCGGCTTGTGTTGGATATTCCTGAAAAATCCTCAGGGTTCTAAGTTTTGTAGGCGCTATTGGCGGTTTTCCACACGACCGCTATAGCCTTGTTAACTGCTATTACGGTTACTTCTATGTTATGAAAGCTGTAAGCGATAGCGCTGGCATATGGTTTCGGTTTCGAACCACACGATGCCCTCGGGCAACCGACACGTAACCGCGGCACTAAAAGGTTGACCTTCGAGATCAGGCGTTTGGCGTCAAGTAACGTTATGGCAAAGAGATAAGCGCAGTCAGGGCTGCCGGGGGCGTCCCTATGCGGCGCACCGGGGTCTCGGGTGCTTCGCGCGTTCGGCGCGGACGCTCACTTTGCCGCACGCATATGCGTGAACCGCAGTGGTTGCAGTTTGCGCCAGGCCTTGTTCACGCGAGACATGTTTGCGCCCCGAAGGGCGCACGGAATCATGGAGCCACACTACTACGAAAACATTCTGGAAGAGTGTCGGATCTGAGGATGCGAAGTATGGCGATGGCATCCTGATTATGTCGATGCCGGTATCTTGGAACCGGTCTCGGTGTGACGCGCGAATCTTCACTTTACTGTTGTGGAGGCCGTGCGATCCAATGATCAGGCGTGCACTGTTCTATCCGTTAGCGCAACCCACTTCTATACCGGCGCGACGGTACGCGGCGAATTGCGGCCCGACATCGGCGAACAAACCGTCGTGATCGAGATGTCGGATGGTGCGGGAACCATGGGTGTGGCACGTCAATCGCAAACCGGGCGAAGCGACACTAGTCGTCGAGGGCTGGCGCACAATGAAGGGAACCTCGATTCCCCGCAAAACCTAGCTTGTTCGAAGGCAGGCTGATGCTGAGCCGGTATGGAAGGTTGTGTACAGAGCATAGGCCGCAGATGTGCCGCGCGAGTCAATGATGTTCCCTGAATTGTCCTGTCCGTGCGCGGTATGCACGACCGTGTACGCGATGGTTAGGAAGGAGCCGGTCGTGTTGCCGGCCTCTGTCCTGATCCGGCGCGTCCCGTGATGGTTGGGAGGCGTCAGCGGAGCTCCGGAGTTTCGTTCGCCGTTGTTCGGGGATTGAGCGCATCGAGGATCGAGCGACCGGTATTGGTCAGGCAGGCGCGGCGATGCCCTTCGGCGCAGTGCTCCAGCATGACGAGTTGGCGTTCGAGCAGCGCGTCAAGCTCCGCGCGGTTCATGTCGATCTGCTCCGGCGCATGACGGACCAGCATGAGGGTTGCAAAAATTCGTGTGGACTGAGCATGTTCGTCTCACAGTGACAATCCAACCGTAACCAGGGGGCACGGTGCAGAATGAAGCGGTGCGACCGCGATTGCATAGGTAGCGAATGACCGGATCAGGCCGCAAGTCCGGCGGCCAGTGGCGCCGCTTCGCCCAGGCAGCCCGAATCGATGGCACGCACTGCGTAGTCGAGCGATTCACGGTGCGCTTCGGCGGCACTCATCCACCGCTTGGCGTACAGCGGCAGGTGCCAGTCTGCTACCGGTGCGCCTGCGCGCCCTATCCGGAGGAGCGCCATATAAGCCACGGGCGCGCCAGCGGGCGTCGCATAGTTGCGCACGGGGATCGGCGTGCGTTTCGCTCGTAAAACCCTTCCAGCGTTCACGTTGCACGTCCTGCATAGTTTCTCCCGAAAGTTGACCGGTGGCACGACGACATGCCCGTGCCACCGCGTGTGTTCCAGAAACGTACCTGTTGTGCGCTTTGCCTAGCCGACATTCACCTCGATACGCCGCGGCCTGGCTTCGTCGCGCCGCGGAATCGTCAGCTTCAGCACGCCGTCACGCAACTGCGCGTCGATGCGCGATACGTCGAAATCCGGGCTCAGCGTGAACGCGCGTGCAAAGCATGGCGCACGGCCGCATAGATACGCGCAGCCCGTCCGGCATTGGCACGACGGCCTCGCCTTCGATGTAAAGGCTGCCGTCCTGCATCCGCACGTTGAGCTTCTCTCGCGCGGCACGCCAGGCAGGTCCGCATACAGCGTGATCTCCTGGCGGTTCTCGAATACGTCGACAGCAGGCGTGATGCGAAGCTGCCGCGCGTCGGCGTCGCGTTGTGCGTAGCCTGCGCTGCAGTGCTGCAGTGCCCGATTCCGGAGCACGTTCGGCCAGTTCGGTACGGTCGCTCATGATGTACTCCTCTCGATTCCGGTTGGTTCGGTTGACGAAATGTCGTAATGCATCGTCGGTTACTGGACGGCAATCGCGCGCGGCTTCGACGCCTCGGAACGGCCGACGCTGACCGTCAGGCAGCCATTCACATAGCGGGCGTGCACCCTTGTCCGGATCCGCATGACGCGGCAGCTCGATCACGCGGCGGAACGCGCCGGCAAAACGCTCCCGCGCATAGACGCGCGTGTCCTCGGCCGTGCCGGCATCCACTGGCCTATGCTCGCCGCTGATCGTGAGCAACCCCTTGTCGATCAATACCTTGATCTTTGCGGGATCGAGTCCGGGCGCGAACACGACGATCTCGACCGAGTCGTCGGTGCTGCCGATGTTGACGGGCGGAAAGGCGCCGATGCGCGCGGCGCGCAGGCTGGACGGAAGGCTGGTGAACAGGTTCGCCATCTGCCGTTGCAGACGGTCGATTTCGCCGAAGAGGTCGGCATTGAAGAAAGGATTGCTCATGGTAGACTCCTTGTGGGCCTGTCCAAACGGCAAACCGGACTACGCGCTCCAGTCCGCCTTCTCGGGAGCGCCCCTTGACAGACAAATCGAAACACGCAGCGCGCTTGCGATTACAACTCGCGCGACTGCTCAGCGAAACCTAAAATAGGACAGGCCCAAAAAATTTCAAGGGGCCTACCTGTATCCTCGCATTCGACGAAAGGAGGCTTCATGGATCTTTTCGATAGCTGCGCGGGCAGATCGACGCGATGCGCGTACCGCTCTGCGGTTACGGTGACCGCGGTCGCGCGGGTCAACACGCCGCTCGTCGCAATCCTTCACTGGCATGGTTTCCGCCGCTCAACGCCGCTTGCGCTGCCCGGCGTCGAGTTGCCGCGACGCCCGATGCCGGGCTCCGCACTTCAGCTTGACGAGCCGTGGCTCATGTTCGATAGCGTCGAGCTGGCGCTGCTCGATGCGTCGGCGAGTGAGGCGCTCGCATGCCGCAAGGCGTTCGGCGACTACGGCGACGGCGGATCGCAACGACTGCGACCTGCATCTCGTCGACGGCGCGCCTGACCGGGACGCGCTGATGCGTCTCGTAGCCGACCACAGCTATCTGCGCTGGCAATTCCGCCCGGTCAAGGGCGGACTGTGGCGCGCGCTTGACGAGCCCGACGACATGCTCGACGCGGACGGCCGCCGCCGCCCGCCTTGTCCGGTGGGGCCCGCTGCCACGCCGGCGCGAACATCGCGGCCGTACCGTTTACCGGCTCGACCGCGTCCGGCGCATTCTGTTCGTCTGAATCCGGCTTGCTCCAGCAGTACACGTCCAGACGATTCCGAAACATTTTGTTACAAACTCGCGCCCGAACGGCCCTTGAAGCGTTTTCGGGCTGCCATTATTTCGCTTACCGCCAACGCATGGCACGGTTGCGCCGCCCGGCATTTCCCTTCTATTTGCCCGACCGCGACGCGCAGCCGGATTCCTTTTGGTGATCTGTTATCGCTCAGGAGATGGAAATGCAGATTCGTCCCCTATACGACCGGGTTATCGTCAAGCGGATCGAGCAGCAGCGCACGACGGCCTGGGGCATCGTGATCCCCGACTTGATCGCCGAGAAGCTCGAACAGGGTGAAGTCATCGCGGTCGGCAGCGGCCGACTGCTCCAGGACGGCACGCAGCGCCCGCTGCAGCTGAAAGTCGGCGACCAGGTTCTCTTCGGCAAATACGCAGGCCAGACCGTCAAGGTCGACGGCGAGGAATTGCTCGTGATGCGCGAAGAGGACGTGATGGGCGTGCTCGAGCCCGAAGCGTCCGCCGCGAAGAAAGCGGCGTGAATCCCGGTCCGTCTGCGAGGCGCCGGTCACGATCCGGCGTTCGCGACGTTCGTTCAACGACTTTTCCCGGAGCAACAAGATGACGAGTGCAAAAGACGTGAAGTTTCATGACAGCGCCCGCAGCCGGATCGTCAAGGACGTGAACGTACTGGCCGATGCGGTGAAGGTGACGCTCGGCCCGAAGGGCCGCAACGTGCTGATCGAGCACAGCTTCGGCGCGCCGACGATCACGAAGGACGGCGTGTCGGTCGCGAAGGAAATCGAGCTGAAGGACCGCTTCGAGAACATGGGCGCGCAGGTAGTGAAGCAGGTCGCGTCGAAGACGGCCACCGTGCTCGCGCAGGCGATCATGCAGGAAGGTATGAAGCACGTCGCGGCCGGCATGAATCCGATGGACCTCAAGCGCGGCATCGACAAGGCCGTGGCCGCCGTGCGCGACGAACTGAGCAGGCTCTCGAAGCCGATCTCGACGAACCGGGAGATCGCGCAGGTTGCCTCAATTTCGGCGAACACGGACGAGGCGATCAGCAACATCATCGCGCAGGCGATGGAGAAGGTCGGCAAGGAAGGGGGGGATCACGGTCGAGGACGGCAAGTCGCTCGACAATGAGCTCGACGTGGTTGAGAGCATGTAGTTCGACCGCGGCTACGTGAGTCCGTACTTCATCAACGACCCGGACAAGCAGGCCGCTTATCTCGACGATGCCCTGATCCTGCGCATGACAAAAAGATCTCGGCCATTCGTGACCTGCTGCCGGTGCTCGAAGCGACGTCCAAGGCGGGCAAGCCACTGCTGATCTTCGCCAAGGATATCGAAGGCGAAGCGCTCGCCACGCTCGTGGTCAACGCGATGCGCGGCATCCTGAAGGTGGCGGCCCGTGAAGGCCACTGGCTTCGGCGATCACCGCAAGGCGATGCTCGAAGACATCGCGATCCTCACCGGCGCAACCGTGATTTCGGAGGAAACCGGCAAGCAGCTCGAGAAGGCGACGCTCGAGGACCTCGGCCGGGCGAAGCGCGTCGAGGTGCGCAAGGACGACACCATCATCATCGATGGCGCGGGCGACGCAAATCGCATAGACGCGCGCGTGAAGGCGATCCGCACGCAGATCCAGGAAGCGACGAGCGACTATGATCGCGAGAAACTGCAGGAACGTGTCGCGAGCTGGCGGCCGGAGTGACAGTGATCAGGGTCGACGCAGCGACCGAGGTCGAGATGAAGGAGAAGAAGGACCGCATGGACGACGCGTTGCACGCGACTCGAGCGGCCGTCGAGGAAGGCATCGTGGCGGGCGGTGGTGTGGCGTTGCTACGTGCGCGGTCGGCGGTTCCGGCCTCAAGACATCAATGCGGACCAGGACGCCGGCATCCGCATCGTACTGCTTGCCTCGAAGCGCCACTGCGTGTGATCGCGAAGGTGCTCGAAGGCAAGGGCAACTTTGGCTACAACGCCGCCACGGGCGAGTATGGCGATCTGGTCGAAAACGGCGTCGTCAATCCGACCAAGATGACGCGCACCGCGCTGCAGAACGCGGCCTTGATCGCCGGTCTGATACTGATAACCGATGCGACCGTTGCCGAGGCACCGAAGGAAGAGAAGCCGCGCCCGCATCGGCGCCCGAGCTCGACTACTGACGGACGTGGCTTTCGGGTGCAGCCACGCGCGGCTTCGGCCGGCGTGAATTCGGCCTGGTCCCGCGTATCGCGGGACCGGGGCCGCCAGAAGCCCGACGATGGAGCTGACGTTGATGATCGATGGACGGGCAGTGAACATCGAGCTCGACGACGTGGTCGCGGGCCTGCTGGCTGCGCGCCTGGATCTTCCGGCTGGCGCGGACCAGCGCGGGGCGATCAGCAATTATCTCAGTGAAGTGGGAAGCCCGTGGATGTTCGACGAAAACCATATGCGCAAGCGGATCCTGCGCCGTCTGATTTTCGATATCGCGGATCCCGCGCTGATCGTGCGCTACCTGATGGCCGACCAGCCGCAATAGTGCAGCCACGTTGAGCCAGGTCAGGATATGCAGCGGCTCGATGCCGCAACGGTGAGGGGCGGTGATCCCCGAGTGGATGTGCCGCATTTGTTGAAAGCACGGCAGTAGAGGCAAACGTGCCGCTCCGTCGCCGAACTGCGGAAAGGAGAAAGCGATGAACACCTTCATGCAAACCCGGACCGTACACCGGTCCTCGAATCTGTGCAGAAACGACTGGCCGCACTGGGCGGCGCGATGATGCCGGCAGTACGCAGGCAATACCGCGCCGCGTCGGTGAAGTCGATGGCCGCGTGGCGCGCCTTGCGTTCGCGGTCGAAACGCTCGCTGCGATTCTGAGCAGGGCAGGTGTTAAGGTGATGCGCTGCCAGTCCCGACAGGGACTTTCCGGTTCCCGCCGGCCACCGGCAAGAACCGGAACGGCACCGGCGGCCTGCAGGCTGGCCCGCCGAAGGGAATCTTGCTAATCCCGGTCGCGTTATTGCGGGCCGGGCGTCACGACTCCCGGATCATCCCTTGGTATCGATCCAGCATCGTGCCCATTGGCGGGAATAATGAGCGGCCTCGACCTCTTTCGCAAAATAGTCGAGTGAATAGAACCGGTACTGCGTATCGGAGCGCGTACTGTCAGATCACGCCAGTAGTAGGTTCGCCGCAAAAGATCCGTCGGGCAGGCGATGCGCCGAAGGATGCACGGCATAGCCGCGGTAGTGCTGGACAAGTATCTGCATGTTGATTTTCGATGTATGAAAGTCTCCCGTCGCGACTGAGGCGAACGGAAGCGCGGTGGTGCCTTGGGGGGCGGGGGGTATGAAGACGGTCCGCGACGCGACTGGCGCAGGCCAATGCATGGGACACGGGTTCCTTGCGGAACCCGCGACTGCCCGGAAAATCTGCGTTGGCGTTCCGGGTGCAAGAGGGGTTACAGAGGCTTGATGTTCGCCGCCTACAGGCCCTTCGGGCCGCGCTTTCTGGTTATCGACCAGGGTCTTGAACCCGTCGGCGCGACCAATAGAAGAAGTCAACTATTTTGTCGCTGCTCAATCAATTGTCTGGAAGGCGACTGCGTCGCGGGCACTTTCTGCCCTGACCGTTTGCGAATACTCCCTTGAAGTCGCATGCGGCGGATCCTATCTTTGCGTCGTGGTCGGGTCCGGTTCGCCGGGCCGTGTTCAGGTGCATTCATGCGTGCAGGCAACCACGGACGAACTGAGACCGCCGTGCATCGCGCGCCTGCCAGTGGCGGAGGTGAAAAATGGACTTCAGGAATCTGATTTCGTGGAACCGCGATCGCAACGCGCCGATGGTGCACCAGCGCGAAGACGATCATCCGGTGTTCACGCTGCATCGCGAAATGAACCGTTTGTTCGACGACTTTTTCCGCAGCTTCGACCTGCCCACCCGCTTCGGGTCGTCGTTCTGCTTGGCCAAACATCGAGCTGAGCGAGAGCGACAAGGAGGTCCGGGTCGTGGCGGAACTACCCGGACTGGAGCAGAAGGACGTAGACGTGTCGCTCGATCACGACGTCCTCACAATTCGCGGCGAAAAGAAGGGATTGTCGACGGACGCCGTTTACAGCGAACGTTGGCAGGGCGCGTTCCAGCGCTCGGTACAACTGGGCCCGGATGCTGATCCCGACAAGATCACAGCCGACTTTCGCAACGGTGTGCTGACCGTGACGATCGCGAAGCGGCCCGACGCGCAGAACCGCGTGCGCCGCATTCCGGTCAACGACTGATTTGCCCCGGGTGGACAGCTTTAGGGTGGACGGCTTTACTTTCCGGCGATGCGCGAGATCGCTCCTGGTTGTCCTCGTGTCGTGCCGGTCCTGTCCTGCAGCTAACGCCGTGTCGTTCTGCGTTCGGCTGCAGTGACTGGAGCGGTAGTCGCTCGCGGCATTGCACCTCATGATCCGTCCGCGGAGCAATGTGCTGCTGGACTTGTCTGGATTACCGGGGAGGTAGCATGGAAGCGGAAAACTTTGCTGAGTACGGTGGTTGCATGATCCGACCGGTCGTGACGGATGTCGGCGATGGTCGCTACGCAGCGGCGGCCATCGTCACCGACCGTGAGGACGAGACGAGAACGCTCGGGGTCGAGGTGGATTTCGCCGGATTTCACGAAGCCCGCGACCAGGCGAACTGGCCATTGCATGGATCCAGTGACGCAGTGTCGTATCGGACCATTTCGCTACTACAGGGCTTCCCCGTTGAGCGCAAGCGCCCAATGGAGTTTTGATCGATGCGTTGGTGCAATG
>CALNPU010000155.1 GCA_940588625.1 uncultured Caballeronia sp.
GCCCCTTTGTTGTTGACCGATTCGCTCGGGCTCCTGTCGCCGTTTATGCCGCGGTCTTTTACGCAGCCGTCAACAATAGAAGGACAAGCAGGATTCGTCACGCCGAAATCGGCGTTGTCGAAGCAAAAAAATGCCGGCCACGAAGGCCGGCATTTTTGCGTCTGGGGATCGCTGAAGCGACAGGCGCGGGGTCTTTCCACCGCCCGGCGCCAAGTACTCTGCTGGCTCAGACCAACTTGACGCGCACGTCTATGTTATTGCGCGTTGCGTTCGAGTAAGGGCACACCTGATGGGCCGTCTCTACCAGCTTTTGCGCTTCCGCCGCGTCCAGTCCCGGCAATGAAACACGCAATTCAACGTCAAGCGCGAAGCCGCCTATCGTTCGGACCCACGCCTACATCAGCGGTGATGGTCGTGTCAGCGGAAATCGTTTTCTTCTGCTGACCGGCGACAAACTTCATCGCGCTCAGGAAGCACGCCGAATATCTAGCGGCAAACAGCTGTTCCGGGTTCGTGCCGGCTGCGCCAGAACCGCCCAATGCCTTCGGCGCGCTCAATTTCACATCCAAGTTTTCATCCGACGATACCACCCGGCCGTCGCGGCCGCCCGTGCTCGTTTGCCGTTGCTGTGTAAAGAATGCTCATGATGTTCTCCTGTTCGATAGAGTTGCCGCTCGACGGCAGAAAGGGGGACTGCAGTTCTAAGTTACGTCATGCGATGCCAACGGGGTTAAAAATATATCGTACACTAATCATTACATTAGTGTGAAAACTAAATCGAGATGCGAATGATTGATTGTGACTATCGGAGGGTTCCAGGTTTCGTTGTATTCAATCAGCGACGCGCGCAGTCGCACCAGATCGTCGCGCAGCTTGATAAGCCGGTCAGCGTCCGATCCGGCGGCGCAGTAGATCGCGCCGGGAATATCTCGAATGGCTTTCTTCAGCTCACGGCCGGCGTCGGTCAGATGGATATGCACCTGCCGCTCGTCTTCAATACCCCGCACGCGCTTGACGTACCCTTGCGTCTCAAGACGCTTGAGCAGAGGGGTCACATGGTGGCCGAATCGAGGCTTCGCCATTCGGCCATCTGCTTGACGGTCAGATCGTCGCTTTCCCACAGCACCAGCATGGTCAGATATTGCGGATAGGTCAGCCCGACTTTGTCTAGCAGCGGTTTGTACGTCTTGGTCATCGCGAGCGAGGTCGAGTACAGCGCGAAGCAAAGCTGGGCGTCAAGTTCGAGCAGGAATTGCGGGGAAGAGGTCATGGCTGTCGCGCCTTGGGCACGTTAAAACGGATATGACGAACGAGATAGAGATAGGTACGCAAATATTTAGTGTACTAAGGAAGCCGTGTGTCCACGCCGCACGACACGCGACAAAACAAAACGCCGATGACTAAACAGTCATCGGCGCTCATTGGGACCTGCTCATTAGCAAAGGCTCATACCGAGGGTTCGGACGGATCCGGGATATCAGGTGAATCTTCCGATTGCACACCGAAACAGCCGCGATACGTCGCGTAAAACGAGCAATACAACGCAGTCGTGACGAGGATGGATGCCGGCATCAACACCGCGAGCGCCATTTCCTGTGCGGCACCGAGTACCTGCATCAGCGCGCTGAGCCCGAACGACACCGCGAGCGCAATACCAATCCACAACACGCCGTAGATTACGAACGCGCCGCGATTACGCCAGCAACTGACAAAGCTGAAAAATAGCGCTTTCACCGGCGGGACGTCGTGCCACGCGACCAGGATGGGCGCGAACCAGAACAGCATGGCGACCGGCAGGTAACAGATCATGGCGACGAGCACCGCGAGCGGATTGAAGCTTGCCGCCACGGTTTCCGGGTCGCCGACGGGGCCGTTGCCGAGCATCATGTTGAGCAGCAGCCCGTCGTCCGCCAACGCGGACGCGGCGAAGATCAGGCTCATCGCGGCCACATAGATCACGCCCAGCACAAGCAGGCGGCGCGCGACGATCTGCCCATACGCACGAAATCCTTCGATGAGCACCGTCGGCCAGACCGGTTTCTTCGCGATGGTGTTGCGGCAAGCCACCATGAACCCCACGGCCACGCCCGGAATCAGCAGCAGCGGCAGCACGGGGCCGATCAGCGGCAGCCGCGAGATCAGCGTCATGGCGAACAGATAGGCGAAGAACACCGTGAGAAACGCGAGCGGATTCCGGCGAAACAGCCAGATACCTTGGCGGAACCACACATAACCGGTTTTGGCCGGGACTTCGATCAATTGCATTGGTTAATTACCGTGAACGGGAGGAGGCGCAACTTTGATGCGCTCGCGCAAAATGCGTTCGAAATGGCCGGGATCGTGCGGTTTTAGCATCTCGGCTTCGCGTGGCCGGTAAAAATCGTAAAGACGCGACACCCAGAAGCGCAACGCGCCCGCGCGCAGCATGTCGTTCCAGTGATGCACCTCGACCGGCGTGAACGGTCGCACTGTCTGATAGGCGCGCAACAGCGCGTCGACCCGCGCATTATCCAGCGCGCCGCTTGCCAGATCGACGCACCAGTCGTTCACACAGACGGCGACATCGAAGAGCCATTTGTCGTTGCCGGCGAAATAAAAGTCGAAGAAGCCGCCGAGCCGCGTTTCATCCGCCGTCGGATGCGCGAACAGTACGTTGTCGCGGAACAGGTCGCAATGGCACGGACCTTCCGGCAATAGCCGATACTCGTCCGACGCAAAAAACGCCGCCTGATGAGTGAGTTCGCAGGTGATCAGCTCGCGCTGTGCGTCGCTCAAATACGACAGCACGGCGGGCACGCTCTCCTGCCACCACGCGAGGCTGCGCAAGTTCGGCTGATACGTTGGGAAATCGCGGCCGGCCAAATGAAGCCGCGCCAGCATCTGACCCACTTCGATGCAGTGCAAAGCGCCCGGCGCCAGTTCCGGCGCACCGTCCAGCTTTGTGACGATCGCCGCAGGTTTGCAGTTCAGTGTGCCGAAAAGCGCGCCGTCGCGACGCGGCATGGGGTCCGGTACCGGCACGGCGTGGGACGCCAGATGGCGCATCAAATCGAGATAAAACGGCAATTGCGTGGCCGTGAGGTTCTCGAAGATTGTCAGCACATACTCGCCGCGCGTGGTCGTCAGGAAGAAGTTGCTGTTCTCGATACCGGATGCAATGCCACAGAAATCGACGGCTTCGCCGAGTTCGTAGTGTTGCAGCCAGTCGGTGAGCTGGGAATCGGTGACAGCGGTGAATACGGCCATGCGGGAGAGCGTCGGTGAGGTTGAACATGCAGGAGACCGACAGGCATGTCAGTCAGGCATAGCGCCATCGTGACACGGCGGCGCGGTGCTTAATAAGCTCAGCGGATGAAACGGGCAGCGGTCAAGGTTTCGGTGAAGGCTTATCAAGTGCTCAATAATTGCTCGATAAGCGCTCAACGAGCCTTCATAAAGGCTCAGTACTTCAGGTTCCACGAAGGCAGGCGTGTGCTGGCCTTGCCGTTGTCGCGGACAGTTGGTGATGTGTCAGCCGGCGCGCTCATCTGTTAGCGCGTGCCGAAATTCGAGCGCACGTCGATTTCAACCGGCTTGCCTTTGTCGCGGTATTCCGTGATTTCGGAGCCGTTCGTGCTTTGTTCATGGTAGCTCGGCAAGCGCGGCGGCGAAATCTCGACCTTCGAGGTAACTTGCGCGGCGGGCCAGTTGATGGCCTTCAGGTCCAGCAGCCCGGCATTCTCTTCAGGCGACATGACGTGCGCTGGCGTAGGATTATCCGTCGCGGGGGCCGGTTGCGCGTATGCGCCCTGCTGGCTGCGGCGAAAATGGCCGCGATAGCGACAGATTGAAGCGGCTTCATGATGTTTCTCCAGAGAGAGTCCGAATTTTAGCAAAACACACTCGCTAAAGGAACGTTGAGTCCCTCCCCAAAGCCTTATTTTGCGCTGGTTTCATTGAAAGCGTGTTTGCGTGGCGGCACGTTTTGAAGAAACGCATCGCCGGGAGGGGGTGTTCATGGGCGCGTTGTTCTTCCGTGTTAATGTCGATTCATCACAAGAGCGCAAAAGATCATGACAAACGACCAGACCCAAGCCAGCCATTCAACGCCTGCCAACAACTTCCCGACGGAGTCTTTCGACGACCCCGTAGCGGCGGTTGCGCGGGTATCGGCAATCTACGAAGCCAACACCTCTTTCCTGCGCGACGTGTTCGCGCGCTACAGGAAGAACGAACCTTTTTCACATCGTGTGCGGGCGTGTTATCCGTTCGTGCGCGTGCGTACCGAGTTGAATACGCAAATTGATTCACGCCGTTCATATGGCTTTGTCGCAGGGCCGGGCATTTTCGAAACCACGCTCACGCGGCCTGATTTATTTGGCCATTATTATCGCGAGCAATTGCGGCTTCTTACCAAGAATCACCATGTCGGGATTGAAGTGGGGGTGTCGGCGCAACCCGTGCCCATTCACTTCGCGTTTGCGGAAGGCATTCACCTGGAAGGCGACCTGGATCGTGACCGGCTGCTCGCCATGCGCAATATCTTCGATATGCCCGATCTTGCGCTGCTCGACGACCGCATTGTGAACGGGACCTATGAACCGGCTCCGGGCGAACCCCATCCGCTTGCATTGTTCACGGCGGCACGCGTGGACTTCTCCTTGCATCGGCTGAAGCATTACACGGCGACTTCGCCTACGCATCTCCAGAACTACGTACTTTATACGAACTACCAGTTTTATATCGATGAATTCGTAAAGCTCGGACGCAGGATCATGTCGAGCGCGAATGACGAAGAGACGCGGGCCTATAGAAGCGAATACAAGTCGTTTGTCGAACCCGGCGACGTGATTACCGGCAACGAGAACCTGGGTGATTCGCAAGAGGAGCAACAGGGCGTGGCGCCGGCACGTCTGCCGCAAATGCCCGCCTATCATCTGAAACGCGCCGATGGCAGCGGCATCACCATGGTCAATATTGGCGTGGGTCCGTCGAATGCGAAGACGATCACGGACCATATCGCGGTGCTTCGTCCGCATGCGTGGATCATGCTCGGGCATTGCGCGGGATTGAGGAAGACGCAGCGCCTCGGCGACTACGTATTGGCGCATGGTTATGTGCGCGAAGATCACGTGCTCGATGCCGATTTGCCGTTATGGATTCCGATTCCCGCATTGGCTGAGGTTCAGGTCGCGCTCGAGAAAGCGGTCGCACAAGTGACGAAGCTCGAAGGCGTGGATCTGAAGCACGTCATGCGCACGGGAACAGTGGCGAGCGTGAACAACCGTAATTGGGAATTAAGCGATCATCGTGAGCCGGTCCAGCGTTTGTTGCAAAGCCGCGCTATTGCGCTCGATATGGAAAGCGCAACCATTGCCGCCAATGGATTCCGCTTTCGAGTGCCCTACGGAACCCTGCTTTGCGTCTCCGATAAACCTTTGCACGGCGAATTGAAATTGCCGGGCATGGCGGACCAATTTTATCGCGCGCAAGTGGATCAGCACTTACAGATTGGCGTGAAGGCGATGGAGTTGCTGCGGATGAACGGGCTGTCGAAACTGCATAGCCGGAAGCTGCGCGGTTTTGCAGAGGTCGCATTTCAATAACACAAAAAGCGGCTCCGAAAGGAGCCGCACAGGGACCGCTTACGCTATCAAACCATTACAGATAGAACATCCGACATCCGGTCTTCGTCCGACTTGCCTTCGGCCGGGTCGTCGATCACCTGCATCAGGTCGAGATCCTTCGCACTGGTCACGCCGGTCGGAACCAGCGTGTTGCGGAACCACGAGAGCAGGCCTTCCCAGAACTCGGCGCTGACCAGAACGATGGGCACGTGCCGCGACTTCTTGGTCTGGATCAACGTCAGCACTTCGGCCATTTCATCGAGCGTACCGAAACCGCCCGGCATGACCACTACGGCGTCCGAGTTCTTCACGAAGGTGACCTTGCGCGTGAAGAAGTGCCTGAAGCGCAGCGAGATGTCCTGCCACTGGTTGCCCGACTGGCTCGTGCGGCAACTGGATGTTCAGCCCTACCGACGGCGACTTTCCCGCATGGGCGCCCTTGTTGGCCGCCTCCATGATGCCGGGACCACCACCGGAGATGACGGGGAAGCCCGCGTCGGAGAATTTCTGCGCGATCTCTATGGTGAGCTGGTAGTACGGCGACTCTGGTTTCAGGCGCGCCGAACCATAGATGCTGATGGCAGGGCGGATCTCCGACAGGTACTCGGTCGCCTCGATAAACTCTGCCATAATCGTGAACATCTGCCACGATGCGCAGGCCTTCTTGGCCATCGCGCGCTCTTGATCTGCGAGTGATCGTAGACTCGGAATCACTTTTCTTTTGTTCACAATGCCTGAAGAACTTAATCTTGAAGGTAAGACTCTGCTATTGGTCGACGGATCCAGCTATCTCTATCGGGCCTACCACGCCATGCCGGATCTACGCGGCCCTGGCGGCGGTCCAACCGGCACACTGTACGGAATGGTCAACATGCTGCGGCGGTTGCGAAAGGACATCAATGCAGAGTATAGCGCGTGCGTATTCGACGCTAAGGACAAGACGTTCCGCGACGACTGGTACCCGGATTACAAGGCAAACCGGCCATCCATGCCGGAGGACCTCTCGAAACAGATAGAACCCATCCACGAGACCGTGCGGGCGCTCGGCTGGCCGCTCGTGATGATCGAGGGCGTGGAGGCCGACGACGTCATTGGCACGCTTGCAGTTGCCGCCGAAAAGCGCGGCATGAAGGTCGTCGTGTCGACTGGGGACAAGGATCTGGCGCAGCTTGTGACGGATCATGTCACCCTCATCAATACGATGTCCAACGAGACGCTCGATCACGCCGGGGTGCTGGGTAAGTTCGGCGTGCCGCCAGAGCGGATCGTCGACTATCTCTCGCTCATCGGCGATACGGTCGATAACGTACCGGGCGTCGAAAAGTGCGGGCCAAAGACGGCGTTGAAATGGCTCGCGCAATACGAAACCCTTGATGGCATCGTGGCACACGCGGACGAAATAAAAGGTGCGGTGGGAGACAATCTGCGCAAGGCTTTGCCCTTCCTCCCTATGGCGAAAAAGCTCGTTACCGTACAGACGGAGTGCAACCTGACGGAGCAGATCGTGTCGATCGAGGAAACGCTTCCGTCGCGGCCCGAGGCCCGCGACGAATTGCGCGACCTGTTCACGCGCCATGGTTTCAAGACGTGGCTGTGGGAAGTGGAGATTGCGGACGCGGTGGAAGGTCCGGAGGACACACCACCGCCGCCCGCGCCGGCCACCGAAATGGAGCGGCATTACTACACCGTGCAGACGTGGGAGCAATTCAACGAATGGCTCGCGCGCATCAACGCCGTCAAGCTGACTTCCTTCGATACCGAAACCACGTCGCTTGACCCCATGGTTGCGCAACTGGTCGGGTTGTCCGTGTCGGTCGAACCGGGGCATGCAGCTTATATTCCGGTTGCGCATCGCGGGCCGGACGCACCTGTGCAACTGCCGCGCGACGAAGTCCTGCAAAAGCTTAAATCGTGGCTTGAAGATCCATCGAAGAAGAAGGTCGGCCAGCATCTGAAATACGACGAACAAGTGCTGGCGAACTACGGCATTGAATTGAACGGCGTCGAGCACGACACGCTGTTGCAATCGTATGTGCTGGAGTCGCACCAGCCCCACGACATGGACAATCTCGCGCTGCGGCATCTGGGTGCCAAGACCATCAAGTATGAAGAGGTGACGGGCAAGGGCGCGTCGCAGATCGGCTTAGACGAAGTGGCGCTGGAGCAGGCCGCGCCCTACGCAGCCGAAGATGCCGACATCACGTTGCGGCTGCACCAGGTGCTTTATCCGCAGCTTGCCGATGAAGCGCAACTGCTCAAGGTGTACCGCGACATAGAAATGCCGACGTCGCGCGTGCTGCGCAAGATGGAGCGCAACGGCGTCCTGATCGACGGCGAATTGCTGCGGGTGCAAAGCGGCCAGATCGCCACGCGCCTGATCCAGCTCAAAGCCGAGGCGTACATGCTCGCGGGCGGCGAATTCAACCTGGGTTCGCCGAAGCAGATCGGCCAGATTTTCTTCGAAAAACTGCAATTGCCGGTGGTCAAGAAGACCCCAAGCGGCGCGCCTTCCACCGACGAAGAAGTGCTGCAGAAGCTCGCCGAAGACTATCCTCTGCCGAAGATCCTGCTGGAACATCGCGGCTTGTCGAAGCTGAAGTCCACTTACACGGACAAGCTGCCGCGCATGGTCAACGCGAAGACCGGCCGCGTGCATACGAATTATGCGCAGGCAGTGGCGATGACGGGGCGCTTGTCGTCGAATGAACCGAACTTGCAGAACATCCCGGTGCGTACGGCCGAAGGCCGGCGGATTCGCGAGGCGTTTATCGTGCCGCTGGGCAGCAAGATCGTGTCGGCGGATTACTCGCAGATCGAGTTGCGGATCATGGCGCATATCTCCGGCGACCCGTCGCTCATGCGCTCATTTGCAGAAGGCGAGGACGTGCATCGTGCGACTGCTTCGGAGATTTTCAGTGTCACGCCTATCGAGGTATCGAGCGACCAGCGGCGCATTGCGAAGGTCATCAACTTCGGCTTGATCTACGGCATGAGCGCGTTTGGACTGGCATCGAATATCGGCATTTCGCGCGATGCGGCGAAGCTTTATATCGACCGGTATTTTCAGCGCTATCCGGGTGTCGCCAATTACATGGAAGAAACGCGCTCGAAGGCGAAGCGCGATGGTTTTGTCGAGACCGTGTTCGGGCGGCGCTTGTGGCTGCCCGAGATCAACGGCGGCAGCGGACCGCGCCGGCAAGGCGCAGAGCGCGCCGCGATCAATGCACCCATGCAAGGCACGGCGGCCGACCTCATCAAGCTTTCAATGATTGCCGTGCAGGACTGGCTGGAAGCATCGAAGAGTCAGACCAAGATGATCATGCAGGTCCACGACGAACTTGTGCTCGAAGTGCCTGAAGCCGAGTTGCCTGAAGTCCGCAAGCGCCTGCCGGAGTTGATGTGCAGCGTTGCTAAACTGAAGGTGCCGTTGGTGGCGGAAGTCGGCGTAGGCAATAACTGGGAAAAGGCGCACTGAGGGCGCATTGAGCGTGCCGGGTAGCCCGTCCAGCTGTCATAGGGGAGTCTGAATGCATCGTTTCATCATCGGCGGCAGAGCGGGTGGGCTTGAACTGGCCACGCGTCTTGGTGACAGACAAGTTCGGTAACGCAAACGGCAAGCGTGAGGCGCGTGCGCAAGTTACGTTGATCGATCGCAATTCCACGCACATCTGGAAGCCGCTGCTGCATAAGGTCGCAGCCTGCAGTCTGGACTCGTTCTCGCAGAATTGCCGTATGCGGCGCAGGCGCGCTGGCATGGTTTCGAGTTCCAGCAGGGCAATTTGCTCGGTATCGACCGGACGGCCAAACGCGTCACGCTAGCCCCCATTCTCGACGATGAAGCCGGTGAGCTGATGCCGCAGCGCGACCTGAATTACGACACGCTGATTATTGCGCAGTGGTTCGGTCTGTCAGACCCTGGGATGGAAGAAGCGCTATATGACGTGCCACTGTACCGCGGCTTGGCGTGGC
>CALNPU010000156.1 GCA_940588625.1 uncultured Caballeronia sp.
ACACCTACCGCCCAGATCGCGACGAAATCTCCGCGCGAGACCTGAAATCTCAGCATGTGTTTGGGCCTAAGTGGATAGCCCTTGTATCCATACAACTCTTCCACGCAAGCAACTGATGCAGCAGGCTTTTGGCCCCATAAAATAAATGGCCCGGTGCGCTTGCGTGCGCCGGGCCATCGTTTTTTCCTGCAGCCGGATTTGCCGCGAATCAGTCTGCTTTCTTCGCGTTTTTCAGGTTTGCGGCGGCGGCTTCATTTGCCTTCGACTGCGATTCCTTCTTCTTGTTGACCTTGGCCTGCGCGACATTTGCATCCTTGTCCGCTTCGGCCTGCTTCTTCGCGGCTTTCTTTTCAGCGTGAGTGGGTTCGGGAGTCGTCTGCGTCTGCGCAACCGAAACGGTCGCGGCCGTAGCGAACGTGCCCGCGAGCAACGCTGCAAGCAAGCGTTTCGTGGTCGTAGTCATTAAATCCTCTTTACCAGCGGCCGCGTACAGGCGGCCGCCTTTTATTCATCCAACCTTCATCGAACCTGGGAGCCTGAAACTTAGTGCTGTAGGCCTGTATCCTTCGGACCATCCGGCTCGGTCGGTGCCAGCGCGACGATATTCTGCGGCGGCGGCACGGTTTGCGCGACCGGTGCGGACATCTGGCAGGTGGCGGCGCCAGCTGGCTGCGCGGTCTGCGCGAACGCGGATGCGGATAAACCCATGGCGACAAAAGCGGGGTACCCAACAGCATTTTCTTGACTTGCGACATGTTCATTTCCTCTCTGGCAGTTTTTATTCCGAGTGGCCGATTGCAACAATGGCAACCATCGCAACCGACCGCGACGCCAAGCGATGTGTGTTGTGTCCTGAAACACCGCTCTTGAGCACCGCACGCCGCAAATACCCGTCTACACTTCTGGTAACCGGCATGAACGCGTAGAAAACCGCGTAAAAGTGCACCGGTCACTAAGACAGACTGACCCGCTGCCGAGAGCGCTGGAGTTCGCCGAAACACGTGTCATTGTTACCGACGGTTTCACTTCCTGACATATTGCAAACAGCCGTACACGCGGATATCCGGAAGGCCTGGCTGTAGACGCACTTTGCATGCCCGGCTGGTTTATCATGGGCGCCCTTTCCGCCCCAACCCTGCGAAGACCGCTCACATGCCGCGACTCGAATTCATGCTCACGGGCGACTACGTCGAACTGCACAACCTGCTCAAGCTGATGGGCCTGGCCGATTAGCGGCGGCTCGGCGAAAGTCCGCGTCGCGGAGGGCGAGGCGAAGGTCAACGGCAAGATCGAGTTGCGCAAGACTTGCAAGATCCGCGCGGGCCAGACGGTGGTCATCGAAGACACCACGATCAAGGTGCACAAGCCAAAATGATCGGCGCAAGCCAGATCCGGATAACGTTAAATATCGCGTCGTGATCGACATAAACGCAATCAAGCAATAAGCTAAAAGGTTTTCGTTCCCTTTCGCCGCTTTTACGGTTAAAGCCAGCTTTTCAAGTTGGCGCGTGTCAAAACCAAGATTCCAAGCTGAAATTCAAAGCGGAGCTTCACGCTAAAAAAGCTGAAGCGCGGTCGGAACGAGCGGGCGATGCAGGGCCGGTAACGGTTTGCTGCATCGCCCGTTGCCGTGCAGCAAAGCATTCAGATAATCCGTCATGCCATCCGGAATGATCCGCGCGAACGCGCCGCCAAGCCTTTCCCGTCACGCCGTCGATACCGCCAGGCTCGTCGCGCCCCTCGCCATCTTGCAACTGTCGCAAATGGCGGCGATGGGCGTCACCGACACCATCTCCTGCTCAGCTCGCTCGGTCCCGATTCCCGGCCGGCGGCCTGGGCGCGAACCTGTTCTTCGTGGTCGTGGTGCTGCTGCAAGGCGTGCTGACCTCGGTGAGCTTATCGGTGCCGCGCGCGCGGCGCGAACAACGATCATCTCGTGCCGAACATCTACTGGACCGGGCTGGTGTTCTCGCTGCTGCTCGCGATCTCTGCCTTCACACTGCTGAGCTTCGCCGAACCGATCCTGCTCAAGTTCCACGAACCCGCCATGCTCGCCAAAAACGTCGGCGAATATTGCGCAATCCTGCGTTGGGGCGCACCGGGCGGCCTGATCGGGATCGGCATGATGCGCGCGTTCCTGCCGGCCATTGGCGCGGCGAAGCGGCTGCTGTGGGTATCGATTGGCGGCGTGTTCGTGAACGCATTTCTCAACTACGGCCTGATCCACGGCGCCTACGGCCTGCCCGAACTCGGTTTTCACGGCTCGGCGGTTGCGACCACGATCACCGTCTGGCTAACGGCGCTGGTGCTCATCGTGCGTGTTCCTGCATTTGCGGCCGCGTTACCGGCATTTTGTCGTCGCATCGCCGGCCACGCCTGCCGCTGATGGGCGAATTGTTCGGCATCGGCTGGCCGGTCGCGATCACTTATGGCGTCGAATCCACGTTGTTCCTTGCCACAGGCATGACCGTCGGCACGCTCGGCGAAGCGCCGCTTGCCACGCACCAGATCGCGCTGAACATGGCGTCGGTGGCGTTCATGGTGCCACTGGCCATTGGCCAGGCAGCAAACGGCCGCGTGGGCTACTGGATCGGCGCAGGACAGCACACCACGCCGGGTTGGTGGCGATCCGCGCTGGGCGTGGCGTTCATGGCGCTGTCGGGCTGCGTGCTGGCGCCACACGCGATCATCGGGCTGTATCTCCATCTCGACGACCCGAAGAATGCCCAGACCGTTGCGCTGGCTGCGTCGCTGCTCGGCGTGGCGACCGTGTTCCAGATCGTCGACGGCATGCAGACGGTCGCGTCGGGTATGCTGCGCGCGGGCTGAAGGAAACGCGCGTGCCCATGCTCGCGGCAGCGTTCGGTTACTGGGGGGGGCATCGGCTTTCCAACCGACTACAATCCTTGCGTTTCACTTCAACGGCGGCACGAAAGGTCTGTGGTGAGGCCTGGCCGCGGGACTCGCGAGCGTCGCGGTGCTGATGACCCTTCGCTTTGATCGCATGAGCCGCCGTTTGGTCACGCGCGGCGCGCCTGAACCCGGTGAATCCGGACAGGCGCCCCGGCATACGGCTTGAAGCAGCGATTTACGGTAGCTATGGTTACTTCAGTTGCCGCGGCATAAGTTAAGCAGGCATTGTTGGTTAGAATCAGGGCGACGCGAAGATATGATCAAGCCGTCTCCTTGAGATTCATCCAGTAACAGGGGTATTAGGCCCGCTTCCAGCGGGCTTTTTTTCGCATATTTGCTCCGCGAACACACCCTCCGTCCTGGAGCGTTGACTGCTTCAAAGGCTTTTGCATGCAATACGCCATAAGCGTTTGACAGAAGACTCGCCTCAGGCACTGGATCGGCACGCGGAGCGTTTCTTTACTGCGATGTGACGTGCGTCTCAGACTGCATTACCAGTGCCGCGTGCGCTTCGGAGTAGTTGTGGGCAGTGTCAGCTACGCCGTCTGCACTCGCCCTATGTCCCTGTGTCCATTCGCTTTCTACCAACCCTGCAACGTGTAATTCCGAAAAATTACCAACTGATCCTGCTTTGCCTTCACGTGGAAACAACTCGCCTTCGCCTGTATTCAGCACTGCCGATAACGAAATTTTCGGTGCGCTGTTTTCCGCGCCCTGTGCAGATGTATCAATGCAGGAAAGCTTTGCCGCCGTCGTAATTGGAAGCGATGCAAAGTTGAACGTGATGTGCGAAGAGGTCAATGCATCTCTGGCCCAGCATGCACACTGTGCGACGATGATGCAACCGCATGGACATCCGGCGCACCAATAGCCTGCGCGTGAACGACATCTGCCGGCTGATCGCTCGCCGCATGGGCGGCAAGTATGGCGGCGTCAGCAACATGGTGCGTGGAAGATACCAGGACCGCGGACGGAATCACCACTGAAAATACATCCGACGCCGTACTTGTATTGCCTTTGTTATCTACGGCAATAACAGAAAATCTGTGGATACCGGCTTTCAGGTCGGCCACTGGCGTGTACGACCAGACGCCAACATTGTTTGTAACCACAGTGGCCATAAACTTTACACCGTCGTAAATGGTGATGTGGTTACCCGC
Organism: uncultured Caballeronia sp.; assembly: GCA_940588625.1. Taxonomy (GTDB): domain Bacteria; phylum Pseudomonadota; class Gammaproteobacteria; order Burkholderiales; family Burkholderiaceae; genus Caballeronia. The sequence goes on from CALNPU010000156.1 coordinate 4,074, forward strand.
ATCTGATTTACCCGTGATAACAGGTTCGCTGCTGTCCGCGACATTGCCTTGAAGCGTATCCCCGACCGAAGTCACCACCGGTTTCGATGGGTCAGCCGTTTGAATCGTGGCCCTTATCACCATCATGAAGGGATCTGATGCTGCGCCGTAATTGTTGTCAGCGCTCAATGCAATTGCAGTGAAGTTGTGCAGACCCGCCTTCAGATCTGCCGGTGGCGCATATGGCCAGGCTCCATTGGCGTCGGCCAGGACCGTGCCAATCATTCTCACTCCGTCGTACACGCAAACTGCCATGCCCGCGTCGGCAGCTCCAGCAATCTGCGGCGTGTTTGTGTTAAGGATGGAGCCTACCGGCGCATTCCCAACCGATGTGATGACAGCCGTTCCAGGAATTGCTGAGAGCGTCATGTGTTCGTCCTTAAATTTGTAGTTTTAGAATTGGATTCGGTTCGCCGGGACCGAATCCCTGATGCGCACCGGTTTCGCTTCAGATCTGCTTGACGGTGCTCTGCACCTTTCGGGAGAGAAAACACCATGACCACTGGTCCGCTATTCGCCTATCCGACGTTTCTTTTAAATGTTCACAAACCATCCATTCGTTTCGATTTTTGCGTTGTCGCAACGCATGCGGTTACCCCTATCGAGAGCGACCCGCTTTTTCACAATTCAATCCGTCCGGCGTGCCCATACCAGATTTCCCATAGAATGTTCCCGCGTTATCGTCGCGTTTTCACACGAGATCCAGGGCCGAGAACGGCAACGAAGGTGCGTCGAAACCGCTACCAAATCATAAAGATCGCTTGGGAAAGAAAAGAAATGGACGTGTTGGAAAGCAGCAAGCAATCATCGACCCCCCCAGTCTTGAAAGGCGAACGACTCGGCGCGGATGATTTTGGAGCAATCGGTTCGAGCACGGTTTCGCGCGGCATCAAATTCACCGCCGCCGCGCTCACGGCGCTGGCACTCTCCGCCTGCTCCACGCGCCCGCCCGCCACCGCGTTCGACCACCCCGTCACCCATGCGCTCGACGACGACGCGGACACCCCCTTGCGCACCGCCCTCCTGCCGAAGGAAGCCGCGCATCCGGATGAGTCCGGCGTGCGCCTGCTTCCCACCGGCACCGAGGCGCTGCAGGCCCACATCGCGCTCGCCCGCGCGGCGACCAAGACGCTCGACATGCAGTACTACATCGCTAACGAGGACAACACGGGCAAGCTGCTGCTCGGCGCGGCGCTTTACACGGCGGATCGCGGGGTCAAGGTGCGCATGCTCGTCGATGACCTGAATTTCAAGGACATCGACCAGATCATGGCCGCGCTGAATTCGCATAACAACATCGATATCCGCGTGTTCAATCCGTTCGGCAGCGCGACCCGGAGTTTTCGGCGAACGCACGCGCAACCTGTTCACGAAGGTCGAGCATTTCACGCGCCGGATGCACAACAAGGCGATGATCGCGGACAACCAGATCGCGATCATGGGCGGCCGTAACCTCGGCGATGAATACTTCAGCGCGAGCGCGGCCCTGCAGTTCCGCGATCTCGACGTATTTGTGGCGGACCTAGCGACGCAAGAGATATCGGCGAGTTTCGACGACTACTGGAACAGCTCGATCGCGTATCCGCTGCGCGCGCTGAACAAGCAAAAATTCGATCCCGCCGATCTCGACAAAACCCGCGACGACCTGCGCCAGTACTGGAAGGATCAGGCTGATCCGCTGAGCGCGAAGCCGCTCAACGCCACGCCGATTACGCAGCAGATAGCGCAGGGCTGCCTGGGTTTGACCTGGGCGCGCACGGAATTCGAAGCCGATTCGCCGGTGAAGATCGAGCATCCCAACAAGGACTACAAAGGCCCACCCATGCAGCGCCTGATCGAGCTGGCAAATCAGGCGAGTAGCGAAGTCCTCATCATTTCGCCGTATTTCGTGCCGCACGACGAGGGCGTGAAGGTGCCCGCCGCCATCAGGGGACGCGGTGTGAAGGTGAAAGTGCTGACCAATTCGCTGGCGGCCACCGACGCCGTCGCGGTGCAGGCCGGTTACGCGCCGTATCGCGTGGCAATGCTCAAGGCTGGCGTAGAGTTATACGAGTTCAAGCCGGTGCAGGCCGAGGGCGACGGCCGGCCGTGCGCCGGGCTGTTCGGCTCGCAATCGCGCGCGCCTGCATGCCAAGGCTTTTATATGATCGATCGCAGTATCCTCGTGATTGGGTCGATGAACCTGGACCCGCGCTCGGCGTCGCTCGACACGGAACTCGCGCTGGTGATCTACAACAAGTAGATCGCCAGCGAAGCAGCACGATTGTTCGATGCCGGCACGGCACCGGCGAGGGTGTATCGTGTGTAACTCGCTTCGCCCACGGTGCTCGCGGAGTTGAGGAATACCGGCTCGCCAATGTCCCCGCTCATCTGGACCACTGACGACGACGGCCAGGTGCGTACCTACAACTTCGACCCGCAAACGGGCCTTTACCGCAATATGTTGACGGGTTTGTTCATGCTGCTGCCCGTCGACTTGCAGCTTTGAATTATCGATATTTCCGACTTTTTGAACGTGCAGGCAAACCGGATTCAGATTGCGATTGTGCGGTCCATATCAAACCCCGATTCAACCCTGAAACTGAAGCAAGCTGAAGGAGCATGAAGCCATGACGAACGACGTAAGACTGGAGAAGGACACTTTCGGCGAAATCGCCGTGCCGAACGCAAAACTCTGGGGTGCGCAGACGCAGCGTTCCTTGCAGAACTTCAAGATTTCGAGCGAGAAACAATCGCCGGAACTGATCGATGCACTCGCGATCGTGAAGCGGGCATCGGCGGAAGTGAATGCTGAACTGAAGGTGCTCGCCGCCGATAAAGCGCAGGCGATCATCGCTGCCGCCGACGAGATCCTGGCCGGCAAACATCCTGATGAATTCCCGCTCGCCGTATGGCAAACGGGTTCTGGCACGCAGACCAACATGAACCTCAACGAGGTGATTGCGAACCGGGCGAGTGAGTTGCTGGGCGGCAAGCGTGGCGAGGACCGCAAGGTGCATCCGAACGACGACGTGAATTGCGGGCAATCGTCGAACGACGTGTTTCCGACCGCGATGCACATTGCCGCAGCAGTCGCGATTACAAAACATCTCGTGCCGTCGCTCAAGACCTTGCGCGATACGCTGGATAAAAAATCGAAGGCGTTTGATCGAATCGTGAAAATCGGCCGCACGCATTTGCAGGACGCGACGCCGCTTACACTCGGACAAGAGTTTTCGGGTTATGTCGCGCAACTGGACCAGGGCATCCGGCACGTTGAATCGACGTTGCCGCATCTATATCAGCTGGCGTTGGGCGGCACGGTGGTTGGCACAGGGTTGAACGCGCATCCCGAGTTTGCGGTGAAGGTCGCGGGCGTGATCGGCAAGCTCACCGGCTTGCCGTTTGAAACCGCGCCGAACAAATTCGAAGTCATGGCCGCCGCCGACGCGCTCGTGTTTGCGCATGGCGCGCTGAAGACCATCGTGGCAAGCTTGATCAAGATCGCCAACGACATTCGCTGGCTCTCGAGCGGACCGCGTTGCGGACTTGGAGAGTTGTCGATTCCCGAGAACGAACCGGGCAGCTCGATCATGCCGGGCAAGGTCAACCCGACCCAATCCGAAGCCATCACCATGCTCTGCTGCCAGGTGTTCGGCAATGACGTGGCAGTGAATATTGGTGGCGCGAGCGGCAATTTCGAGCTCAACGTGTTCCGCCCGATGATCGCGCACAACGTGCTGCAATCGGTTCGTCTGCTGGCCGATGGCGCTCAGAGTTTCAACGATAACTGCGCGGTCGGGATCCAGGCGAACGAGTCACGTATCGACAGTTTGCTGAATGAGTCGCTGATGCTCGTGACGGCGCTCAATCCGCATATCGGTTACGACAAGGCTGCGAAGATCGCGAAGAAAGCCCACAAGGAAGGCACAACTTTGAAAGCGTCCGCGCTGGCGTTCGGTTATGTGACCGAAGCCGAATTCGACGAGTGGGTGAAGCCGGAAGAGATGGTGGGGAAGAAGTAACGTTGTTGGCGTCCTGAGTGCAGCGGTTGACGGGTTCACCCTGGTCGACCGCTACCTCCACTTATCGGCCGGTCGTTTGCGGCGCGATCCAGAAGCCGAGTTCTTCCGAGTGAGCAATGAGCCGCTTGCCGGAGTTGGCAAAAATGCGGCCCAGACGCGTCTCGATCTGTTCAGCCGGGACGTCCGCATTGGCAACCCGCAGGGTTCAGATCAGACCCGTCGCGGCCAACGAGCGCTTGACGCGAGAAATCAGTTCATCAGTATCTTTACTGAGCGCCGTCCTTCTGTCGGTCTTCTCGTGGAGCGACGCCAATAGCAACTGGTCCAGCGCGCCGACATCTGCACCGCCGCCAAGGCGCGGCGACGCAAGCGCGTTCCAGACCTCGCCCCGTTCGACCCTCGACAGCAGCACGGCGTTTAACTGATCGGCCGTCTCGCGCGGCTGCAAGACGCCGTAGCGGATGGAGGTTTCTCCGACGGCGATCGACAGGCGCAGGATATTCATAATCTCATCGAGCGTAAGACCAGTGAATTCAGGGGCGTCAAAGAGCTGGGCAAGCGTCATTTCGGAGTGGCGCAAAAGAACAAAAAGCAGTTGATGAAACTCCTGACCGCGCGTGACGGTAGCATGTTCCAATTCGACTACCGGCTTGTATGCGACAGACGCATTACCCTATACGTGGATGCGTTCAGCTTGTTCTCGCAGACGGTTGTCGCTGAGCGGCATTTTCCCGCGCACAAAGATATCTCTGCGGAACGCGCGGTTAGCGCACTAGTCGCGCAGTTCTTCAGCGTCGATCAGATCGGCAATGCCGGTCACCAGTTCCCGCTGCTCATCGGTCAACCACTCGACCGGCGACATGTGCGAAAAGCTGGCAGTCCCAGCGAAAGTCCGTTTCGCTTCGGACATTTCGCGGGCGATGTCGCCGAAGTAAAACGGCTTCCATGTTTCCTGCAAATATTCGTGGACGAGATAGCGCTCGTCCATGATGTCGGATTGATGGATACGCGCCAAAGAATCTGAATTACGCTTTAAACGTAAGTGCTCGATTTTCGGCGTTTATCGGCAGCGGTACGAGAGAGGAGCACGGGTTGAGGAGGCACGGGTGTCC
>CALNPU010000157.1 GCA_940588625.1 uncultured Caballeronia sp.
AAAGGCATGCGCCGTTTGGCCGACATGCAGCCAAGCTTCAGTCTTGCATGCAATAGATATGCGTAACCGAAAGCTCGCGCACGGCACGTGCCGCCAGGATCATGTTTGTCAGCGCCGCCTCAGTCTCCCTCCGGCCAGGCGCGCGTTTTCAAACCGCAGTCGGGATTGACCCAAAGATGCTCCGGGGGAATCACTTCGCATGCTCGCTCCAGCAAGCGCTGCATCGTCTCCACGCTGGGCACGCGTGCGGAATATGAATCGTAGACACCGGGCCCGATTCCGTTCGGGTACGCGAACGCGCCGAAACCGTCCAGCAACTCCATGGAAGAGCGCGAGGTTTCGATCGTGATCACGTCCGCATCCAGTGCGGCGATGGAAGGCAGAATGTCATTGAATTCCGAATAACACATGTGCGTGTGGATCTGCGTTGCGTCGGAGACGCCGCTTGCGGCAAGCTTGAAAGCGCGTGTCGCCCAGTCAAGGTAAGCGGGCCATTCAGCCTGACGCAAGGGCAAGCCTTCGCGAAACGCCGGCTCATCGATCTGGATGTGCGGATGCCCGCTTTTTCAAGGTCCGTCACCTCTCGTCGCGAATGGCCAACGCAAGCTGCAGCACCGTTGTTTCGCGCGGTTGATCGTCGCGGACAAAGGACCATTGGAGCATGGTCACAGGTCCGGTGAGAATGCCCTTCATCACCCGGCTGGTCAGCGCTTGTGTATGGCACGTGTTGTCCACGGTCATGGGCTCGTGACGGTAGATGTCGCCGTAGATGAGGAGGCTTCACGCAGCGCGAGCCGTAGTTCTGAACCCAGCCGTTTTCCGTCAGCGCATATCCCCACAGCTTCTCGGCAAAAAACTCGACCATGTCGTTGCGTTCCGCTTCGCCGTGCACGAGTATGTCGAGCCCGAGTTCCTCCTGCTTGCGCACTGCGGTTGCGATCTCCGCGCGCATGCATGTTCCAGGTAATCGAGCACACCCAGCTCCCCGCGCCGGTATGCCGCGCGAGTCTGGCGGATGGCCGGGCGTCTGCGGGAATGAACCAATGGTCGTGGTCGGCAGGAGCGGCAGCCTGAGCGTATGCCGCTGCACCCGCTTGCGCTCTGCAAAAGAACTTTTGCGGCTCGCCATTGCGTGGGTGATTGCAGCAGCGGTCGTGCGCTGCACGAGGGTGTTGATGATCGTGTCCGAATTGCGTCGCGTATCAAGCGCTACGTTCGATGCACCGAGCACGGTCCCGAATTCTGCCGGATCGCGCAACGCCAACGTAATGGCAGAAACTTCGTCAAGCTTTTCTGTCGCGAACGCAAGCCATGACGTTAGCCGGTTATCGAGCCTTTTCTCCGAGGCCAGCGTAACCGGTACATGCAACAGCGAGCACGACGATGCAATCCATAAGTTATCCGAACGTTCTTCGCTCAAGCTCTGAAGTGAATCGACAATCTTGTTGAGATCCGCACGCCAGATATTCCGGCCATCGATCACACCCACTGACAACACTTTATCCGCCGGCAGCGCCGCGCGCCATGCATCCAGTTGTTCCGGCGCCCTGATCAGGTCGATATAAACACCTTGCACGGGAAGTATCGCAACCAGCGGCGCGTGATGCGCCGCGGTATCGAAATACGTGCCAAGCAAAACCTTGTTGCCTAACGCACCAAGCACGTCGTAGGCAGCGTGAAACGGCTCGAGCCATTCGTCATCGAGGTCAAGACATAGTGCCGGTTCGTCCAGTTGTTGATACCGCATTCCTTCAGCTTGTCGAGAATGCGCATATAGCGAATCACGAGCTTGGGCAACAGGGAAAGGCGGTCGAAGCCGAGAATGTGGCTCTTGGACAGCCACAGGTAAGTGATCGGGCCGATCGGAACCGGCTTGACGGAATGATTCAACGCAAGCGCTTCATCGATCTCGTCGAAGAACCAGTCCACGCCGCCATTGAACGTTGTATCCGGCACTAGATAATGGTAGTTCGTGTCGAACCACTTGGTCATCTCCATAGCCGGCTGTGCCTTGTTGCCGCACGCCAGCTCGTAATACTGCGCAAGCGACAGCGCCGACGGATCAAAGCCGCATCACTCCGGCAACGCCCCCAGCAGCGCAGTCAGGTTCAGCATCTTGTCGTAGTAGCCGAAGTCGCCGACCGCTACGAAATCCAGCTTCGCCGAGCGTTGCAACTCCCAATGACGGGCACGAAGCTCCTCTACGACGCCACGCAAATATAAGCATCGTCACATTCCCCGCGCCAGAACGACTCCTGCGCGAACTTGAGTTCGCGATGTGCGCCGATGCACGGAAGGAAAACCATGTAGATGAGTGCGAGCCACATAACGCGCGTCCTTAACCTAGTGGCCTACAGGCTGAATGCCGGTGCGTTATTCAACAAGCGACATGTTTTCATCGTCATATTAGTTTCGTTCATGTCGGCACAACTCGCGCGCCCCTGCGACATCATCAAGAATCAGACGATGTGGCTAGTCTCTGGTCGCCGCATTCGCGCGTGCGGAGTCTTTCGCGGATCATCGTGACCTATCAATTCACGCGAGGTCGTAGGGCAGATCTATGAGCATATTCACCATTATCGACGTCGAGCGCGCAATTAATTACTGGTGGGAGCTCAAGCCGGCCGGTCAGAACGCGTTACTCTGCCGGGAAGCACGGGTGCTCGCCGATGCCTATGGGCAGATAATTCTTTCCCGAGCCGACGCTATCGATACCGCCTCGCTCAGCAGCGAGCAAATTCAGGCACCGACGCGCGCCCTGGATCAAGGCGGTCCTGCACGTTAGCGGATTGCGTTCGATCAACAGGTGCGCCGGTCGTTGCGGAAGATCAGGCTACGCGACAATCGGCTCATGGAATTCCGTTGTCAGACCCGCTTCAACGCGAGTTCACATGGGGTCTGGAACATCTCGCTTGCAATCAACGCGGCGCGCCCGACTGCATGTGCCGGCACGAATACGTAGAACCGCCAGAGATCGGCATACCGATCTTGCAGTGCGCCTATCTCCGCGAAGGTGCCGCTGCCGACATCGTTCAGATACTCAAGGCCCCGACTGGTTTCGACGGGCACCGCAGCTTCCTTCATTGCGGTGAGCGCAGGGCAATACAACACGACATCCGCGAAGGGCAGACCCAGCTTTTCTGCCAGTTCAGCCTCGGCTTGCGCGCGGTTTATGCGTGACGCGTGGTAGCGTGCCACCCAGGCTTTTCGCTGTTCGGGCGGCACGCTGGTACCGGAAACAACGTAGCCGCGTTTGAGCAGGTCTCGGTTCAGCGTGCGGTGAGCAAGGGTTGCAGCGTCCGCCACGCCGCAATGTGCCAAGCGGTCCAGCAGTGTCCAGTCGTTGAGTTCAAGCAGGTCACACTCGGCGAGTACCCCGTGATCAAGCGCAATCTCCACCGCTTTAGAAATCATCGCGCCCGCCACGACCTTGGTGTGGTGATAGTAGACGCGCTCAGTGAGGTAGTACCGCAGCCGGAGCACGCCGATGATTTCCGAGCGGGCGTCGGGCCGGTCCATGCCATGTTTGGCCAGCCTGATCACCAGACGGTCATCGTGCTCGGCGAAGCAGCGGAAGATCCGGTCGTCGTAGTCCTGGGAAAGACCCGCAAAGAAGCTGTCGCGGCGTAGGTAGTCAAGCAGGTCGGCATCAATGCTGCCCGAGACTATGTCCTGTGCCCAACGTGGCACGCTTTCACTAGATGGCAGGCCGAGCAGGCTCCCCATGACGCCCCGAATGCCGAAGCGGGTCAGCGCATTGCCCAGCTCGCCCGCGAACATATCTGCCAAGCGTGAGCCTTTGTCGTGCCGCGCAAACAAGCGGCGCTCGTCTTCCAGCGTGTGGCCGAACGGCACGTGGGTGACATCGTGAAGCAAAGCAGCTACGCCAATAGCATCCTCCAGCTCAACAGGGATCTGAAGGCCCGAGCGCTGCAGGCTCGCCACGACCCGGTGCACCACCGCGCAGACGCCGACAGAGTGATCGAAGCGTGTGTGCAGCGCTCCGGGATAGACCAGGTACGCCGTGCCGAGCTGCTTGATACCGCGCAGCCGCTGCATTACCGGCAGGTCGAGGATCGCTGTCTCGAGGCTGCTCAGCTCAATATCGCCGTGGATGGGGTCGCGTAGCAGCATGGGCGCTGGGACTAGCTCGATGAACTCGTCGAACTAGCATCGGCATCGGGCAATGCTGACGTCGCCGCATCCTGCCCGTCCGATAGCGTTTGTCCGTCCGTAATACAGCTCACCCCAGCTTGATCCGTTCGCGCCCCATTGCAACGCGTTGCTGATTGGTATCGCGCAGGGAATAGACGCAGCCGCAATATTCCTGCTGATAGAAGTTCTCCCGCTTGCTGATTTCAATCATGTGCTCGGAACCACCGCCCTTGCGCCAGTTGTATTCCCAATAGGTCAGATCCGGGTAGTGCCCGACCGCGCGCACGCCGCAGCCGTTGATCTGATTCATGTCCTTCCAGCGCGAAATGCCCAGCGAACTGGTGATGACCGGAAAGCCGTGCTCATGCGCATAGAGCGCCGTACGTTCGAACCGCATGTCGAGGCACATGGTGCAGCGAACGCCGCGCTCAGGTTCGTGTTCCATACCGCGGGCCCGTTCGAACCAGTTGTCGCGGTCGTAGTCGGCATCGACGAACGGGATGCCGAACTTCTCGGCGAACCGGATATTCTCGTTTTTGCGCAGCTCGTATTCCTTGAGCGGATGAATGTTCGGGTTGTAGAAGAAGATCGTGAAGTCGATACCCGACGCCTGCATGGCTTCCATGACTTCGCCGGAACACGGCGCGCAGCAGGAATGCAGCAGAATCTTGCTATGTCCGTTGGGCAAGGCCAGTGGCTTACGTTCAGGAGACTGTGTGTCATGGGGTTTCCCGTCTTCGATCAAGGCCGTTTCCGGCATGCGCGCCAGGTCGATAAAAGCTTTGAGGTAGTCAATTTCAGTGTCGGTCTCGCGCGCACCCAGGAAAATCTGCTTGGCGATGCCCTTTCGCCCCAGCCGCACCGGGACAACGTTCATTTTATCGGCATACTCTTCCACCAGCCACCGAGGCAGCGCCGCGACGCCCCTGCCGCTTGCCACCATCTGCAGCATGATGTCGGTGGTCTCGATCGCCTTGTGGCGCCGGGGCGTAACACCCGCCGGCATCAGAAACTGGTTGTAGATGTCGAGCCTGTCGGTCTCTACCGGATAGGTGATCAACACCTCCCGGGTCAACTGGTCCGGCTTCACATAGTCAGCGTTGGCAAGCGGATGCTCGCGGTTCACCACCAGTACCTGCTCGTAATCGAACACGGGTTCGAAACGCAAGCTCGGCTTATAGAGCGGATCCGGCGTCACCAGCAGGTCGATCTCGTAGCCGAACAAGGCGCCGACGCCTCCAAACTGGAACTTCTGCTTGACGTCGACATCCACGTCCGGCCAGCAAGCGAGATAGGGCGAGACCACTTTGAGCAACCACTGGTAGCAGGGATGGCATTCCATACCAATGCGTAGCGCGCCGCGCTCACCCTGCGCGTACTGTTTAAGACGCTCCTCAGCAAGATCCAGTTGCGGCAGCACGCGGTTGGCCACCGCAAGCAGGTATTGACCCGCCTGGGTCAGGCGCAGGCTGCGGCCCTCGCGCAACCAGATATTCGTCCCCAGTTGCTGCTCCAGCTTTTTCATGGAGTGGCTGAGTGCGGATTGCGTTAGATACAGCACCCCCGCCGCTGCAGTAAGCGAGCCGTGCTTGTCTACCGCCTGAACGATCACTAGGTGAATTCTTTCAAGCATGACGATACATGAGCCAGATTAATGAGTAGTTGAATTAAGACCATTTTACTTCATAGCACGCCTTCCCTACCATCCGGGAATCTGAAACCCGACCAAATCGAAGGCAAAGCGATGGCAACGACACACAATCTGGGCTTCCCCCGCATCGGTGCAAAGCGCGAACTGAAATTCGCCCTGGAGTCCTACTGGAAAGGGGAATCCTCGCTCGGCGAACTGAAAGCGCTGGGCGCCCAGTTGCGCCAGCGTCATTGGGCACACCAAGCCGGCCTGGGTCTGGCGGCCGTGGGCGATTTCGCCTTCTACGACCAGATGCTGGACATGAGCTTCACCCTGGGCAACCTGCCGGAACGCGTGCAAGGCTTTCACGGCGATACCCTCGACAGCTACTTCCGCGTAGCTCGTGGCCGTTCGGCCAAGGGTGCCGAGGACCATAGCGCGTGCTGCGGTGGGGTCGCCGCCAGCGAGATGACCAAGTGGTTCGACACCAATTACCACTACATCGTCCCCGAATTCAGCGCCGGCACCGAATTCAAGCTCGATCCGTCGCGTCTGCTGGAACAACTGGCTGAGGCCAAGGCGCAAGGCGTCAAGGCAAAGCCGGTGATCGTTGGCCCGGTGACCTATTTGGCGCTCGGCAAGACGAAGGACGACTCCGACAAGCTGGCCCTGCTGCCGCGCCTGCTGCCAGTCTACGCGGAACTGCTAGCCACGCTGGCCGCGCAAGGTGTTGAATGGGTCCAGATCGATGAACCGATCCTCGTCACCGAGTTGTCTGCCGAATGGCAACAAGCGTACGTCACGGCATACGACGCGCTTGCCAAGGCCAAGGGCAAGCTGTTGCTGGTGACGTACTTCGGCCAGTTGCTCGGCAACCTGTCGCTCGCCTGCAAACTGCCGGTGCAGGGCCTGCATCTGGATGCTATCAATGCCCGCGCTGAAGTCGATGCAGTGATTGCTCAACTCCCCAAAGACACCGTACTTTCGCTGGGCGTGATCAACGGCCGCAATATCTGGAAGACGGACCTCAACAGCTTGCTGGACTGGCTTGAGCTGGTCGCGAAGCAACTGGGCGACCGCCTGTGGATCGCACCGTCGTGCTCGCTGCTGCATGTGCCGGTGGATCTCGACAGCGAGCAGAAGCTGGATGCGGAAGTCCGTTCGTGGCTCGCCTTCGCACTGCAAAAGCTAGGCGAACTGAAGGTGCTGGCCGCTGCGCTGAACAACGGCCGTGACGCTGTCAAGGCGGAACTGGCCGCTAACAGTGCCGCTATTGCCGCCCGTCGTGCGTCGCCGTGTGTGAACAACCCGACTGTGAAGGCTGCCCTCGCGAAGATCAGTCCGGCACTGGGTCAGCGCAAGAACGCCTACCCGGCGCGCGCCAACAAGCAGGCTGCCCTGCTGAACCTGCCGGCTTACCCGACCACGACCATCGGCTCGTTCCCGCAGACTGGCACGATCCGCCACGCGCGCAGCCAATTCAAGAGCGGTGAATTGGACGAAGCTGGTTACAAGGTCGCAATGCGCGCCGAGATCGAACGCAGCGTGCGCGAGCAGGAAGCGCTGGGGCTGGACGTGCTGGTGCATGGTGAAGCTGAGCGTAACGACATGGTCGAATACTTCGGCGAACAGCTCGATGGCTACGCCTTCAGCCAGTTCGGCTGGGTGCAGTCGTATGGTTCGCGTTGCGTCAAGCCGCCTATCCTGTTCGGTGACATCAGCCGCCCGAAGGCGATGACCGTCGAATGGATCAAGTACGCGCAATCGCTGACCAGCAAGCCGATGAAGGGCATGCTGACCGGCCCGGTCACGATCCTGAACTGGTCCTTCGTGCGTGACGACCAACCGCGTTCAGTGTCGTGCTACCAGCTCGCACTGGCGATCCGCGAAGAAGTGCTGGACCTCGAGAAGGCCGGTGTGCGCGTGATCCAGATCGACGAAGCGGCCTTGCGCGAAGGCCTGCCGCTGCGCAAGTCGCAGTGGGGTGAATACCTCGACTGGGCAGTGACGTCGTTCCGTATCACCGCCAATGGCGTAGATGACGAAACGCAGATCCACACGCATATGTGCTATTCGGAGTTCAACGACATCATTGCGTCGATCACCGACATGGACGCTGACGTCATCACCATCGAGACATCGCGCTCGGATATGGAGTTGCTGGAGGTGTTCGACAACTTCAACTACCCGAACGAGATCGGACCGGGTGTGTACGACATTCACTCGCCGAACATCCCGACCGAAGAACACATCGTTCAACTGATGAAGAAGGCGGCTGAATGCATTCCGGCACAACGCCTGTGGGTGAACCCGGACTGCGGCCTTAAGACGCGCCAGTGGGAAGAAGTCATTCCGGCGCTGACCAACATGGTGGCAGCGGCCAAGAAGCTGCGCACTTCCGCCTAAGGCAGACGCGCCGTTTTGCACGGTGCGTTTGTTTGCTTGGCCGCGCCGGTTCGAATCGGACCAGCGCGGCACGCCCCTATTCAATCCATCCCGGGTCGCCCCCGGGATTTCTTACTTTTGAGTCCCCGCCATGTTTGAACGTAGCCGTTTCACGCTTGACCAGATCGATCCCGAGCTGTTTGCTGCCATCCAGAAGGAAGACCGGCGCCAGGAAGAACACATCGAACTCATCGCCTCGGAAAACTACACCTCGCCAGCCGTGATGGAGGCGCAAGGTTCGCAACTGACCAATAAATACGCTGAGGGCTATCCCGGCAAGCGCTACTACGGTGGCTGTGAGTTTGTTGACGTCGTCGAGCAGCTTGCCATCGACCGGGTGAAGGCAACTGTTCGGCGCCGAAGCCGCCAACGTGCAGCCCAACTCCGGTTCGCAAGCCAACCAGGGCGTGTTCTTCGCGATGCTGACGCCGGGTGACACCATCATGGGCATGAGCCTCGCCGAAGACGGTCACCTGACCCACGGCATGGCGCTGAACATGAGCGGCAAGTGGTTCAACGTGGCGAGCTACGGCCTCGACGCCAACAAAGACATCGATTACGACGCGCTGCAGAAGCTAGCTGAAGAGAAGAAGCCCAAGCTGATTATTGCCGGCGCATCGGCCTTTGCGTTGCGCATCGATTTCGAACGTATCAGCAAGGTTGCGAAGTCCATCGGCGCGCTGTTCATGGTCGACATGGCCCACTACGCCGGCCTGATCGCCGTGGGTGAATATCCGAACCCGGTGCCGCACGCCGACTTCGTCACCACCACGACCCACAAGAGCCTGCGCGGTCCGCGCGCCGGCGTGACCTCGATGCCGAGACCGCCGCACGGACACGCATATTTAATGCGCTGGCTTAATGCGCTGGCGTTGGAGGACCTGTTCAGGGCTGTTGACGGCTGCGTAAAAGACCGCGGCATAAACGGCGACAGGAGCCCGAGCGAATCGGTCAACAACAAAGGGGC
>CALNPU010000158.1 GCA_940588625.1 uncultured Caballeronia sp.
GCCCCTTTGTTGTTGACCGATTCGCTCGGGCTCCTGTCGCCGTTTATGCCGCGGTCTTTTACGCAGCCGTCAACAGTTGGGTAAACTGGCGTCATTGCTTGAGCGCAGCCATGCAAAACCGCCTTGTGGCGGGAGAGACACGGCTTCAGAACCGAACACGAATCACCCGATTCACTCGAATCCACACCTAATGCCGCGGCAACCGTGCGAATTCCATTAAACAGGACAGCCGCTTCCCCGATCTCTTCATCCTCAGCCACCCGCTGATCCAGCACAAGCTGACGCACATGCGGGACAAGGACACGTCCACGCGCACGTTCCGCGAGTTGCTGCGCGAAATCACACTGTTGATGGGTTATGGATCATCCGCAACCTGCCGCTGACCACGAAGCGCGTCGAAACCCCTCTGGTCACCGTCGACTCGCCCGTGATCGCCGGCAAGAAGCTGGCTATCGTGCCGGTGCTGCGAGCCGGCATTGGCATGTCGGACGGGCTGCTGGACCTGATTCCGTCGGCGCGGGTCGGCCATATCAGCGTGTATCGCGCGGAAGATCACCGGCCGGTCGAGTATCTTGTGCGTCTGCCACCCGACCTGGAAGAACGCGTCTTCATCCTGTGCGATCCAATGGTGGCGCGGCTATTCGGCAGTGCATGCCGTGGACGTGATGAAGCGGCGCAAGGTGCTCGGCGAGAACATCATTTTCGTGGCGCCTAAAGGCGTGAAGGTTTTCTCCGACGCCCACCCGAACGTGAAACTGTACGTGGCCTCGCTCGATTCGCATTTGAACGAGCACGCGTATATCGATCATGCCGGGCCTGATCGACGCGGGTGACCGGCTGTTCGGCACTAAGAAATAACACGGGACCCGCGGGCACAGGGACATGAAAGGACGCGCGGACCTTCAGAGCAAGGCCAAAGCCTGCCGAACCGGCGCGCCATGATAAAATTCGGGTCCGCCAAATAAGCGGTTCGCGCGTTAAATGATTGGCTGGCGTCTGAGTTGGCCCCTGGGCCGGCGTCATTCGGCCAGCGACAGGTTGCCGGTGGCTGAGTTGCCTGGTCGATCCGCGGGTTTGTGGAATCGCGAATTATCAGAAACCAGCCCGGCGCCGCAGAACCGCAAAAACAGGGCGTGCGCCGTGCCACGCCCTGCCATTTAAGCCCTGCAACCATGCAGCGCAAACATAAAATGCCGGCCAGCGAAAAACGCTGTATCTGCCGGCATTATTGACACACAGATGTGCGAGAAAAGCTCGCGCGCGATGGAGAAAGGTATGGCGGGTCATTCAAAATGGGCCAACATCAAGCATAAGAAAGCGGCGACCGACGCCAAGCGTGGCAAGGTCTGGACGCGTCTTATCAAGGAAATTCAGGTGGCTGCACGCATGGGCGGCGGAGAAATGGACACGAACCCGCGCCTGCGACTCTCCATCGAAAAGGCCTACGACGCCAACATGCCCAAAGACAACATCAACCGCGCGATCCAGCGCGGCGTGGGTGGCGTCGACGGCGCGACGTATGAAGAAATTCGCTACGAAGGCTACGGTATCGGCGGCGCGGCGATCATTGTGGACACCATGACGGACAACCGTACCCGGACCGTCGCGGAAGTCCGCCATGCGTTCTCCAAGTTCGGCGGCAACATGGGCACGGACGGCTCGGTGGCCTTCATGTTCGATCACGTCGGTCAGTTCCTGTTCGCTCCCGGCACGTCCGAAGACAAACTGATGGAAGCGGCGCTCGAAGCAGGCGCGGACGACGTGGTAACGAACAACGACGGCAGTATTGAGGTGGTTTGCCCGGCCAACGACTTCCATAAGGTGAAAGACGCGCTGCAAGCCGCAGGTTTCAAGGCCGAAGTGGCCGAAGTCATCATGAAACCGCAGACCGAGGTCGAGTTCACCGGCGAGGACGCGGCGAAAATGCAGAAATTGCTCGACACCCTGGAAAATCTGGACGACGTGCAAGACGTTTACACCAACGCGACTATCGACGTGGAATGATCGCCAGGTAACTCGGCCAGCAGTCCGCCGCGCTGCCCGAGCTTGCCTGAGCGCCGTGACCAACGGGATGTGCGCGGAGGAACGCCGGACACGCCGGCAGCCGTTTCTGGCTCGATTGGTGCATGTGCAAAGGGCGCGCTTCAGGCAATTGTTTGGACAACGGAGCCCGGACGAGTGTGCAGGCGAATGCGGCGGTGGCCATGCGTGAACGTAAACCTGCGGACTTACCTGGCATGCGAAAGCCAAACCGGCACGTGAGTGAAATGCGGGCCTGAAATACAGGCCAGATACAGTCGTTGAAGTGGGCCGAACCTGGCCGGAAGCCGCGTTTGACAGCCGGGAAGTTGCGTGACTTAGCCGTGTGATGGCACGAAACAGTTCCCCGTGTCAACAACGCAGCCGCCGGGAATTCGGCAGCCGTCCGGCAAAGACCTGGCGCACGGCAAAGCAGATATCCGCGGATCAGGCACGGCAGACCAGTTTAAAACGGTTCGAATCGGTTCACACCAATTCGAACCAGCCCGCCCTCCTGCCACCATGAATTTCTTAAGATCTTCGAGGATTTAAATGAAGTTACTCGTCGTCGGTTCCGGCGGTCGCGAACATGCGCTCGCGTGGAAACTCGCGCAGTCGCCGCGCGTGCAGATGGTTTATGTCGCGCCGGGTAACGGCGGCACGGCTCAGGACGAACGTCTGCTCAATGTCGACATCACAGATCCTGCCGCACTCGCGGATTTCGCCCAGAAAGAGCAGATTGCGCTGACCGTGGTCGGCCCCGAAGGTCCGCTCGCGGCCGGTATCGTCAATCTGTTCCGCTCACGCAGCCTGAAAATTTTCGGCCCGACCAAGGAAGCCGCACAGTTGGAAAGCTCAAAGGATTTCGCGAAGGTGTTCATGAAACGCCACGCTATTCCAACGGCCGAATACGAAACGTTCACAGACATCGCAGCGGCCCACGCGTATCTCGACACGAAAGGCACGCCCATCGTCATCAAGGCGGACGGACTCGCAGCCGGTAAGGGCGTGGTCGTGGCAACAACGCTGGAAGAAGCGCATGCAGCCGTTGATTCCATGCTCGCCGACAACAAACTGGGCGACGCTGGTGCACGTGTGGTGATCGAAGAATTCCTGGACGGCGAGGAAGCGAGTTTTATCGTGATGGTGGACGGAAAGCACGTGTTGGCGCTGGCGTCGAGCCAGGACCACAAGCGTCTGCTCGACGGCGACAAGGGTCCGAACACCGGCGGCATGGGTGCTTATTCACCCGCGCCTATCGTGACGCCGCAACTGTACGCCCGCGTGATGCGCGAGATCATCCTGCCGACGGTGCGTGGCATGGAACAGGAAGGCATCCGCTACACCGGTTTCCTGTATGCTGGGCTGATGATCGACCTGCACGGCAACCCGAAAACACTCGAGTTCAATTGCCGCATGGGTGATCCGGAAACGCAGCCGATCATGGCGCGTCTCAAAGGCGATTTCTCGAAGGTAGTGGAACTGGCGATTGCCGGAACCCTGGCGACGGCGGAGATCGAATGGGACCAGCGTACGGCGCTCGGCGTCGTGCTGGCCGCCCACAATTACCCGGACACGCCGCGCAAGGACGACCGGATCAATGGCATTCCTCCGGAGACGCCGGAAGCCGTGACGTTCCATGCCGGCACCACGCTGGAAAACGGCAAACTCAGCACATCGGGCGGACGCGTGCTATGCGTAGTGGGTTTGTCGGACTCGGTGCGTGGCGCGCAGTCCGTCGTCTACGATACGATCAATCAGATCGTGTTCGACGGCATGCAGTATCGGCGGGACATTGGTTATCGGGCACTGAACGGCAAAGCCGCGGATCGGCAAAGCTGAAGCGAAGCCCCGCTGCTACGGTGACGGGATAAAGTGACCGGGTAATGTGGTCAAAAACCATCGCCGGAAACGCGACAACGCAGCAAATTGAGCAACGCACTGCCGGACCTTCGCGTCCGGCAGTGCGTCGTTTTAGAAGGAATGCACGCGGGGCCGGTAATTTGGACTAAACCAAGGTTCGCTCACTCCGTGCCCTTTTTCCGCAAGCCGTAAAACCGTTCAAGATGACCGATCCAACCTACGACGTACAAGCTGTCCGCACTTATTTGACCGGTTTGCAAAAGCAGATCGCGCAGACGCTTGGCGCGTTCGACGGCGCTGAATTTTCCATCGATTCCTGGCAGCGCGGCCCGGAAGAACGGTTACGCGGGGGCGGTAGCACACGGATTCTTGAAGGCGGCCAGTTTTTCGAACGCGGCGGCATCGGTTTCTCGGATGTAGCCGGCGACGCTTTGCCGGCCTCCGCGAGCGCTGCGCGTCCACAGCTCGCCGGGCGCGAGTTTGAAGCCATGGGCGTTTCGCTTGTCATGCATCCGCGCAATCCGCACTGCCCCACCGTGCACATGAACGTGCGTTTGCTGATCGCGACAAAAGCGGGCGAAGCGCCGATTTTCTGGTTTGGCGGCGGCATGGACCTCACGCCTTATTATGGCTATGAGGAAGACGCGCGGCATTTTCACGGCGTCTGCCGGGACGCGCTGGCACCCTTCGGTGCGGATCTGCACCCGCGTTTCAAGAAATGGTGCGACGAGTATTTTTATCTCAAGCATCGCAATGAATCGCGTGGAATCGGCGGGATTTTCTTCGACGACTTCTCGGAACCCGGTTTCGACAAATCGTTCGCCATGGTGCGCAGTGTCGGCGACAGCTTCCTGGCCGCGTATCTGCCAATCATCGAACGCCGTCGGGACACGCCTTACGGCGAAGCGCAGCGGGAATTCCAGACATACCGGCGCGGCCGATACGTGGAATTCAACCTCGTCTTCGACCGGGGCACGCTGTTTGGGCTGCAAAGCGGTGGTCGTACGGAGTCCATCCTGATGTCGATGCCGCCCGCCGTGACATGGCGCTACGACTGGAAACTGGAGCCGGGCACACCTGAAGCGCGCCTCTACTCCGACTTCCTGGTGGCACGGGAGTGGCTATAAAAAAGCTGCGAAAAAGTCACGAAAGCGCTATGAAAGAGCTGCAGACCACAAGTCCTGATCGCTGTAGCTGTTGTAATCTGTCCCCGAGGAGGAACGTCCACTGAAATCGAACCTCCCTTGCGCTCGACGTGTTGGTTTGCTGGGCGGCACGTTCGACCCGATTCACGACGCGCATCTGGCCCTCGCGCGCCGTTTCGCCGAGTTGCTCGACCTGACCGAACTCGTGCTGTTGCCGGCCGGCCAGCCATGGCAGAAAAAGGACGTAACCGCGGCGCATCACCGGCTTGCCATGACCCGCGCAGCGGCGGATTCGCTGCATGCGGAAGGGCTGCAAGTCACCGTCGCCACTGATGAAATCGACCATGACGGCCCGACTTACACCGTGGAGACGCTGGCCCGCTGGCGCGCACGGGAAGGCGCGGACGCGTCGCTGGCACTTTTGATCGGCGCCGACCAGCTCGTGCACCTGGATTCATGGCGCGACTGGAAACGCCTGTTCGAATTTGCGCACGTCTGCGTGGAAAGGCGCGCGGGTTTCGACGTCGCGACGGTTTCTCCCGCCGTAGCCGCGGAAATTGCCGCGCGCAGCGCCCCAGCTGAGGTGCTGCAATCCACGCCGCACGGCCATCTGCTGATTGATTCCGCGTTGGAGCTGGAAGTGTCGGCGACGGAGATGCGCGAGCAGTTGGGAGAACGCCTGCGAGCACACGCGGCGGGTGAGATAGCCGCCGAGAGTCATGTACCGTCCGCCGTATGGGACTATATTGTTCAACACCACTTGTACCATCGGTAAAAATATGGAAATTCAAAAGCTTCAACGCGCGATCATCGACGGTCTCGAAGACGTCAAGGCGCAGGACCTCAAGGTATTCAACACCTCCCACCTGACCGCCCTCTTCGACCGTGTCATCGTCGCGAGCGGCACGTCGAATCGTCAGACCAAGGCGCTGGCCAACAGCGTGCGCGACAAGGTCAAGGGGCTGGGCGGCGACGTCATCAGCACCGAAGGTGGGGAGGTTGGCGAGTGGGTGCTAGTCGATTGCGGCTACGCGGTCGTCCATATCCTCCAACCGGCACTGCGCCAGTACTACAACCTCGAAGAAATCTGGGGCGACAAACCCGTGCGCGTAAAGCTGCAAAGCCCGGGTGGCTTCAGCGGCGCCCAGGTGAGCGTGTCGGACGACGACGAGCTCGCCGCCAAGCCGGCTCGCAAAACCACGCGCCGCTGACGCGGGCCGTGCGCGTTCGTCGTGTTATCACGGCGGACATAGTGCGGATCAAGCACGTTGCAATGCCGCCATGAAACTTCATATCCTTGCGGTCAACCACAAGATGCCCGACTGGATCGCGACCGGCTTCGACGAGTATGCGAAACGCATGCCGCCCGAGTTGCGTATCGAGTTGCACGAGATCAAGCCTGAACAGCGTTCATCGGGACGTAACGCCGAGAGCGTGATGGCCGCCGAACGCCTGCGAATCGAAGCGGCGCTTCCCAAAAATGCGCGACTTGTCGCGCTGGACGAACACGTCCGTGACTGGACCACCATGCAACTCGCCGACGCATTGCCGGACTGGCAGCAGGATGGCCGCGACGTGGCGTTCGTGATTGGCGGAGCCGACGGTCTCGACCCACAGGTCAAGGCGCGTGCCGAAGTCCTGCTGCGTGTTTCAAGTCTCACGTTGCCGCACAGCATGGTCCGCGTGCTGCTTGCCGAACAGCTTCGCGCGTGGAGCATCACGCAGAATCATCCCTATCATCGCGTGTGAGGCGTGGCATCGGGGCGTTGAATGACCACGCCTGGGCTAGCCGGCGTGACCTTCAAGACCTGCGAACATGCCATCGTCCAGCTTCCCTTTTGTTTATCTTGCGTCGCAAAGTCCCCGGCGGCAAGAATTGTTGCAGCAACTCGGCGTGCGCTTCGAGTTACTGCTGCCGCGTCCCGATGAAGACGCCGAAGCACTCGAAGCCGAGTTGCTCGGCGAGGCGGCTGACGCATACGTCCTGCGTGTCTGCACAGCAAAAGCCCAGGCGGCGTATGCTCGCCGCTTGAAGGGTGGACATCGTGCGGCACCCATTCTGGTGGCCGATACGATCGTCATCCTGGATGGCGCGATCATGGGCAAGCCCGATAACGTGGACCACGCTGTCGAGATGCTCGAGCGGCTATCCGGACGCGATCACGAGGTGCTGACAGCGCTTGCCGTGGTTGACGCCGACGGCGTTCTGCTCACCCCTGTTCTATCGCGTTCGCTAGTGCGCTTCGCCGCCGTCGAACGTGCTGCACTGCAGCGTTACGCGGCGACCGGCGAACCGCTCGGAAAGGCCGGTGCGTATGGCGTTCAGGGACGCGCCGCGGCGTTTATCGAACGGATCGAGGGGTCCTATTCGGGTATCATGGGCCTGCCTCTTTTCGAAACAGCAGCACTCCTGCACGTGGCGCGCGTCGACTTCTAAACAGTCCATGAACGAAGAAATCCTGATCAACGTCACACCGCAGGAAACCCGCGTTGCCCTCGTTCGGCAAGGTGCAGTGCACGAGCTTCACATCGAGCGCACGTTATCGCGCGGGCGGGTAGGCAATGTGTATCTCGGCAAGGTCGTGCGCGTGCTGCCCGGCATGCAGTCGGCCTTTATCGATATCGGGCTGAAGCGCGCGGCGTTCCTGCACCTAGCGGACATCTGGCATCCCCGTATTACCGGTGAAACGCATTCGAACGCGCCGCACACGCCGATCGAGAAGATCGTGTTCGAAGGCCAGGCGCTGATGGTGCAGGTGGTCAAGGATCCTATCGGCACGAAGGGGGCGCGGTTGTCCACGCAGGTCAGTATCGCGGGGCGCACGCTGGTTTATCTGCCGCAGGAGCCACATATCGGGATCTCGCAGAAGATTGCCAGCGAGACCGAGCGCGAGGCCATCCGAGCACGGCTGACCGCTGTCCTTCCTGCGGATGAAAAAGGCGGCTACATCGTCCGGACGATTGCGGAAGATGCGTCGAGTAAGGAGCTCGCGGCTGACGTCGCGTATCTGCGCAAGACGTGGGCAACAATTGTCGCGCAGGCGCAGCGAGTTGCGCCCACCTCGCTGCTGCATCAGGACCTCAATCTCGCCCAGCGGGTGTTGCGCGATTTCGTCAACGACGAGACCTCGCGCATCCAGGTCGATTCGCGCGAGACGTATCAGATGCTGGCCGAGTTTGCGATCGAGTTCACACCGGTCGTGGCCTCGCGCGTGCATCACTATGCGGGCGAGCGCCCGCTCTACGACCTGTACAACATTGAAGCCGAGATCCAGCGCGCGTTGTCACGCCGGGTCGATCTGAAGTCGGGCGGTTATCTGATAATCGACCAGACCGAGGCAATGACCACTATCGACGTGAACACTGGTGGTTATGTAGGTGCCCGTAATTTTGACGATACGATCTTCAAAACCAATCTCGAAGCATCGCATACCATTGCCCGACAACTACGGTTGCGCAATCTGGGCGGAATCGTCATTATCGATTTCATCGATATGGAAAACGTCGAGCATCGCGAGCAGGTGCTTGGCGAGTTGAAGAAAGCGTTGTCGCGAGATCGGACGCGAGTGACGGTGAACGAGTTTTCGCAGCTCGGGCTGGTTGAGATGACACGCAAGCGCACGCGTGAATCGCTCGCGCATGTGTTGTGCGAACCCTGCCCGACCTGCGATGGCAAAGGCCAGGTGAAGACACCGCGGACCGTCTGTTACGACGTGCTGCGCGAGATTATGCGCGAGTCGCGCCAGTTCAATCCACGTGAATTTCGCGTGGTGGCGTCGCAGCAGGTGATCGATTTGTTTCTCGAGGAAGAGTCGCAGCATCTGGCGATGCTGACGGACTTTATCGGCAAGCCGATCTCGTTGCAGGTGGAGTCGAATCTGAGTCAGGAGCAGTACGATATTGTCTTGATGTAGGGAAATCGCCATTCATCCGCTTGCTTATATCAAATCACCTCTGAAGCCCCGCCAGCGACGAATCTGTACGCCTACCGCATTGCCAAGGTCGCCGCTGGAGGTAAGCTCGCAACAACGAAGCTTACTGGCCTTCGCGACCTACTAACGGACAGTGTGCAAGCAATAAAATCGTATGTGGTTCTTGAAGGATGCCCTAGCAATGAACGAGTGATTTTCCGATGCTACCTGTCCACGTGGACAGTTGGGATCAGAG
>CALNPU010000159.1 GCA_940588625.1 uncultured Caballeronia sp.
ACTCCGATGCCGTCGGCCCGCGAAGGTCCGCTTAACCTTTCTTGTTCCCACAACTCACGGGGGGAGACGTTCATTCCTATTCGTCGCACTTCAAGCAGTCGCGGCTAACACCCGCTTGTCATGCTCGATCACGGCGTAGGCGCTGTGATTGTGGATCGACTCGAAGTTCTCGGCTTCAAGCACATACGCCACAATTGCCACACTTCGTTCGTCCGCATTCAGTTGCGTGGGGACATCGCGAACCAGGTCTTCAACGAATTTCGGGGTCTCTTAAGCGCGCTTGGTCACGAACTTCTCGTCGGGCCGCTTCAGCAAACCCCACAACTCGTACGACGCCTCTTCCTCCGTAATCCGGATCAAGTCCTCGATCACAAGATCACCCTCGAATTCCGCCGCGATAGGTCACATGTGAGCGCTGGTTATGCGCCGCTGTACTGCGAAATCTGCTTCGAGCACGGGCACAGGCTGGTCACCGGCACGAGCACTTTCAGCGAGATTTGCGTCTTGCCACCGCGCATCTCGCCGGTCAGCGTGACTTCTTAATCCATCAGGCTTTGCATGCCCGACACGGGCGCCGTCTTCATGACGAAGTACGGAAACGACACATCGATACGCCCTGAATGCGCCTCGAGCTTCGCCAGCATCGCCGTGAGCATGGTCCGTGCGGCCTCGTCGAGCAGCGCGCGATGTTCGTTCGAGTAAAGCGACGAAGCGCGACATGTGTGTGCCTTTTTGATCGGCGGGAAGATGAACGTCGAGATTCCAGACGCCAACGCCCGGCTGCAATTCGCCGCCCGAAGTCCGGATGGTCAGCGGATATCGAACTGCTTTTACGCCCACGCGCTGGATCGGGATCTGCCGGACGTCAAGCGAACTCTGGACATCGGGCATCGCAAAGGCGGGATTCATCTGATTCATTCTTTTTCCTTATCCGTGGCGTGAATTTCGTCGCGCGAACCTTGACGCGCACGGATAAAACCAGACGGGCGTCCCCGACGCCCGCCTTCACCACACATTTGCCGATCAGGCGACGCGTTTCGTCAGCTTGCCCGCATCGGTTTCGACGTTATTGAGAAAGCGCTCGCGAATCGACTTGGCGATACCCGCGCCATCCAGCCCGCACGATGCCAGCAGCTTGACCGGATCGCCGTGATCGATGAATACATCGGGCAAACCCAGTTGCAGCACAGGCTTGATGACCGTGCTCGCCAACAGGCTTTCCACGCACGCCGAGCCCGCGCCGCCCATGATCGCGCCTTCTTCCACGGTCACGAGCGCGTCATGGGTGGTGGCGAGTTCACGCAGCAATTCGGCATCGACCGGCTTCACGAAGCGCATGTTCGCGACGGTCGCGTCCAGTTCCTCGGCCGCAGCCAACGAGGGGGCGACCATGGTGCCGAACGCAAGGATCGCAATGCGCTTGCCGAAACCCACTTTCTGCGTGGACTCGCGGCGGATTTCGCCCTTGCCAAGCGGAATAGCGGTCATCTTCTTGACGGTTTTCACGCCTGTGCCAGCGCCCCGCGGGTAACGAACAGCGGACGGACCGGGCTGCTGCAAGCCCGTGTACAGCATCTGACGGCATTCGTCTTCGGCTGAAGCCGCCATCACGGTCATGTTCGGGATGCAGCGCATGAACGCGAGATCGTAATTGCCGGCGTGCGTCGCGCCGTCCGCGCCTACCAGACCGGCGCGATCGATAGCGAATACCACCGGCAGGTTCTGCAACGCGACGTCGTGAATCAACTGGTCGTAGGCGCGCTGCAAAAACGTGGAATAAATCGCAACCACCGGGCGCATGCCGTCGGCAGCGAGACCGCCCGCGAACGTCACGGCGTGTTGTTCAGCAATACCCACATCGAAATAACGATCCGGGAAACGCTTTTCGAACTCCACCATGCCCGAGCCTTCGCGCATAGCCGGCGTGATGCCGACCACCCGTGAATCCTGTTCCGCGGCGTCGCACAACCATTCGCCGAATACCTGCGTATAGGTTTTCTTCGATGGCACCGTCGACGGCTTGATACCTTCCGCCGGATTGAACTTGCCGGGACCGTGATAGAGGACCGGATCGGCTTCGGCGAGCTTGTAGCCCTGCCCCTTCTTCGTCACGACGTGCAGGAACTGCGGACCGCGCAATTTCTTGATGTTTTGCAGCGTCGGAATCAGCGATTCCAGATCATGCCCATTGATCGGGCCAATATAGTTAAAGCCGAATTCCTCGAACAACGTGGCCGGCACGATCATGCCCTTCGCGTGTTCCTCGAGCTTGCGAGCGAGGTCCAGCATAGGTGGTGCGACACGCAGCACGCGTTCCACACCGGCACGCGCCGCCGCGTAGAAACGCCCCGACATCAGGCGCGCCAGATGGCGATTCAGCGCACCGACCGGCGGGGAGATCGACATATCGTTGTCGTTCAGGATCACGAGCAGCGGCACGTCGTCGGCCACGCCTGCATTGTTCATGGCCTCGAACGCCATGCCCGCGGTCATTGCGCCGTCGCCGATCACGGCGATCGAATACCGGTTGTCGCCCTGCAGCTTGCTGGCGATCGCCATGCCGAGCGCCGCCGAAATGGACGTGCTGGAATGCGCGGTGCCGAAAGTGTCGTATTTCGATTCGCTGCGGCGCGGGAAGCCGGAAATGCCGTCGGCCTGGCGCAGCGTCTTCATCTGATCGCGACGGCCGGTCAGAATCTTGTGCGGATAGGTCTGGTGACCGACGTCCCAGACAATGAGGTCGTGCGGGGTATCGAAGACATAATGGAGCGCGATCGTCAGTTCGACCGTTCCGAGATTCGACGACAAATGCCCGCCCGTCTGCGACACGCTGTCGAGCACATAGGCACGCAGCTCTTCGGCCAGCGGTTTTAGTTCGTGGCGGTTCAGGGCGCGCAAGGCGACTGGATCGTCGATGGTTTTCAGCAAGTCGTACATCGTCGTCCCATTTAGGAAAACTGGCGGAAGCCGTTCGGTTGTTGCCCGGCGCTGCTTGAAGCAGCATGCGTGAGGTGCGACAGTTGCATCAGGCACGTCCGCCGGTCCCGCGTTTTATCGTATGTTTCAGTGCACCAGGTTTACAACCAGGTCAGCCAATTCCCCGAGCCAACCGGCACGCGGGCCGAAAGGCGCGAGCGCAGCATGCGCGTCGCGGCCCAGTTGTGCCACCAGTTCGTGCGATGCATCGAGTCCGATGATCGACACGTAGGTCGGCTTGTCATCCTTCGCGTCCTTGCCCGCCGTTTTGCCCAGCGTAGCCGAGTCGGCCGTGACGTCGAGAATGTCGTCCACCACCTGGAACGCAAGTCCCACCGCGGCGGCATAGGCGTCCAGCGCGCTCATGGCGGCTGCATCCGGCTCTTCGCCACAGAGTGCGCCCATTCGCACGGCCGCGCACAGCAATGCGCCGGTTTTCTTGCGATGCATGGTTTCCAGTTCCGGGCGCGTCAGCTTGCGGCCTACGCTTTCCAGATCGATTGCCTGACCGCCGGCCATGCCGACCGAACCGCTTGCGAGCGCCAGTTCGCGCGTAAGCGACGCCTGCTGCGCCGCGCTTAGGCCGTTGTCCGCTGTCAGCGCAACGAAAGCTTGCGATTGCAAAGCGTCTCCGACCAATAATGCCGTCGCTTCGTCATATTGCACGTGTACCGTTGGTTTTCCGCGACGCAAATCGTCATTGTCCATGGCCGGCATGTCGTCATGCACCAGCGAATACACATGAATCATCTCGAGCGCCGCGCTCGCTGCTTCCAGTTGCTGCGAACCGGCGCCCGTCAGCTCACCGGCTGCGTGGCACAACAACGGACGAACCCGCTTGCCGCCGAGCACCGCGTAGCGCATGGCTTCATGCAGTTTGGTGGGCGCGACGTCCGTTCCCGGTAAATAGTGCTCCAGCGCCGTTTCCACGCGGTCGAGACTCGCGCGCATCCATTGATCAAAAGTCATAGGTCGTCCCCGTTATCTGCCGTTGTGCCGGCGCCCTGAGTGGCGCGCTGGACCTCGGCGGGCAGCGGTTTTAGTGTGTCGCCGTCGAGCACGCGAACCTGCTGCTCGACCTTCTCTAGTTGTTGCTGGCAAAAGCCGACGAGCGCCGCGCCGCGCCGGTAAGCCGCTAGCGATTCCTCGAGGCTCAGCGCGCCGCTCTCCATGCGCCCTACGAGCCCCTCCAGTTCGGCCAGCGCCGTTTCGTAATTCTCCGGGAGCGGCGCGTTTTCCGCGCTAGCCGAGCCTTCCTGCGTTGCGGTCTTCGCCATGAATCGTGGGTGTAATGTCAGAATTTGGGGAAACGAAACAAGTTGGACATTCTACGGCAAAAGCTGCTTTTCTGACCTCAGGCGTGCTCTCACCCATGCCTATGGCCTGTCTCAGGCCGCCACTGCCTATCTCTGAAAAGTCGGAGAAAGAGCGTCGCCGTGTGGAACTCCTCGCTAGGAATTGTCCCAAATCAAGACCTTAAGTGCCCCATTGAGGGGGGGTTCGGTATAATCGCGCTCCCTAAATCGAATTTTCGATGGTTGGGTTGTTCACTGCTTTCACGTCTTCACGGGAGTGGGAATGTCCAATCTGAGCAACGCATTGCAACTGAACGCAATTCACAGTCAGTTGCCGGTCACGGCTTACTTTGACGAAGCGCTTCTCAAGCGCGAAATCGACACGCTATTCAAACACGGTCCCCGCTATATCGGCCATGAACTCATGGTGCCCGATGCGGGAAGTTATTTTGCTTTGCCCGGCGAGGGCGAAGGGCGTCTGCTCGTCCGTAACAAGCAGGACCAAATCGAGCTGCTCTCCAATGTCTGCCGCCACCGCCAGGCCATCATGCTCAAAAGGCGCGGCGCAGCGGAGAACATCGTGTGTTCGCTGCACCGCTGGACCTACGACCTGGACGGCCAGTTGCTCGGCGCGCCGCATTTCGCGGACAACCCTTGCCTGAACCTCGGCAAATCCCCATTGCAGAACTGGCAGGGGCTGCTGTTCGAGTCCAGTGGCCGCGACGTTGCCGCCGATCTGGCCCGGCTGGGTCCGGCGAAACATTTCGACTTTTCGGGCTTCATGTTCGATCACGTCGAAGTGCACGAGTGCAATTACAACTGGAAGAGCTTCGTCGAGGTGTACCTCGAGGACTACCACGTCGCGCCGTTCCATCCGGGTTTGGGAAGCTTTGTTTCCTGCGATGACCTGACCTGGGAATTCGGCGACTGGTACAGCGTTCAGACGGTTGGCGTGCACAAGAACCTGGAAAAGCCGGGTAGCCCGACGTACCGCAAGTGGCACGACGAAGTGCTGCGCTTCCGCGACGGCAAACCGCCCGAGTTCGGTGCGATCTGGATGGTGTATTACCCAGGCATCATGATCGAGTGGTACCCGCATGTGCTCGTGGTATCGTGGCTGATTCCGCAGGGGCCTCAGAAGACCACGAATATCGTCGAGTTCTATTACCCGGAAGAAATCGCGCTGTTCGAGCGGGAATTCATCGAAGCGGAACGGGCGGCGTATATGGAAACGGCACGCGAAGACGACGAGATTGCCGAGCGCATGGATGCCGGAAGGCGAGCGCTGATGAACCGCCGCGAGTCGCAGGTCGGGCCGTATCAGAGCCCGATGGAGTCAGGGATGCAGCACTTCCATGAATTCTTGCGGCGGCAGTTGGGCGAGATTTGAGGGGGCGTTCCTCGGTCCCGAACGCAGGCCATGAAATGAAATGCCCATCGGATTGATGGGCATTTTTTGGCTGTTTGCTCTTAGATCAATGCGGCCTGCAACGGCGCGCGGTGCTTGTGGACCTTGAGGATGCGAAACTCGGTGCGTAGCGCGCCGTTGGAAACGATCTGAATGTGTTGAAGGTCAACTACGAGCACGTCGCCCTTTCCGAAGCGCTCACCTGCGTTGACTTTCGCCAAAAAATCGACATCGTCCATTGCAGTAAAGAAAGCCGACTGGCCATCATGCTGCACACGCCATTTATTTTGGTCCTTAAACGTTACTGACTCGATTTGCAGCAGTTTGCGGCCCGTGAAATCGGAGACCACATCCTCCTGCTCATCTGCAAAAGCAAACGCCGCCAGTTCCACGCTGTCGATATCCAGGTCGATATCGCGTTTCCTTGGACCACACCGAAGCTCGTGACGCCATCGAGTTCGAGCGGAGACAGTGAGTGCCTTTTGCAAGAAAACGCGCACTGCTCTCGTTTTATAAAGCCGGAAAACCGGCCTCGATACCTCCACCACTTCAGTTTTCGTCATCCAGACGCTGAAGGATTCACCATTGTCGTCTTCAATATGTTCGGGGCGCCGACCGAGCAATTGCCGGAGAAAACCGATCAGTCCACCGCCACCAACAAGACCCACTACCGCCAGGATGGGCGAAGCATTGGACACCGCTGTCGCGGTCGAACTGGCAAACATGTCACGCAATTGAACAAGCAGCGCCTGTGTGAAGATCAATTCGATCTGGAACGAGCCCGACTTGAAGTTGCCCTTGACCTCGACGCGGACATCCGCCGAGTTGCCGTTGAGTTCGGTGTTGGCCGCCGAGAACAGATCGGCGATGGCGACGAGCGCGGGCGCAAGGTCGCGGATATTCATCCGATGCTCGTCGAGCGCCGGGCCGTCTTAGACGACGTGGAATTGTTCGTGGTTGCTTGCTCATTGAGCCGGAGTTTATAACGGGCGGGGTGGGAACATCGGGTGATTTTGTCGCCATTCGCAATCCTTGATTTTCGGCTGGTTGCGTAACGTGGGGTAGCGCGCTCGACTCGGAACAAGCCCGGTGTCGAACGAATTACGCGTATGGATTGCCCGCGCCGGAACAGTTGCGCGGTGATTGATACTGGCGGCGAAGGACGGGTCTCGATACGCGCAACGTCCTAATTCAGCGACGATTTTTTGTATTACCCCAACACACGTCGGGCGAAATAACGCCAGGAACAACCCGTCCCGTGCGACCAGCCACGACAAACATTGACGATGTGCTAAATCCCCCGTCTTTTTTGTTTAGACTTGAAACTTAACTACCGCAACGCGCCGTCCCTCGGCCCATCAGGCCGCGTGTTCGCCCCGGGAGCTGTCATGCCGCACACGCACTACACCACGCTTATCTCCGCGACCAATCTCGCTGAACGCCTCGCCGCCGCGCCCGGCAGTGTGCTTATCGTCGACTGCCGCTTCGACCTTGCCGCGACCGAGGCGGGCCAAGCCGCTTACGCAGCCGGACATATTCCAGGAGCACATTATCTGCATCTCGACCGCGATTTGTCGGGCGCAAAGACGGGCAAGAACGGTCGCCATCCTTTGCCGGAACGCGCGGCGCTGATCGCAACGCTCAAGCGCCTGGGCCTGAAGGAAGGCCAGCAAGTCGTCACCTACGACGCCCAGGGCGGCATGTACGCAGCACGTCTGTGGTGGCTTTTGCGCTGGCTCGGACACGATGCCGTCGCACTGCTCGATGGCGGCCTCAACGCCTGGCAAGCGGTCGGCCAGCCGCTCGATACAGCTCCGCCTGCGTCCGAAGGCACGTTCAAGGCCGGCGCGCCGCTGGCTGTCACGTTCGACGTCGACGCCATCGTGCGCAACCTGATCACGCACGAGCGTGTGTTGATCGACGCCCGCTCGGCGGACCGGTATCGCGGAGAGAACGAGACGCTCGACCCGGTCGGCGGGCACATTCCGGGCGCGCTGAACCGGTTTTTCAAGGACAACCTGAACGCCGATGGCCGCTTCAAGACCGCGCACGAACTGCGCGAGGCATTTAGCGGCCTGCTTGGGACGACACAGCCAGATAGGGTGGTGCTGCAATGCGGCTCGGGCGTGACGGCTTGCCACAACGCACTGGCAATGGAGATCGCCGGCCTGCATGGCGCGGCGCTTTATGGGGGATCTTGGAGCGAATGGTGTGCGGACGCATCGCGGCCAGTAGCCACAAGCGCGGCTGCCTGAGATAAAAGAGAAGAAGACAGAGCGATATGGACGGGCAGGATGGGCGGCCGCCTCGCCGCCCACACCAGGCGCCTCGCGCGGAGGCATCCGCTGCGAGCTAGCGAAGAGCAGCGTCGTCGCACTTCCCCGTTACTTCACCCCGTGCTCCCTGAACCAAGCAAGCGCGCGTTTCCAGCCATCTTCCGTATCGGCTTTCCGGTAACTCGGCCGGTAATCCGCGAAAAACGCATGCGGCGCGTCGTCATAGACCACGATTTGCGAGCCGCGTGCGACAGCTGGTCCCGTCGCTATCGCCTGCTTCATCTGCTCGAGCGAATCTTGCGGAATGCTTTGATCCAGCTTGCCGAACAGGCCGAGCACCGGCGCCTTCAAGTTTGACGCGAGGTCAAGCGGATTTGCCGGATTGTTCGCGGTCTTGGGCCCCACCACGCGTCTATACCGACCACCGCCGCTTTAAGCTGCGGATTACGCTCGGCGTAAAGCCACGTGATCCGGCCGCCCCAGCAGAATCCCGTGATACCCAGCCGATGCAAATCACAGCCATGTTCGCCCGCCCAGGCGACGGTCGAGTCTATATGAGAGCACCTGGTCGTCCGGTACTTTGGAGACGAGTTGTTCGTTCAACTGTTGCATCGACGTGAATTTCGACGCGTCGCCTTCGCGCACATAAAGATCGGGCGCCACGGCTAGATAACCGAATTTGGCGAAGCGCCGGCAGACATCGGCAATATGCTCGTGCACGCCGAAAATCTCGTGGATCACGATAATCACCGCAAGTGCGTCTTGTGCCTTTGGGCTGCGCCAGATACGCGGGCACGAGCATGCCGTCGACGGCCTTGAACCCGACCGGACCGGCTTCCAAGCCTTCGCTATCGGTAATGATGGTTTGCGCGGACACCGGCATCACGCAAGCGGCAAAACCGCTGCCGACCGCAGCCTTGATAAACGTGCGCCGGTTGAACGGGACATGGGGAACGAGGCTGTCGATTTTAGGCGTAAGCATGCGAAGCTCCAGCGGCATGGGCCGCGAAGGACCACTGGCGCACGGTGCTAGTGAACCAGGCGTCCGGTACGGATACGCCACGCTACTGGCCACCAAGCCGAAAGCACGGCAACGACTACTCGATAACTGAGCTACTAACTAGTTGACCCTGAACAATTGGTTTTGGCGATTGGTTTTGGTGGCGAGCGGTCTAATCGCTAGGCTCACACGCGAGCGGCCGGGTTCAGCAGCAGAGCCAGCATAAA
>CALNPU010000160.1 GCA_940588625.1 uncultured Caballeronia sp.
CCGCTTCATATCGCTCCTCCTCCGCTATCGGAGGAGAAATTCTAGCCGCTTTAAAAAAACGTTTTGACACAACCTGGGCTATGATCGGCCACGAGAAAAAACCAGTTACCGCCCCAGACAATATCGCCTGTCAGCGGCCCGTAGCCGTCGACGTTCGCGCTGACCGCCTGCCGGTATCGATACGCCGGGATATTACGCACACTCACGCTGCCGTCCCGATGCAAGGTGGCCTCGACAAGACCCGCCGGCGTCTGGACCCGGTGCGAGCCCGGTTGAATCTTCCCAAGGTAAGCGAGGGACACGGCCGATCATACCGTGGCCGCACATGCCGAGATACCCGACGTTATTGAAGAAGATGGCGGCCGCCACACACCCGGGGTCATCCGGTTCGCACAACAACGCCCCCACGATCACGTCCGAGCCGCGTGGCTCAGTGACCGTGCCCGCCAGTCGTCATGTTTCGTGCGAAGGTTTTCCAGGCGCTCGGCCAGGGTGCCACCGCCCAGATCCGGTCCGCCCGACGTGACGAGGCGGGTGGGTTCGCCGCCCGTATGGGAATCGATGAAGTGTAGGATTTTCATGCTGACATCGTAGAAATTCGGACTGGATCCGTCTTGGTGCCGCTCAACGGATTTGATACCGATTTCGGCATAGATGGAGCAAGTTTGTTGAAGCCCGGAGCCCTCGGATAGTGCTCGCTACGAGCCCGATTTCCCTACGGGCAAGCCCGGCACTTGGAAAGGTTGAGGTCTTGAAGTTGTGCCGAAATCGGCATCCCAGTTGCGCGCAACATGCAAGACGGCCTTTTCTGCAATGCTTAGACTGCTCTCAACCGATCACTTTTAGGAGAGCCACCATGGCGCATATCTGGGAAGGGGTAATGCCCGCCGTCACGACCAAGTTCATACGGATTTCAGCATAGATAGTGCCTGGACGAAGAAGAATATCGAGGCGCAAATCGCGGCCGGCGTGGACGGTATTCATCGTCTGCGGATCGCTTGGCGAGGCGTCAACGTTCTCGCTCGACGAGAAGTTGGATGTGCTGGATATCGCGGTTGATGCAACACAAGGACACGTGCCCGTGCTGCTGACCATTGCTGAAAACAGCACCCTCGACGGTTGCCGCTAGGCTGAACTAGGCGTCAAGCACGGCGCGGCCGGTTACGGTTAGATAGATATGGTGCTGCCGGGTTTGCGTTATTTGTCTGACCGGCGCGAAACGCTCAACCACTTCTTCCGCGTGGTCGCGAGCGCGAGTCCGTTGCCGATCATGGTCTACAACAACCCGCTCGCGTATGGCGTTGACGTAACGCCAGAGATGTTCGCCGCTTCACGGATCTCATCAACGCGGTCGGCGATCGCTACGCGCTCTTTTGCGGCGTCGATAACCTCGCGATGGAAGCCTGCCTGATGGGCGCACACGGCTGGTTTGCGGAGCTGGTTTGCGCGTTTCCCGAAGAGACCGTGGCTATCTTCAAGCTGCTCAAGGCGGGCCGCCTGGAAGAAGCGCGGACGATCTACCGCTGGTTCGCACCGCTGCTTGTGCTCGACGTCTCGGCGAAACTGGTGCAAAATATCAAGTTGGCCGAAGCAATGGGGTCGCACCGAGCTGGTCCCCCGGCCGGCCGCCGCGCTTGCCGCTTGCAGGCGACGAACGTTTCGTGGTGGAAGCATTGATCAAGCGTTCGATCAAAACCCGGCCGGTGTTGCCAACATTCTGAATGTTCTGAATGAAGTTTTACTCTCGGCGGCTGCGGCCTGTTCTCATGGGAACAAGCCGCAGCCGCAGTTTTAGTCCTGACCAAATCCCCTACCCCTTCCTGATCCACCCAGCCGAAAAAATGAGCCTGTCCTAGCTCCGCCTCCCTTACCCGGCGCATTGCCGCTTAAGCCTAAAAACCGGCCAGGCGGCATTTGACACCCGCTAACGCCCAAGGCAAAAAAATCCGCATTCGTTATATTCTACGGAATATCATGGATTTGTTTGCTGTCGATCTCTCACGCTACCAGCGCAAAGAAACCGGTTCAATCATGCATCTCGAGGATTTCCCCATGTCCGGGCAACAGGCATCGACACCCCGCGCTCCCGCCCCGCTACGCTACGACCTGTCGGGTGCGTCACGCCACTCAACTCGGCGCGCAATCCCGAGCGTACAGAAGCGATCAGGGAAGTAGTCGATGCATTCCCGGAACCTGCGCGCGAGCGTCGCCCGTTTTGTCCTGATGCTGGAGGACATCCGTGGCAATGCCCGCTCTCTCGAATCCACAACCGCCCAATCACTCGGAAACCTTTTATCTTCGCTCTTTTATCTTCGCTTGAAGATCATGCCCGCGCGCTCGACTTCGGCCGTCTCGACGACCTGACGTTTGCTATCGAAACCGCGCGGTCTGCCGAGCAACAGCGCGACCTGGTATTCCAGGCATCTCCCGGGAGCGGCACCGCTGGCCTTCAGCAGGTTGCGCGAAGTCTCGAGCACCTGGACGCCACCTTCGTCGGCTTGTGCGTCGAGCATGTGCTGGAGCGGCACTACCGAGAGCGTGCGAGCAGCGGCGTGTACGCGAAGGCAAGGCCTTACAGACCAGCACAAGCCAATGTTGATTTCGTTGAATAACCGCCCGAATTCGTACCATTATATTCAATGGTATATTTTGATATCCGTTCATCGAACAGGCTAGAACCCATTGTGTCTGTTCAGCCGTTTGACATCCAGATCGATTCGAGGTAAATGTGCAATCCATTCCCCCTTTCGCCTTGCTCGCATCCCGTCCGGTGAATTGACCAGCGCCGCGGGCGCTTATTCAGCAGCCGCTCCCGCTGGCGCGGCGGATGGGGGGGGGCTGCGTACCGCCGACGCACAGCTTCGCAGTCCGCACCGCCGAGCGTGGTTATCGGATCTGGATTCGCATTTGCATTGCTCTGTTATCGGCACGTGCCTGAGCACGAACGAACTTAGAAAACTCGTGCCGAAGTTTACGGATCTCGACCGGTAGCACGCGACGGACCTTGAAATTCATCATGCCGCGGTGGAACTCGCGATAGAGGGCGGCCCGGGCGCCAAGGGGCTGCAGAAGGCACTGGATGCGCGTTACTCAGGCGCTGTGCGCTGCTTTGAAGTGGCGAAAGATCCGGAGCCCTGCTGGCACTCTGGAAAGACGCGCTCAAGAGCGGCGATATTCCGCCGGCTTACTGGGCGGTGATAACGCATCCGCACGCCATCATGAGCGTGTGTCAGGCCGCGTTCGGCGACTTGCATATCATTATATGCTGTCCCGTCTCGTGGGCGCGGCTAACCGGGCCGACATCCGCTGTCTGGTTGCACTCGAAGAAGAGAACGCGGCGCTCAAGGACAAGATCGAGCGGCAACAAGAAAAACTCCACGAGCTGACTATGGAGCGCGACGCGTCACTGCGTCAACTGAGCGCGCAAGTAGCACTGAGCGCGCAAGTAGCCGAGTTGTCCCGAGGCCAAGCGTCGGCCCCAGATACGTCCGAGACCAATCTGGAGGCTGAAATCGAGGCGCTGGCCGCACGCGACGAACGCCTCGCGAGATTTACACGAGCCGGCAGGAAACCGCCGAGCAACGCACGCTCGACGAGCAGCGCCACGCGCCAGACCCTGAGCCAGCGCCTGGACGATATGATCGCCATGCTCAACGTGGTCCAGGCCGAATGCAACGCGCTTGAACAGGCGCTGGGGTAGCACAGGGCAGCGAAGCCGGTTCAAAGGCTGAGGACCTGACCGGCCTGAGCGGCAAGCGCGTCGTGGTTTATGTAGGCGGCCGGCCCGGTTCAAATGCCGCACTAAGGCAACTGGTCGAATCGGCGGGAGGCGATTTCGTCGTCCACGATGGCGGCATAGAAGACCGCAAGGGCATGTTTGTCGCAGCGCTCCCGCGCGCGGACATTGTCGTGTTTCCAGTTGACTGTATCGACCACGACTCCATGAATCTGCTCAAGCGCGTATGTGATCGTCATCAGGTCGACTATCACCCGCTAAGAACCGCGAGCGTGGCGAGCTTCGTGGAATTGATGACACGGCTCGGTCGGGCGTCGCAGCAATCAGGCAAGTCCGGCAATACGCCGCCTCCCGCTTCTGCCCTGCGGCACAGCTAAGCCCTTGCGCCTTGGCTTGCTGCGGCATTCATCCTGATCAGCGCTTCATAAGCCTAGTCAGTGCGGAAATCTGCGGCACGGAGGTCCTGGCCGCTTCCGCTTCAATCTCACGATAAAGCCGTACGATCTTTTCGCCAACCGGCGTCAGCACCTAACCGCCGCCCGCCGAACCACCCGTCTCCGAAGACGTTGCGGGCGCTTTGAGCGTGCGGTTCAACTCGTCGATGAGCAACCACGCGCGCCGGTACGACATGCCGAGGCTGCGTGCCGCGGCCAAAATCGAACCATGCTCATGCACCGCCTCGAGCAAGTCAATTTTCCCGGGGCCGATTGCCACGGCATCGGCCTGGCGAATGCACATGCGAAAGCGCACCTCAGGCTGACGGGATAGGAAGTCCCTGGATTCTTTCACGGATTTGGCCATGCGCGAAAGCATACACGAGGCCGACAGGCCCATGCATTGGCGACTTTACTAGTGCGTCGGGAAGCCGCGGCGCTCAGGCGCGGCTTCCCGATTTAGCGCCGAATTCACCCCCGAACAATAGCCGAAATCCTCGCAGCCCGGACACCCCGGCGCGGACTGCGGTACCTGCCCCAGCGACAGCGCAAGCTCACGCGCCAGGAATTTTTTCCAACACATCCCGTCAACGTTGCGTGCCACCAGCGCCGGGAAATATCGGTTGAGCATGTTCGTGACGTCGTCACGCCCGGTCAACCCGAGATCTCGCCATAGATGGTCCGGCCGTAAGCACGCATGGGCGATGATCGACGCGAGACAGTCCGTGTCGGCCATGTCGGCCGCGTCATTCGCTTGAGCATGGCCAGGAGGAAGGCCTCAAGCGCGCTCACTAAACCTGCCTGCTCTTCTGAGCGGATCGGCAAACCCACGCCCGGAGGCTGCATTGCACCGAAATGCCGGCCATACAGCAAAGCGACTTGTTCCCGCGACAACCCAAGCAAAGAAGGCCCGTTGTGCGCGGCAAGCAGCGTGGCTAACAACGCGGTGCCGGAAGAATGGGGGGTGGCGAAGGCGGCCAGTAGCTCGGCGCGCGTCGCGAGCAGGTGTGTCATTGCCGGGTATCAGGGGTATCGCAGAGGTATGGCAGGGGTCTAACCGAACACGGATGTCACGCGAAGGATCAACTCAAAATCAGTATGCCATGCGCTGCCGGCAGTCAAGTCCGTG
Source organism: uncultured Caballeronia sp. (assembly GCA_940588625.1). Taxonomy (GTDB): domain Bacteria; phylum Pseudomonadota; class Gammaproteobacteria; order Burkholderiales; family Burkholderiaceae; genus Caballeronia. Next base: position 5,300 of record CALNPU010000160.1, read on the forward strand.
TCTCGCCAATTCTACAAAATACATCTATAAAGTTTGCCAGAATATAACTATTCGCTATATTGCTGTTGCTGCCGATATTCCGCAAGGCTCATTGTAAGGCTCAGTTCATCTCGAGCAACACGTGGGCGTGCATCACAAACGGCGACAACTCAAACTAAAACAGAATAACGATGAAAAAGAAGATCGTGGCGGCTGCCGCATTGAGCAGTTTCGGGGTAATTGCACATGCACAAAGCAGCGTGACGCTATACGGCCTGATCGACGCCGGCGTGAGCTACGTCAGTAACGGCGGCTACATCGACCGGACTGACAAACTTATCAAATACGGCGACGGCGTGGCCCAGGGTAGCCGCTGGGGCCTGCGCGGCATGGCGGCCTGCCAAGCTTGAGAGTGGCTTCAGCTCGGGCGACGGTACGCTCGGACAAGGCGGTGCATTGTTCGGCCGCCAGGCGTATGTGGGTATTACGAAGAAAGGCCTGGGCTCGGTCATGCTCGGTCGCCAGTACTCGTTCTCGACCGACTATCTCGGCGGCAACTATACGGGGCGGCCAGACGCCCGCGGGCAACTACGCCTATCACATCAACAGCCTGGACCAGCTGACGTCCAGCCGTATCAACAACGCAGTCAAGTTAAGCAGCGCCAACTTCGCGGGCCTGACCTTCGGCGCGATGTACGGCTTCTCGAATCAAGCGGGTGCGTTTGCCGGTTCGCCTACCACCGCGCTGGCACCACCAAGGGTCGTCGAGCACGGTCAACGCCGGCGTGAATTACGCGCAAGGGCCGTGCATCGGCACGGCCTACACCCAACATCCGCTTCCCCAATGGCGCGACGCCGGCGTTCAGCGTCAGCATCGCGAACGTGAATACCGGTGGCTTGCAAGACCTCGAAACGTTCGGCGTGGGCGCGCGGTATGCCATTGGCGCGGGCACGATCTGGGGTAACTGGACCCATACGACATTCGATCCGATCACAAGCGCCGAGTCGAAGCTGAACAACTACGAACTTGGCGGCAAATATGCGTTTACGCCCGCTTTGAGCGCAGGCCTTGGCCTATACGTTCTCGAAACTCGACGACCATTTCGAAGGCAAATGGCATCAGGTCAGCAGCATGCTGGACTGGACTATGCGCTGTCCAAGCGGACCGACGTCTACGCACTCGTGATCTACCAGAAAGCCTCGGGCAGCAATACGATCAATGGCCGCAACGTTCCGGTGCAGGCTGAAATTGGTTCCAGCTCGAGCTTCCTCGGTAACTCGGGCACCGGGTGCGAACAATCAGGTTGCCGCCCGCGTTGGCTTGCGTCACAAGTTCTGATTCTCGATACATGACGGGGGGCGGGAAGAATATCCGCGCCTGAGAACAGAATGGGCACGCCGTCCTCGCTGCTGAGCGCGCGGCTTCCCCACATTCATGCGCCACGATCACGCGCTCGCCGACTGGCGTATTGAACAGTTCGTGCCATGAGAAGGTGACCGCGTAGCCATCGTGCGCGACTGCGATGAATACCGTGCGCTTGAACTCGCCCTTCGGCTCCGGCCTTAGGCCGGCTTTCAGGATCAGGTCTTTCAGCAACTCCCCCCCGATACGTGTCGACACTGCGGATAAACCGGTTCGTCGTATAGCAACGCAGATCGAACGGATCGGCAACGACGTTGGGTTGTTCCCTGAATTCAGCAAGATCGATAGTCAACGGTCGCAGGAAATCCCCTTCAAGCGACAGGACGGCTTTTGCAGTGGTTTCGAGCACGACGACTGCGTGGAAGTGTGGGCTTCACTCATTTCTCATCCTCCAGGGGCCGGATTCAGATGGCTTGTCCGGCATTATATCCACGTGAATATTACGCTGCTGTCGCGATCGGCGAGTCAGTGCGCAAGCAATAAGCAACATACAAATTCACGCATGTGCGCGCCAGGATGGCACTAAGCGATATATTGGTGGCCTTCGATCCCCGCCCCAAGGAAAATACGATGCTTTCTTCGCACTTTTCTCAACGGTTCTCCCAGCGCTTCAAGCGCCACGCGCTAACTGTCGCCGGCGCCTTGACGGCCGCTGCGGTCATCACGTTATCCGGTTGCGGTTCGACGCAAGTCGCTAGCACACCGCAGCGAATCTCCCTTGATGCACGAGCGAATGCCTTGCAATCCGTCCAGCCGACGGCGCGCTCTTCATCACTGACGATAAGACCAACAGCGTGCTTTCATCGGCCGACGGCAAGACATTCAAACCACTTTCCTCTATTCCTCCGGTCGCGGGACAAGCGAACACGCTAAGCCAGGTGCATTGCGGATGACGGGTCGCTGCTGGTCGGACTATTCGGATTCGGCACGGCAGGCGCCGTGTTCGACATTGACGCGAACAGGTCCGTCTCCATCTTGTCAGGGCCCGATCCGGTAAGCCGAAGACTGGGACTTGCCGCCGTTGGTACGGGGAAAATACTCTCGACCTGGTTCGTCAAGAACGGCAACAGCCCGGCAACGGGCGGCCTCAGCCTGATCACGTACGATGTTTCAACCCACGCCGCGTCCGAACACAATTTGCTGACGGGATTGGCGAAACCCGTTGGCGTAGCCGTACAAGACGACGCCGTTTTTTATCGGATCAGATTGACAACATGATCCTGAAGACGAGCCTGTCCGGGTTGCTCAATCATGCCTAGGCCGGCGGCTTGAACACGACGGTCATCACAAGATAAATGGACCCGACTTGCCGACCATCGATTCAAACGGCACGCTCTATACAAAATGCAACTCGACCGCCGTGTGCCGGATAAATCGGTTACGGTCATCGCAAACGATTTCGAGGATACACGCGGCGTCGCTATAGACCCGGTGCATCACCTGTTGTACGTGATAGACCGACCGAAATCCGCTGACAGTGCCAGTACCCTGCGGACCATTTCACTGAACTGATGAACTGGCGTTGCGCGGATTCGCGAGAGGACTAGTTGTCCACGCCGACAATCACGCTCGACGCCTTGAAGATGCCGTTGCCGCTTTTCCGCTGGCGAACACGAGCCGTTGCGCGCTTTCGTTCTTGAAAATAGCGGCAATCTGCGTGCCGCCCTCGACCGTAATAATGACTTCGCTGTTAAGGGCGCCCGGGGTCACGGCCGACACCGTGCCGGCAAAACGATCCCTGGCCGATACCCTGGCTATCCGCTACATCGACCATCACGATCACAGACGACGCCTTGACCAACGCGAACGCAGGCTTTCCGGCGGCCAGCCCGAGCGATGCCGCGCTGCCATGCGTGATCACCGCGACGATCTCGAGGCCGTCATTGGCGCGCAGCAGGATCTCGTCATTGACCGCGCCATGCTTGACGTCAATCACTTCACCGACAAATTGATTTCGGGCGCTTGTTCGCATTTTCATCTCCGGTCGCGGCGTCCTTCGAAGACGTGGATCACCCGGATCCAAGGACGCACGTTTTGCTGCGGTTACCTGCGTGGCAGGCACCACAAGTGTAACGTAACCGCACCCACCGCCCGCTTAAATAGCTGCGCGAAACATGTCGATGGCGTTAGCAGCGAACGAACAAGTCTAACCCTGTAATATAGCGCGTTTTTATCAACGTTGAGAATCAGATGATCCGCAAGGTGATGGTGTCGGTTGCGATCATGGCTAGCGCGCTCTTGAGCCATGCCGCCGTGGCGGATGAAAACGCCATAAACGTGTTGTATGCCTTTCGGTTAAGCATATCTATTGCATGCAAGACTGAAGCTTGGCTGCATGTCGGCCAAACGGCGCATGCCTTTCCA
>CALNPU010000161.1 GCA_940588625.1 uncultured Caballeronia sp.
ACCGCCCAGATCGCGACGAAATCTCCGCGCGAGACCTGAAATCTCAGCATGTGTTTGGGCCTAAGTGGATAACCCTTGCTTAACAACAGTCTCGCCACGCTTGCCGGAGATCAGGCCACGTATGCCAATGACCGAGTGACGGCGGAGCGCAACCAGTTGCTGCCGGTTGGGTCGGTGTCGCAACAAACCGTGGACAATTCCGATGCGACCGTGCGCACCGACGCTGCCAAGGTCAAGGCTGACCAGGCGTCGGTTCAAAGCGCACGCATCAATCTCTGCTATACGAAGGTCGTTTCGCTGATCGATGGCATTGCCAGCCAGCAACAGGTGACCGAGGGCGCTATCGTTGGCAGAGCAGCACCAGCGTGCCGGCTCTAGCGGCACCTCGCTCACTACCGTCGATCAGATCGATTCCCTGTACGTAAACTTCTCGATGAGCGCGGCGGATCTGGTGACGCTACGCCAGGCGCAAGGACTGGGCAACGTCGCCCTGTCTGCCCAGGACGAGACCAAGCTCCAGATCGTATTGCCCAACGGCACCTCCTATGAGCAGCCAGGCACACTGGACTTCTCCGATGTCGCCGTGAATTCGACAACGGGCGCCGTCAGCTTGTGCGCGCGTGCCGAATCCTCAGCGCCAACTGCTGCCCGGCATGTATGTGACGCTGAACGTCAACCTTGGCCAGCAGCACAACGTCTTCCTGGTCCCGCAGCAAGCTTTGCAGCGCGACACCGCCGGCGCCTATGTGTTCGTTGTGGGGCGCCAGGCGGAAAGGTGAAGCGAAAGACTGTCGACACGAGAGACAGTTATCGCAACAACTGGATCGTCACGAACAGCCTGGACAACGGCGATCAGGTCGTAGTGACGGGTCTGCAGGCCGTGCAGGTCGGCGGGGCCAAGCCGTTGCCCTGGCGCGGCTTCGACCGGAAACAATGCCTCCCAGGCATCCGCTGACCACGCTTAAGGAGTCTGCCTCATGCCACGTTTCTTTATCGACCGTCCCGTCTTTGCCTGGGTGATTCTGATCCTGATCTGCCTGATCGGTGTCATTCTGATGCAGCGCATGGGCGTGGATTCCTATCCCGACGTTGTTTCGCCCCAGATCACGGTCACGGCGACCTATCCCGGCGCGAACGCGACGACCATGGAGTCGACGGTCACCCAGGTGATCGAGCAGCAACTCACCGGGATCGACAATCTGTTGTTTCGTTATCGGGCAGTAACGGCACCGCGACGATCACGCTGAGCTTTGCGACGGGCACCAACCCGGATATTGCCGAGGTTCAGGTGCAGAACCGCATCACGCTGGTGAACCTCCTGCTGCCTGCCGCGGTGACCCAGCAGGGCGGGTCGCCAAGGCCAGCCCTGACATCCTGCTGTTCATCGGGCTGCAGTCTTCCTTCCGATCCGTCTATTGATGCGGTACGGCTGAGCGACATCATCGCCTCGCAAATCCAGCCGGTCATCGCGCATCTGAATGGCGTCGGCAACACGTTCATGCTGGGTTCGGAGTACGCGCTGCGGATCTGGCTGGACCCCGACAAGCTGCAGGGTTATGGGCTGTCAACTACCCAGGTGCTCAATGCGGTCACCGTGCAGAACACGCAGTTCGCAACCGGCGCATTGGGTTCGGATCCTGCGGTCAAGGGACAGGTGTTTACCGTGATCGTGTCGGGCGACAGCCTGTTTTCGTCGCTACAGCAGTTTCGCGACATCATCCTGCTCCAACAGCGACGGTACAGTCGTCCACCTCAGTGACGTGGCCCGGATTGATTTCGGGACGCAATCGTACGGCTCGGTGGCAGCCTACAAACGGCAAGGCTGCGGGCGGGATGGGCGGCGTGTATCTGCTGCCGCGCGCCAACGCGCTGGCGGTCGCCAAGTCGGTCAAGGAGGAGATGGCGACGCTGGCAAAAGATCTGCCGCCCGGCGTGACCTGGAGCGTGCCGTACAACACCACACCATTCATCACGGCGTCGATCACTGACGTGATGCGCATGCTCGCTGAAGCGATCAGGCTGGTGTTCATCGTGATGCTGATTTTTCTGCAAAACATCTGCGCCATCATCATTCCGACGCTGGTTATTCCGGTGGTCCTGCTTGGCACGTTCATCGGGCTGTCGATACTGCATTACACGATCAACCAGCTCACGCTGTTCGGCATGGTGCTCGCATCGGCATTGTGGTTGACGACGTGATCGTCGTCATCGAGAATGTCTGGGGGAATCGTGAGCGAAAAGCGGCTCAACCCCAAGGCCGCCACGCGCAAGGCAATGGGGCAGATCACCGGTGCGATTATCGCAATCACGGTGGTGCTGACGGCGGTGTTCGTGCCGTCCGTGCTGCAGCCGGGCGCGACCGGGATCATCTATGCGCAGTTTGCGCTGACCATCGCGATTTCGATGGCAATGTTCGCGTTCCTGGCGATGTCGTTTACGCCGGCCCTATGCGCCGGCCGCCATTCTGAAAGCGAACCATGATGAGCACAAGAACGTCGTCTTCCGCTGGTTCAATCAGGGGTTCGACCGGCTCACTCACGGCTATCACGGCCAGGTCGGGCGCGCGGTCCGCCACGCGCCGCGCTGGATGATCCTGTTCGTGTGCTGCTGCTCGCCGCGCTTGCAGGGTTCATGATGTATACGCGGTTGCCGACGAGCTTCGTCCCGGACGAGGATCAGGGTTTCATGCTGGTGATCGTCAACCTGCCGTCGGGGGGCGACGCTTGAACGCACCAGCACGGTGATGGATGAAATCAGCGACAAGCTGAGTTATAGGCGATATAGCGAAAGACATCGACGGCATATTCGCGGTCAAGGGCTTCAGCTTCGTAGGCAACAGCGAAAACAGCGGCATGGCCTTCATCAAGCTGAAGGACTGGGGCCAGCGCGACAGTACAGCAATGCAGTTGATCGGGCAGGCCAACATGATCCTGCACGGCATTCCGGATGCGCAGATTTTCGTGGTAAACCTGCCGACCATTCGCGGTCTGAGCCAGTTTGGCGGCATCGACATGTACATGCAGGCACGGTCGGGCCAGACGCACGCGCAGCTCGCCCAGGCTCAAGGCATGTTGCTGGGAGCGGCCGCCAAGCGTTCGGTGCTGTACGGCATTCGCCCCAACTCGCTGCCGGCGGCGACCCCGGCGACCCAGTTGAATGTGGTGGTGGACCGCGTGCAGGCTCAGTCGATGGGGCTCTTGCTAACCAACGTCTATGACGCGATCCAAATGCAACTCGCGCCTTACTACGTGAATCAGTTCACATACGGTGGTCGCGTCAAACGCGTTTATCTCGAAGCGGACGCGCCGTTCCGGATGGGGCTGGACGCACTGGAGCATTCCTATACGCCGAGCGGCATTTCCAACGCCGCGTCGGGCACGGCCAGCACCACCGGGACGGCGACCACTACCGTCAGCAATCTGACGACGGTCAATCCGTCGGCGAGCAACACGTCGATCAGCCCGTACAACATAGTGCCGTTCTCGAGCGTCGTGAAGGCGAACTGGGGGCCGCCAGGCGCTGCCGCGCTACAACGGTTATTCGGCCGTCGAGATCGTTGGCAATTCGGCGCCCAGCTATTCCACCGGCCAGGCTATGGACGTGTTGCAGAACATCGTCGACAAATCGTTGCCGGCGGGCTTCGCGGCGAACTGGACGGGGCAGCAGTCATACCAGGAAGTATTGACCGGCAATTCGGCGATCCAGTTGATGGTGCTGTTGATCGTGATCGTGTTCTTGTGTCTTGCAGAGCTTTACGAGACGAGAGTTGGTCGATTCCGGTCTCGGTGTTGCTGGTGGTGCCTTTGGGCTTGCTAGGCATGGCGGTCTTCTGCATGATGCGTGGCATACTGAACGATATCTACTTCAAGATTGTTGGCATGGTGACCGTGATCGGGCTTGCCGCGAAGAATGTGATCCTGATCGTGTAATTCGCCGTAGAGGGACAAAACGAGGGCATAACCCTTGTTCGACGCGGTGCTCCATGCGGCGAGGTTGCGGCTGCGCCAGATCCTGATGACGTCGATGGCTTGTCGTTCCCCCTGGTGCTGTCGACCGGTGCAGGCGCGTCCTCGCGTCACGAGATCGGTACCGGCGTCATTGGCGGCATGCTGTTCGCCACTGTTTTTGGCTTGCTGCTGATCCCGGTGTTCTACGTGGTGGTTCGACGAGTGCTTGGCGACAAACTCGATGAAGTGTCGCATAAGCTTCATCATCGTGATGAAACACCTGACGAGGCGGAGGGCAATGCGTGACTTTGAATTGCCATTTAATTAAATTGAATGGATTATGAAATAATTAACAATTAAAATTGAGAGAAAATCTGCGGCAACATGCCGCAGATTTATATCCGGTAATGATTTTTGCGGAAAATGTTGTTAATCAAATCATCTTATTGAGATAGCATCACCCCGAATCTAAAAAAAACCACATTGAAAGGAGACGCAAAGAACGAATACGGGGCTTAAGTAATGAACGGGAAAACATCGGCAGGGCGGCCTAGATACCTGGCTGCCAGATACCTGGCATTGTGCCCGACGCTCCTGCTCTCAGGCTGCAATCTCGACGTACTGAACCCCAAGGGAAGTGTGGGGCTCGCCGAGAAATCACTGATCCTTGCCATGCTGGTGGTAATCCCGGTGATCGCACTGACCTTGCTGTTCTTGCTGTTCGCCTGGCGCTACCGTGTCACGAACAAAGCCGCCACTTACTCGCCGAAGTGGGCGCATTCGACTCCCATCGAAATTGTCGTCTGGCTGTTTCTAAGCCTGATCATCCTGTATCTCGCGATACTGACGTGGAAAGCACCCAGGCACTGGACCCGTATAAACCGCTTCTCCAGCGTAAAGCCGATTAACGTCGAAGTGGTCGCGCTCGACTGGAAATGGTTGTTTATTTATCCGGATCTCGGTATTGCATCGGTCAATCAACTTGAATTTCCCGTTGGCACGCCGGTTAATTTCCGTATTACTTCTGATTCGGTCATGAATTCGTTTTTTGTTCCCCAGCTTGGCGGCCAGATTTACGCCATGGCGAGTATGCAGACACAGCTTCATTTAATGGCCAATGAAGCGGGGAATTACGCCGGCGAGTCGGCCAATTTCAGCGGCGACGGATTTTCAGACATGAAATTCCGCGCCATTGCGACGTCCGGCACGAATTTCGACGCGTGGGTCAAGCAGGTCAGGGCATCGCCGAAAGATCTTGATGCAGACGTCTATCACGGCGTGGCTGCACCAAGCGAGAAAGTGCCGGTCCAGTATTATTTTTATTAATGAGCTTATCTTCAATGCTCCCCGAAAATGAAGATTTTGAATTTTTCAGTTTATACTATCCGTTAAAAATATTAACAGTTTTCTGAATTAAGTGCATAGACACGTTTATGGGCCGCGATTCTTGTTAGATCAGCTATATAGTGTTTAAAACACTATTATCACCATTGTTAAAACGAACCATATTCCCATATTTTGACATTCTTGAAAGCATGTCAAAGTTCGCTGCACCTACGACTACACTCGCATTACTTTCAAACCTATCATGAGGGTCATCATAATGGTTATTTGGTCCAATGAATAAATTTCCAGGCAACCATGTGTAAAATTGCTCGAAAGTATCGAATCCAGGTGCCATTAATCCACCTGAAGCCTGGGCAACACCATACCATTGAGCTTGCGCTAAATTGACTAACCTAACCATTCCCCAACAGACTGCAATCCATGCCATTATTCGCGGCATAATATCTTAAATTATCTGCATATTGCATAAAGAAACTGCGTGAATTTCTTAAGATATTTTTCTCTGATAGTATATCGTAAAATTTACTTGGGGACGTTGAAAGGAATAATGTGATGCCTGGATACTTGTACTATATAATTTTTTTCCCATTCCAGATGCAGTTAAGGCTTAATTGTAATTATCTAATGGTGGGTATCGGGCCGATGGTCTAGCACCTATATATAATTCAAAACTCCATAAGGGTAATTTATCGCTAGGGGGCGAGAAGGTTACGCTTGGGGAAATAAATATATCTCCTAATACGCTAAATACTAATATTTTATTCAAGTTATCTACTGCGAAGGAATACATAATTTTTACCCCTCCTCTTCAAATAAAGACGCAAAAATAACATAAAACCTCAATACAGTCTACCCTTTAACTTACAAGTGTGCAGGAGAGAATACAATTAAAAAAATCAATTTTAAACAATGAATTATCGTCTTGACGTACGTTTTCGTTCCATTGGCCTTCAAACCCCTTCTATTTCGATCAATCCGGGTTCAGTGCTTCGCCCCCGGTGCAGCCAATGAACTCCACCGTGTATTCCCAGTCTCACTGCGAACGCTCGGTTCTCGGTGCACTGGATTTCGGCCCCAACCTGCTGAAGTACCAGGCGCGCAACACGACGATCAAGCGTCCCGACGTCATCCAGTTTCTCGATCCAGATTGCACGGGAAAACACGCCCGGCCTGACAACGGTGATCGTCCTCGACAATGCCTCGATTCATCACAACATGGATCAGGAAATCATCGACCGGTGGTTTCTCGAGCATCGAATGGTGCTATTCTATCTGCCACCCTACAGTCCAGAACTCAATCTCATCGAAATCCCTCTGGAAGCACGCCAAATACCACTGGCGTCGCTTCGTCACCTGGACTAAAGACACAATCGATGTCAAGATCGAAACGTTGCTCAGCGGTTACGGTACCAAGTTTGAAATCCGTTTCTCATGAACACTTATTCCGTAAAAATTTCCTCACATTTACGAATATGTTAACTTAAAAAATCTTTTCTAACTCAGAGCAAGATAATCTGTAGAAAGAGCGTTGTTGGATTGTGGCAATGATTTCCTTGAGAGGGTCAGCAAGAAGGCCGTCTATTTGAATTGGATATTTCATCAGGTTGATAAATAAACCAAGAAAATTCATCAATGAATATCTTCTATTCAACCATTATTGAATTTATATGATTGCCTTGACACTCAAGGATTGTGACTTTCTGCCCCAATCCCATCGCATGGGTAAGCAGGCAGAATGTTGTTCTAACATTTGCATCATTAGTTGTGAAACTAAGATAATAAAACCGGCCTCCGATTTTTATTTATATATTTTTACTCCATGTATCAGAATAAATACCGGTGATAATGCCTGACACCTTCGCAACACAGTTGGTAAGGTTTGGAGGGTTAACTAAGGCATCGACCTCAAAGAGAAAAAAGAAAAGGTACTACCATAAATTTGACTTTCATAGAGCACCATGCTTTAAAGTTATGATTCTTTAGTTTTAACACCAAAAATTAAAGATTGTCAAGTTTTCGTTGTGCTTCAACCCTCTCCTTGAGATGAAGATCGGGGCAAGGCTGCCCGGATGACATGTTTTCGTCCGTGATGTCGGGTTAAAACAGCTAAAAATGCCTCTCATGGTGCGTTTTTAGCCGAAAATCCAGTGATCGGACGCACAGTCCCCGTGCCTGGTTCTACAGCCATCGATTCGGGTCGATCCGCTAGTGCCTTCTGTCGCTTTCATTCCAGCTTGTACACTGAGAAATCGCAGGGGATCGCCACGCAGGTCATCCATTTATACGAGGAGATACTCTGAAATCCTTTCGTAGAGGGTGGGGCTCGACTGGGCTATGAAGGAGATGTCAGCCAGCCTTCGGCCCTCAGTCACTCCTGCTACGGTGCGATCCGGTCTGCTTTCCCCAAGGCTGTAAGCCCACACTGCCGCACTTCTACTAGGCGGCTAGAAACAGAGCTAACCTATTGCCCCTTTTATAGCGACTCAAGCCGCGTAATTTGCGGGTGGAGCCTGATATCAGTCATTGTTGACCCGCCCACCAGGAGGGTAACGATCAAGAGCCCCACGTCACGCGGGAACGACACCTCCCCCAGAAACCACTGCGCCGATTATCCCCGAACAACGTCGTGAGCACATGCCGCGCGCCTTGCGAAAGTAACAGGTACTCAGCGTGTACCAGCTCAGGAGATGTTCGACTGCTCGCATATGACCGTTCGCCGCGACATCTCTCTGCTGGAAGAAAGCGGTCAGGCGTATTCGGTGACGGGTGGCGTGCGTATTGCCAGCCAGTTGCACGTAAACCCAGTCACCAGTCCAAAGCGGTGCACGAACTGCCGCAAAGGCAATCGATGGCCCGCTGCGCCACGAACCTGTTGCACCATGACATGACGGTGTACCTGGATGCTGGCACCTCGACGCTGCAGATCGTGCCCTACATCGCGGGGCTGCAGGTGAGTAGCCCACGGGAATCGCACCCGCAGGCCCTCGCAGAACCGGACATGAATCTCTCGATTCATCCGGCTCCTATTACCCACCGTGTTGCGCCAGAATCCAGTGAGCGAACAAGCCCGGCCGCTGATGTCTTATTATCTTGACCACCAGCTCCCGTGCCCGACTCACTTTATCCTTTAGGCGCTTGTATTTCCTGCGCACCCACCGCACCAGGTACTGATCCAACGAATCGAACACCGAGTACAAAGCCGAACGATAGAAACGGCCATAGTATTTCAGCCACCCTTTGAGCACAGGGTTAATCTCCTGGCGCCAAGTCCGTCAAGTCCACGGTGTGTCGGCAATGCAGTCGCCATCGACGTGCTACTGTTTGACGAATGGCTTTGGCTGCCGTCGGGCTGATTGCAGGCAGGAAGCTCACGGACACCGAACCGGCGCACGATCTTGCGAACCGCGGTCGGAAGCAGAAGCCCAAGAAGTCAAACTGATGAACGCTAAAGCACTCCCTCAGATTGTCATCGCGACAGTAGACAACTTTCGTCTTCTGCGGATGCAAGGCAAGTGAGCACTGCGCCATCCGCTGCTCCAGAGCTGCCTTAAGCGCCTGCGCCTCCGCCAAGGTGCGACAGTGGCAAACTACATCATCGGCATAACGTTCGAACGGCACACCCGGGTAGTTGCGGCGCATCCATTCGTCGAACACATAGTGCAGAAACAGATTGGCCCAGGTTGTGTCAAGAAACGGTTTTTTTAAAGCGGCTAGAATTTCTCCTCCGATAGTGGAGGAGGAGCGATA
>CALNPU010000162.1 GCA_940588625.1 uncultured Caballeronia sp.
AGTACTGCAGCCCATCCTGTCCACCAGAACACACGAAAAACCCTTCGCAAACGGGAAGCGTTCATATAGCTGAGATGGCGCATCACGTTCGTGCGGCCACTTAAGCCGCCGCCAGCGATGTCAGGTCCCAGCGTGGCTTCACCGTGAACGCATAATCGCGCACGGCCTGATCGGGCCAGCGTGCGAGACGCAAGGCCCCGGCGAGCGCGATCATGGCGCCGTTATCGGTACATAGCGACAAATCCGGGTAGCGCACTTCGAAGCGGCGTTTTTTCGTGGCGGCGGACAGCGCCTCACGCAATTGCCGGTTCGCACCTACTCCGCCCGCCACGACCAGCCGCTTCAAGCCCGTCTGCTTCAACGCAGCGATCGACTTTGTGGTCAGCACGTCGACAGCCGCATCGACAAAACCCCGCGCTAGATCCGCTTTCGATTGCTCGCAGACGTTCGCGCCAAGCTTGCGGCTGTGAGTGAGTACGGCGGTTTTTAACCCGCTGAAGCTGAAATCCAGATCGCCGGAATGCAGCATCGGGCGCGGCAGTTTAACGGCGCCGGATGTACCGAATTCGGTGAGCCGCGAGACTTCCGGGCCGCCCGGATAACCCAGGCCCAGCAGTTTTGCGGTTTTATCGAAGGCTTCGCCGGCGGCGTCGTCGAGCGTCTCGCCGAGCGTTTCGTATTCGCCAACGTCGGTCACGCGCATCAACTGCGTATGACCGCCCGACACCAATAACGCGACGAACGGAAACGGCGGCGACTCGCTCACCAGCAGCGGCGACAGCAGATGCCCTTCCAGATGATGAATCCCGACGGTCGGCAGGTCCCACGCCATGGCGAGTGAATTGGCGATGCTTGCACCCACCAGCAGCGCGCCGGCGAGGCCGGGGCCTTGCGTGAACGCGATAGCGTCGATATCCGTTGGCACCGTCCCGGCTTCCGCCATGACTTGCTCGAGGAGAGGCAATGCCCGGCGGATGTGGTCGCGGGAGGCCAGTTCCGGCACTACACCGCCGTATTCCTGATGCATGGCGATCTGCGAATGCAGCGCGTGCGAAAGCAGGCCGCGCTCGGTGTCGTAGAGCGCAAGGCCGGTTTCGTCGCAGGAACTTTCGATGCCTAGAACAAGCATGGGGCGGGGGTGTCTGGATTAACAAATAAAGAGCAGTGGGTGGGTTTGGGCTCTCCATGTAGTCTAACCCCACCTCGAACCCGGGCATACCACCCGTTACAATGCGTGCCATGGAAGCCTACGATATTGCAGTCATCGGCGCGGGCGTGGCGGGCATGATGTGCGCCGCAGTAGCCGCACAAAATGGCCGTTGCATGGTGCTGATCGACCATGCGGAACGGCTCGCGGAAAAAATCCGCATCTCCGGCGGTGGTCGCTGCAACTTCACGAATATCAACGCCGGACCGGCCAACTTCATATCGGCGAATCCCCATTTTTGCCGCTCCGCGCTCGCCCGCTATACCCCGTAGGATTTCCTTGCTCTGCTCAAGTGTCATCGCGTGGATTGGCATGAGAAACACAAAGGCCAGCTCTTTTGCGACGACTCCAGCGAATCGATCATCCAGCTCCTGAAAAGCGAATGCGACGCGGGTGGCGTAACGTGGCGGCGCCCGGTCACCGTCGAAACGATCCGCCACGACGGCGCCCGGTTTTTCCTCGACAGCAGCGCGGGCACAATTTCAAGCGCCGCGCTTGTGATAGCAACCGGCGGCCTGTCCATCCCGAAAATTGGCGCAACGGATTTTGCGTACCGGCTAGCGAAGCAGTTTGGCCACAAGCTTGTGTCGATACCCGCCCGACCCTGGTGCCGTTAACCTTCGCGCCTGCGGATGGGAGCCGTTCGCGGCGTTATCCGGCTTGTCCGTGCCTGTGGAGCTCAGCACGGGCGCGGGTCGCAGCCGTGGGGAATTCAGTGAGGACCTGCTGCTCACGCACCGTGGATTATCAGGCCCGGGCGTCTTGCAGATATCGAGCTACTGGAACCCGTCGGAGCCCATCTGCATCGACTTGTTGCCTGGAGTCGATGCCACCGGCGAACTGATCGCGGCCAAACGGGAGTCGCGCAAGCAAATCGGTACGTTTCTCGCCGAGCGCGCTGGCACGGCTCGCCCAAAACTGGCTCGACGTACAGCGCGTACCCACCAACGCCCGCCTCGCCGACTTCCCCGACAAGACGCTGCGCCAGATTGGCAAATCACTGTCGCGCTGGACGCTCACGCCGAACGGCACGGAAGAGTACCGGAAGGCCGAGGTCACGCGCGGCGGCGTGGACACCCGCGAGCTTTCATCCACGACCATGATGAGCTCGCGCGTCGCGGGTTTATATTTCATCGGCGAAGCCGTCGATGTCACCGGCTGGCTCGGCGGCTACAACTTCCAGTGGGCGTGGGCGTCGGGTGTGGCGGCTGAACTGGTCCGGGCCTAGAGCCGCAAAGGCATGGCCAGTATGGCTTCCACCCGTAAGGGCCGGTGTCGGCAGCAACGCTGCTTCCCTTGGGAAATCCTGGTTTCGACCTGCTATACTGCTTGTTAGTAACGGCAATCGGCGCGAGCGCAAAATGAGTGAAAACCGGGCGGTGATCCATGAGGAAAGAAGGCGATCCCTGCCGCGAGCGACCACTCGACACTGTCTCGGCGTCGTGCTGGCCGGCTTCAAAGGTACCCGAATTACCCTGGATGATCCCGCTTGAGGAAACGAACGTCCCAAGCGGGTTTTTTGCTTTAGCGCCATGAACGGCTGACGTCCGCATTCTCTCAACACAGCACCAGCAGAGTTCCCAAGCGATGAGCCTCAAAGACCAGATCACCGACGACATGAAAACCGCGATGCGCGCCCGCGAAACCGAGCGCCTCGACACCATCCGGCTGCTGCTAGCGGCAATCAAGCAACGCGAGGTCGACGAGCGTGTGCCGCTGGACGGGCAGCTATCACGGCGGTCATCGACAAAATGATCAAGCAGCGCAAGAACTCGATCAGCCAGTTCCAGACGGTCGGACGCGACGACCTGGTGGCGAAGGAACAAGCCGAACTCGGCGTTCTGGCGGCCTATATATGCCCGAGCAGATGTCCGATGAAGCCATCAACACCGAGATTTCTGGCGGCCGTGGCGGCAACCGGCGCTGCCGGACCGCAGGACATGGGCAATGTAATGGGCGTGCTGAAACCCAAGCTGGCGGGCCGTGCAGACATGACGGCGGTGTCGCGGGCCTGGTCAAAGCGGCGCTTGCCAAATAGGCTTACGAAACAAGCCTGCTTAAGTGCTTAAGAAAGTCTGACCAAGAAAACTCAATTTAGTGATTCCGTATTCGTTTCTTCAGGACTTGCTGAACCGCGTCGATATCGTCGACGTGGTGGGCAAGTTCGTCCAGTTGAAGAAGGGCGGCGCGAACTTCATGGGCTTGTGTCCGTTCCATAACGAGAAGAGTCCGTCGTTCACCGTCAGTCCGCCGAAGCAGTTCTATCACTGCTTCGGCTGCGGCGCGCACGGCACGGCAATCAGCTTTCTCATGGAGCACACCGGGCTCACATTCCCCGAAGCGGTCAAGGAACTCGCCCAGTCGGTCGGCTTGACCGTGCCGCAGGAACCGTCCATGCGCGGTGGCGAATCGGGCGGCGAGGGTTACGCGCCCGCCCCTAGCAAGGCCGTCAGCGTCGCGCTGACCGAGGTGATGCAGACCGCCTGCGAGTTTTATCGCAAGCAGTTGCGCGGAGCGCCCAACGCTATCGAATATCTGAAAAAGCGCGGTCTCACGGGAGAAATCGCGTTGCGCTTCGGACTCGGCTACGCCCCCGACGGCTGGCAGAGCCTGGAAGCGGTGTTCCCCGACTACAAGAACGACAATCTGGTGGAAGCGGGTCTGGTGATTGTCAGCAAGAAAAGCGACAACCAGGGCCAATCTCGCCGGTATGACCGCTTCCGCGAACGCGTCATGTTCCCCATCCGCAATGTGAAGGGCAACGTAATCGGCTTTGGCGGGCGCGTGCTCGACGGTGGTGAGCCGAAGTACCTGAACTCACCGGAAACCCCGCTATTCAGCAAAGGCAGCGAGTTATACGGCCTTTTTGAAGCACGGCTGGCCATTCGCGAACTCGGTTACGCGCTGGTCGTCGAAGGGTACATGGACGTTGTGGCGCTGGCGCAATTGGGTTTTGCGAACGCAGTTGCCACGCTCGGCACGGCTTGCACGGCAATTCACGTTCAGAAGCTGTTTCGTCAGACGGATACGGTGGTGTTCAGTTTCGATGGCGATTCGGCCGGCTGCCGCGCTGCGCGCCGTGCACTGGACGCCTGTTTGCCGCACGCTGCCGACAACCGCACGACCCGCTTCCTGTTTCTGCCGAAAGAGCACGACCCGGACAGCTATGTGCGTGAATTCGGCACCGACGGTTTTGGCGAGCAGGTTGATCGTGCGATGCCTCTGTCGCAGTTCCTGCTGAACGAAGTCCTGAACGACAAGGAACTCGACCAGCCGGAAGGCCGCGCCAAGGCGCTCTTCGACGCGAAGCCGCTGCTTCAGGCATTACCGGCGAACGCATTGCGCGTGCAGATCCTGCACATGCTGGCTGATCGGCTGAATACACCGTTCGGTGAAATTGCGGCATTGTGTGATATCGATTCGCGAGCGGCAGCCGTCGCCCGGGCGGCGCTGCCCAGGAGCGAGCGTCGTCGCGTAAAGGGCCATGAGCAGCGTGCGCTTCGCAACCTGGTGATGTACCCGGCCATTTACACCACGCTTGATCACGACAGCGAGCAGACGCTGGTCACCATGACCGAGCACGGCGAGTTGTTCAGCGAGGTGATCGGGCACGCGCGGGAATTGGGGGAAACGGCGGAGTTCCAGATGTTGTCGGATCTGTTGCGCAACGCCGCAAATGCTCCGACTTACGAGGATATCTTCCAGGAAATTCTCGCCTATGATGAAAATGTACGGGATCTGTTGATGCGCGATCCGGCAGACGAAAGCGCCAACGAACGCGTGCAGGAGCAGAAAAAGCTGCTCGCGGAAGAGTTGCATGCAACGGTTGTCAAGCTGCGTCACGACAGCTACAGGAATCGGCTGGATCAACTGGCGCAGCAATCGAGCCTGACTGCGGAAGAAATTGCCGAATTTTCGGATTTATCGGCTAGAGCTGCTCAAATTAAGGCCTTGCGCGGGGTGAGTCGGGACATTTAAGACGTACTGCTACAATTAAAAATTTTCGGCAAGTTGTTTTCTGACTTTTGTGCTTATTTGCGAAAGAGGTGGGGCACGCATGGTTAAGACTGCTAGCGGGAAGAAAACGACGGTACGCGGCTCGAGCGAGTCGAAACGAGCAGTGGCCCACAGCCGGTCAGTTCCTTCCCCCCGGAGTGTCGGGGACCAGGGCGATTGCTGTTCCCTCTCCTCCATTGTGTACGAAGAAAAGAACTCGGTTGCGTCGGCAGTGAGTGCGGGACCGGCCAGGACGGCGAAAATCGTGAGGCCAGTGGGCAAGAAGACGCTGGGTCAGTCGAAGGATCAGGTCGGCCTGATGGCGGGCGAGACTGGCAGGAATGGTAAGGCCGGAAATTCGGTCGGCAAGCAAGCGAGTGCAACGGAAGCGGCTGCTAATGCGGGCCGGAAACGCAACACGAAGCAAGGATCGAAGCTGGCTCGCGTACGTGTCGTGAAGCGGAGACCGGCGCAGGACTCGGGGCGGCGCATTGCCAAGGGTACGCAGGACAAGGCAGCGCGCGCATATTCTGTATCCACGGTTCCATCGGCTGTCGTCCAGCAGCCGCGAGTCGAGACTAAAGCCGGTACGGCGAACTCCATGACGAAAAAGCTGAACGAAGTACCCGTCGATGACGACGCAACGCAGAATGCGCAAAACGTGCAGGCCGACCCGGCCGTGTCCTCCGCTGCGGATGCTGTAGCCGCGCCTGCGGCCAAGGTCGAAAAGGTCAAGGCGCGCGACCGGCGTGCGAAGGAAAAAGCGCTGTTGAAGGATGCGTTCGCTTCAAGCGCGCCCGGTACGGTTGAAGAGCTCGAGGAGCGGCGTGCGAAGCTGCGCGCGCTGATCAAGCTCGGCAAGGAACGCGGCTTCCTGACCTACGCTGAAATCAACGATCATCTGCCCGATAACTTCACGGAAACGGAAGCTATTGAAGGGATCATCAGCACGTTCAACGACATGGGCGTGGCGGTCTACGAGCAAGCGCCCGATGCTGAAACGCTGCTGCTCAACGACAACGCGCCGGCAGCTTCATCGGACGATGAAGTTGAAGAGGAAGCTGAAGTCGCGCTTTCCACCGTCGACTCCGAATTTGGCCGCACGACCGACCCGGTCCGCATGTACATGCGTGAAATGGGTACCGTCGAACTGCTGACGCGCGAAGGCGAAATCGAGATCGCGAAGCGGATTGAAGACGGCCTCAAGCACATGGTCATGGCCATTTCTGCCTGCCCGACGACCATCGCTCACATTCTGGCCATGGCCGAGCGCGTGCAGAACGAAGAAACGCGTGTGGACGAACTGGTGGATGGCCTGATCGACCCGAATGCCGCGGACGCCGACGGTTTCTCCGAGCAGGAAGCGGAAGCTATCGAAAGCGAAGAGGAAGAAGAGGAAGAGCCGAGCGCGGATGAGGCAGAAGTCGACGAAACCACCGCTCAGGCCAACGCCAACGCTGCGCAACTGGAAGCGCTCAAGCGTGCGTCGCTTGAGAAGTTCTCGCTGATCAGCGAGTGGTTCGACAAAATGCGCCGCGCGTACGAGAAGGAAGGTTATAAGTCGAAGGCTTATCTGAAGGCGCAGGAAGCCATTCAGAGCGAGCTGATGACCATCCGCTTCACCGCACGGACCGTCGAGCGCCTATGCGACACGCTGCGCGCGCAAGTAGACGAAGTGCGTCAGGTGGAACGTCAGATCCTGCATACTGTCGTCGACAAATGCGGCATGCCGCGCGCCGAATTCATCGCCCGTTTCCCGGGTAGCGAGACGGATCTCGAGTGGTCGGAGAAGGTCGTCGCTGAGAACCATGGCTATAGCGTGATCCTGGCGCGTAACGTGCCGGCGATTCGCGAACAGCAGCAACGTCTGCTTGATCTGCAAGCGCGTGTTGTGTTGCCGTTGAAGGACCTGAAGGAGACCAACCGTCAGATGGCGGCCGGCGAACTGAAGGCGCGTCAGGCGAAGCGCGAGATGACGGAAGCGAACTTGCGTCTCGTGATTTCGATTGCCAAGAAGTACACGAACCGCGGTCTGCAATTCCTGGATCTGATCCAGGAAGGCAACATCGGTTTGATGAAGGCGGTGGACAAGTTCGAATATCGCCGTGGTTACAAGTTTTCTACGTACGCCACGTGGTGGATTCGCCAGGCCATCACGCGGTCAATTGCCGACCAGGCGCGCACCATCCGGATTCCGGTTCACATGATCGAAACGATCAACAAGATGAACCGTATTTCGCGGCAGATCCTTCAGGAAACTGGTCTTGAGCCGGATCCGGCAATGCTCGCCGAAAAGATGGAAATGCCGGAAGACAAGATCCGCAAGATCATGAAGATCGCGAAGGAGCCGATCTCCATGGAAACGCCGATCGGTGACGACGACGACTCACATCTTGGCGACTTTATCGAAGATACGAACACGGTGGCGCCGGCTGACGCCGCGCTGCATGCCAGCATGCGCGACGTGGTGAAGGACGTGCTCGATTCGCTGACACCGCGTGAGGCGAAGGTGTTGCGGATGCGCTTCGGTATTGAGATGAGCACGGACCATACGCTTGAGGAAGTGGGCAAGCAGTTCGACGTGACGCGTGAGCGGATTCGCCAGATCGAGGCGAAGGCGCTGCGCAAGCTCCGTCACCCGAGCCGTTCGGACAAGCTGAAGTCGTTCCTGGAAGAGAATTGATGTTGGGTTGGTGAGACTCAAGTGCGGCGGGCCGAACAGGTCCGCCGCACTTGTTTTATGGACCATTTCAAGGCAGACTCGCAGACCTCCGAGAGGATGAAAAAGCGGTTGTGTGATCTGTGTGATCAAGTTACGTCCAGGCTACTCAAGTTCGTCGCATTGATAGTCTTGGGATACGGTAAAGTATTCAGTTCTTAGGGCCTCTAGCTCATGCTTGGTTAGAGCAGCGGACTTAGCAAGACTCACCTAAAACCATGCAGCGCGGCATGGTGAGTCATGAATGGGTTGCGTTGGGGTAAGTTAGCTCTGCCCCTCGGTAGAACTGCTCAAATTCGGGGAAACCTCTGCTGCCTTTGGCAGCGTGGCAATCCCGAGCGAAGCTCTCTTAGAGAGAACGTGTAGAGACTGAACGGGCAGGTCGTAAAGACAAGAGACAGTCCAGACCACAAACCCGAAAGGGGCGTTGAAAACCGTAGCTGGTAAGCATAATCCGTTGGTGCCGTGTTCGACTCACGGGAGGCCCACCAAATAACTTTAAAAAGCTCCTCAGGGAGCTTTTTCTTTCGCGTGCGCTCCCCGCGTTTCACATAGTTCGAAACTCCCAAGAGCGCTTTGCTGCTCCTGTACCTAGGTCAAATCAATCCCACGGTAAAGATTCGTAGTAGTTCCGCACCGTTGCAAAGGCTCCCTCCAAGTGGGGTAAGTCGCCTTCGATCATTTGCTGAAGCTGGTCATACTCGCGTTTCGATCGCTCCAATATTTCTGGTGCTGCCATCGAGTGACGGTCAATAACCAAACCTCGGGAATGCGCCTTCTCGACTAGAAGACGAAGCACGCGTTCTTTTCTATCGGGATCTGCGCCATGGTTCGTCAGAAGAAAATGGATGTCGTAGATATCCTGCTTGCGTGAACGGCCTCTCGTTTCCTGTTGAAGGGATGGCTCGTAATTTTTCGGATAGCAGCGTTGTTTCGCTATATGTCTTGACCCGAGAGTCCCCGTCTATGTCGAGAAAGTCGATGTCGCCCTGAACCGTTCCGAGTTTGGTGGAGGCTCGGACTCTTGAGAGAATGGAGCCGCGAACAAGTCGAACCAGTTTTCTGC
>CALNPU010000163.1 GCA_940588625.1 uncultured Caballeronia sp.
ACTTTGATGCCGTCCGCCCGTTAGCGTCCGCCTCTTCGGCGTCACACACCTGGTAGTGGGGACGTTCATTCCATTTGGTGAGCATCGACCAGAAGATAGGCTGGACTGCCCACAGCCCCGCCACCGCCAGACACAACGCGATCATCGACATTAGCGACGATGAGGCCGCCGAGACTAACATGGCAATCGCAGCGATCAGAAGACTTGCGCAGCCGAAGAGCACGAGCCGGTCGCCGCATGCTGCCAACTTCGGCACGGCGAACGTCGCAACGAGCACGCAGGTCCACGGGATCGCGACGACGAAGCCTACCAACGCGTTCGGCCCCGTGCCGAGGAGTTTGCCGACGAATGATGGAAGATAGAACACCACCACCGAGATACCCATATGGATCAGGAAAAAGACCAGACCGAAGTACAACACCGTGCGATCCGAGAGTGCGGAGCCTGCACCGTGCGGTCCGTGCGGGACCTTCGCGGACTGCTCTGCCTGAAGCATGGCAACTAGTCGTCTAGCCATCCGGCATCGGCCGGCCTGTCGTCCAGATAGAAGTACGCCCACACACCGACGGCAGTCACAGCAAGTCCTTCGAGCATGAACATCCATTGATAGCCATGCAGCCCGAGTACGCCGTCGAAGCGCAGCAGATAGCCGGATAACGGCGAACCGAACATGAACGCGAGCGGCGCGCCGAAGTAGAAGAGGCTCATGACCTTCGCCCGGGTGCGGTCCGGAAACCAGTAAGTCAAGTACAGGATCACGCCGGGGAAAAAGCCCGCTTCGCACGCTCCCAGCATGAAGCGCAGCGCGTAGAAGCTCGGCGAACCCCTGGACGAACATCGTCGCGGCCGACACGAGGCCCCACGCATGATGCGGCACATCCAGGCACGGGCGCTCACTTTATGCATCGCAAGGTTGCTCGGGATTTCGAGCAACACCACATAAGCAACAAAAAAGACGCTGGCGCCGAACGCAAAAGCCGCGTCCGAAATGCCGACTAGATCGTGCAATCCCTGCTTCGCAAAGCCAACGTTGGCACGGTCGAGAAACGCGAGCACATCACATACATCAGAAGCAAAAAGGAAATCAGGCGTTTTGTTGACTTGGCGACCGCGCGGTCAGCCGCCGTCACGTCAGAGATAGTGACATCCATGTGACATCCATGTTCGTCTCCTCCAATGAGGTTGGTCCACTTTACGAACCGGTGGCGGGTCTGTGCCGACCCGTTGTTTATCCAGGCGTTATGCGTCGTTCCAGGACTGGCGCAGGAATGCCGTGCTCTCGCGCATCGACGCGAGTGGCTCGCCTTTAAATCCGCATTCGGCACTGAGCCGGCCAGTGTCGGCGAGATGGATGTGTGTGAGCCACGCACAGTGCTCGCGCAGCTCGTCTAGCGGCTCAGCTTCTTCGTCCATGTGATAGAAGTCCGCGAGGCCTTGCACTTCGGGACGGTTCAGCGACTTTGCGAGCCGCACGCCGTCCGCAACACTGTTCGCCAGGTTTGATTCCTTGCGGTTTAGCGGCTCAATCACGAGCGCCGTCCGCTGCCTTCGAGCGCGTCGGCGCACCATGCGCGTTCTCAGGAATTCATCGTCTGCCTGAGCCTGCGTCCAACCTTCAGGGATATTGCGCGTCCAACCGCTGCCAAGCACGACGACGCGGGCTCATGCCAGCGTCAGCAGTTCCACCACGCGATCGAAGTAAGCGCGGTTGCGTCGCTCGTCCCTTTCCGGGCACGACGATGCGGGCGTCGTGCGGGAACATATAGCTGAAAGCGAGCGCGGGCAACTGCAGTTCCCCGATGTGCGCCTTGGCATTGGCGAAGAGCGCGTCGTCCTCGAGTTTCATCGGCACGAGCTGCGCCTCGATGTAATCGAGCCCTGCCTCCTTCATCAACACCACATTCTGCAAGCGGACCGCACCAGCCGAATTGGGGTGTCGTCGTCATGTCGTCTCCTTGAACTTGAGTGAGATTTGCTCAGTAGTTCAGCTTCGCAACCGAGCGCAGCACTTCCGGCGTGGTTGTCGGAAAGCCGAAGAATTCGAGGTAAGCGGGAATCTGCTCGAACAGCATGTCCGAGCCCACCTGGAAGCGGCAGCCGCGTGCTTGCACCGCCTTGAGGAACGCTGTCATCTCGTTCTTCACGACCTCGCCGACAAACGTGTCCGGCGCGATGCGCGCTACATCGACTGGCAGAGGATCGCCGTCGTTCATGCCCATTGGTTGTCGCATTCGCGACGAGGTGGTAGCCTGCCGGGTCGTTGCTGCCGGTCGTGACTTCGAGCCTCGGGTAAATGGGTCGTGAGACGCTCTTTCAAGCCTTGCGCCGACTCGGCGCGCGCATCGTAGAGGTCGAGCCGCGCGACGCCGACCGCAGCCAGCGACGATTACCCGCGAACCTTCGAGCTTGCAGCCCTTGCGCCGCACGCCGCGCACGAAGCTCTCGCCGTCGAACATATCGCCGAAAAGACAGCCGTCTTTCGTGCGCCGCACCGCGTTGCAAGAGCCGGCGATTTTCACAGTCGGCGTGGCGTCGTCGAGCAGGCCGCCGGTCGTGGACCTTGTGCGGCATGGTGATGAGCGCGCCAGGGATATTTTCAAGCGGGAAAACCGATTTGATGAAGGCCGGGTAATGTTCGGGCTTGCAGCCCATCGGCACCACGGCGGCATTGACACCGGCGTGCTCGAAGTAAGGGTTAGTAAGGGTTGTAAATCATCGGCGACTTGAAAGCGTGCGTCGGATAGCCCATATGTGGGCGACGAGCCCGATATTGCCATTGATCATGCTTGTCTCCGGTGTGCTCCAGGCATGACCAGAGACTACTATCACCGATTCGAACTATTATTATACGATTTTGCACTCCATAATCACCAGATCATGCTTAATGAACCGATGCTCGGTGATCTACGGCTCTTTTGCAAAGTCGCTCGCCGCCTGAGTTTCGTCGCCACGGCGCATGAGTTCGGCAATTCGCAGACCCACGTCAGCAAGTGCATCGCCTTGCTGGAAAAGACGCTCGGGGTGAAACTGCTGCATCGCACGACGCAGCGTGTGACGCTCTCGTCTGACGGCGAAACGGTCTATCGCTGGGCGTGCGCTATCCTTCAGGACGTCGACGCGATGCGCGACGATCTGTCGAATCTGCGGGTAAATCCCAAGGGGGCATTGCGGATCAGTGCGAGCCAGCGCCTCGGGCGCAGCCACATCGCGTCAATCTCGTCGACGAAGGCTTCGATCTCGACGTCCGCGTCGGCGCGTTGCAAGAATCGGGGCTGATCGCCCATCGCATCGCGGTCAGCCCGCGCGTGTTGTGCGCGGCGCCGGTCTATCTCGATGCGCGCAGCCGGCCGAAGAGCGTCGAGGAACTCGCGCAGCACGACTGCCTGGTGTTCCGCGAGCCCGACGAGCCATTTGGCGTGTGGCGTCTGCTTGGACCCGGTGGCTGGAGCACGGTGAAGGTCACCAAGGTCACCGGATCGCTCGCGTCGAACCACAGCGACGTCGTGCTGCGCTGGGCGCGCGACGGCCACAGTATCGTGATGGTCGGGCACTCGTACGTGGCACACAGGCGCTCGCCGAAAGAACGCTCGAACACGTGCTGCCGGAGTGGGAGCAGCCGGCTGACGTATGGGCGATGTCGGCGGCACGCTCGGCGCAATCGGCAAAGCTGCGCGTCTGCATCGACTTTCTCAAACAGGAACTCGCGCATGGGGAGTTCGCGTTGCAGAAGACTTAGGTCACCGCAAACTGCTGAATAGCTGAGCCACCAGATCGCCGCAGCCAACGATTTCTCGCTTCGTGGTGATAGCAGGCGTGCCAGTGCTGCCGCACGGCAAATCCCTCCACCGGTATTGGACACGGATGCACCGACAGGTCATTCACAATCGCCAGCGTCTCGCCGATATGCTGAGGCAGCGTGCAATCAGGTCGGGGCTCTTGATGGTGGCCCCGAGCCCGACAAAACCCGGCAGCTCGCGCACAAGCGCCTGCTCCAGCAGTTGCGCCCCGGTCCCTGCCGCGATGGCGCCATGGCCTTCCGCGCGGTACTAAGCCCGAGCTTTCCGCGCACGCGCGGATGATGCTTATTCATCAGACACAGCCAGTCCTGCGTGTACAACTGCTGCTGGTAAATGTCGCCGCCGAGCCAGGGCACGTGACCGATCACAAGTCCGCCTCACCTGATTCCAGCGCGCGTTCGGTATTGCCGTCGATCCTGGCCGCTTCGAGGCGGATCCCCGGCGCCTGCGCGCGCACGTGCGCCAGCATTCGAGTAAGCAGCGTGATGTGGCTGACGTCGGTCATGCAGATGCGGAACTGCCGCTTTGCGGTAGTGGGATCGAATGCAATCTCCCACGCAACGAGGCGCCGCAGTGATTCAAGAATCTCTCGGCACGGACCGATCAGCGCAATCGGCTTGCGGCGTCGGCGCCATGCCGCCAAGCGTACGTATGAACAGCGGGTCCTGCAGATGCTCCCGCAAACGTCCCAGCCAGATGCTGATCGTCGGCTGACTCTGTCCGAGCTGCTCCGCGACGCGCGTGACACTGCGGACATCGTAGAGAAGATCGAAAAGCTGCAGTAGCTTCAGATCGGGGAGTTCTGCCAGGTTCATAGCGTTATTGTCTCGTACAATAACGCTATTGTATCCATTGCATTGCCGACATGAGTCTCGAATCGTAGTATCTTGACCTCCACATTAAGGGGAGGCAGTGAAGATCGCGATTCTAGCGTAGTGCTGCTGAATTAACGGAACCAATAAATTTTGCGATTGTCATGCTCTTTGTACCGAAGATGGAGGGAGTCGTGAAGACGGCGAGACCGATTGAATTGAGCAGCGAACAACGATCGAGCTTGAGCGGATAGTGAGATCGCAAACCCTCGAGGTAAGAGCGGTGGGGCGAGCACAGATTGTGCTGTTGGCGGCCGATGGTATGGGCAATCGGGAGATCGCTGCCGTGTTGTGGATCGGGCGGGTCCAGGTGGGGCGCTGGCGCGAACGCTTTGTTCAGAGCGGCGTCGTGGCGATAGAAGATGACCTGCTGCGCAGTGAGCGCAAGCCACGCGCGATAGAGCTGAGATCGTGCGCCTGACGACGCAGACCACGTCTGAAGCTGCGACACACTGGATGGAGCACGCGCACGCTCGCCAGGAAGGCCGGCGTCAGCGACACCACAGTGCTTCGAATCTGGCAGGCCGCCAACGGTCTCAAACCTCACCTGATCGAGAGCTTTAAAGTCTCGCGGGATCCGAAGTTCGCCGAGAAGCTCGAAGACATCGTTGGCCTGTACATTCCCCGCCCGAGCATGCGTTGGTCCTGTGCTGTGACGAGAACTAGCTTTTGTTGATGTATGGCGTTGCTGTTTCGACGGCCACTTCGACTACGGTTCGAAGAAACATGTTTGAAGTTCGCAGTCGGAGAGTCGCACCGTTGAACCGCGAGACATTTACAAGACTGCCAGGTGCTCCGCTCATCTGTGGATGACCACCAGCAGCGCCTTAGCTTCGGTTTTCCCGACATTGCGAATAGCGTGCGATTCATCTGTCGCGTAGCGCGCCGTTTCGGCTGCCTTCAGGCGCTTCGTCGCGCCGTCCACTTCGATCTCGATCATGCCCTGCAGCACAGTCAAGTGCTCACGCGTTCCCGGCTCGTGCGCGTTAGAGACAAGAACCCCGCCCGGCTGCAGCAACAACTCATACCATTCGAATTTACCGGCTAGCTCGATCGGCCCCCAGACACGCAACTGATATTTACCCTCGTGACCGCTCAGCGTCGGGATATCGTGCGGGCCCGACACAGCAATCGCCTCGGGTATTTTCTGCGGCGCGAACAGGTAGTCGAGGCTCACGCTAAGCGCATTGGTCAAGCGCCACGCGACCGCGATGGTCGGATTCGCCTTGTCACGCTCGATTTCGGAGAGCATCGATTTGGACACCCCCGCCGCGCGCGATAAATCGTCGAGCGTCATGCGGCGCTCTGCGCGCAACCGGGCAATTTGCTCGCCCACACGTGGCGGCGCTGCCGCCGTCGGGAGGGGTGTAGCCGCGGCGCTCTTTGCTGAACGCCGGGTTCTGGAACTTGCCATTTGCTGCCTTATCGTATAAAGCTGTTCGGTATATCGAATATTCGCTCGGTATATCGATATTTTCCGATGAAGATTATTGAGCCACTATAATAACAGGCAACCGGTGTCATCCATTTCAGGAGCCTATCTCATGCAAGACCGTTATCTCATTCATCTGCGCGGCATGCTCGAGCAGATTCGCGCGGACGGTTTCTACAAGTCCGAGCGGGTTATTGAGAGTCCGCAATCGGCTGATGTGCGCCTTGCGGACGGCACGAGCGTGCTGAATTTCTGCGCGAACAACTATCTGGGTCTCGCCGACGACGCGCGCCTCATCGAGGCAGCCAAACAGGGGTTCGACCGCGACGGCTTCGGCATGGCATCGGTGCGTTTCATCTGCGGGACGCAAACGGTTCACAAGGAACTGGAGCAGGCAATCGCGGCGTTCCTGCAAACCGACGAATGCATTCTGTACTCCAGCTGTTTCGACGCCAACGGCGGCCTGTTTGAAACCCTGCTCGATGAATCCGACGCGATCATCAGCGACGAACTCAATCACGCGAGCATTATCGACGGTGTGCGTTTGTCCAAGACAAAACGATACCGTTACAAGAACAACGACCTGGTCGATCTCGAGGCCCGATTGCGCGAAGCGGACGCTGCCGGTGCGCGCTTCAAACTGATCGCAACCGACGGCGTATTTTCGATGGACGGCATCATCGCCAATCTCGCCGGCATCTGCGACCTGGCCGACCGCTACGGCGCGCTTGTGATGGTCGACGATTCACACGCGGTCGGTTTTGTCGGCGAGCATGGTCGCGGCACGCCTGAACATTGCGGTGTGCTCTCGCGCGTCGACATCATTACCGGCACGCTCAGCAAGGCGCTGGGCGGCGCATCTGGTGGCTATGTCGCGGCGTGCCGGGAGGTGATCGAGTTGCTGCGGCAGCGTTCACGTCCGTATCTGTTTTCAAACACGCTCGCACCAAGCATCGCGGCGGCCACGCTCAAGGTTCTCGAGTTGCTGGGAAGCGCTGATGGCGCGGCACGGCGTCAGCGCGTCAGGGAAAACGGCGTGCGTTTTCGCGCGGCCATGATTGCGCTTGGTTTCACGCTCGTTCCGGGCGAACACCCGATCATCCCGGTCATGCTCGGAGACGCGCAACTGGCCTCGAGCATGGCCGATGCGCTGTTGAAAGAAGGCGTCTACGTGATCGGCTTCTCGTTTCCCGTCGTACCGAAGGGACGCGCGCGTATCCGCACGCAAATGAGCGCCGCGCACACGCCCGAACAGATCGACCTCGCTGTCGATGCATTCGCGCGCGTCGGTCGGTCGCTTGGCATCATCTAAGAGAGAACTAACATGAAAGCACTCGCCAAACTCGAACGCGCGCCGGGCCTGACGCTGACCGACGTCGCGAAGCCCGACATGGGCCATAACGATGTGATGATCCGCATCACGCGCACCGCCATCTGCGGCACCGATATCCACATCTGGAAATGGGACGAATGGGCGCAGAAAACGATTCCGGTGCCGATGCACGTCGGTCATGAATACGTGGGCGAAATCGTAGGAATGGGCCAGGAAGTGCGCGGCTTTGCGATCGGCGATCGCGTGTCGGGTGAAGGCCATATCACGTGCGGTTTCTGCCGCAATTGCCGCGCGGGACGCCGCCACTTGTGCCGCAACATGATCGGCGTCGGCGTGAACCGCGAAGGCGCGTTCGCCGAGTTACTGGTGATCCCCGCGTTCAACGCGTTCAAGATTCCCGCCGATATCTCCGACGATCTCGCCGCCATCTTCGATCCGTTCGGCAACGCGACGCACACCGCGCTGTCGTTCAATCTCGTCGGCGAGGACGTGCTGATCACCGGCGCGGGGCTGATCGGGATCATGGCGGTGGCGATCGCGAAACATGTCGGCACGCGCAACGTGGTTATCACCGACATCAACGATTATCGGCTCGGCCTTGCACGCAAGATGGGCGCGACGCGCGCGGTGAACGTATCGCACGAATCGCTGTGCGACGTCATGGCCGGCCTACGCATGACCGAAGGCTTCGACGTGGGCCTCGAGATGTCCGGTGTGCCGAGCGCGTTCACGAGCATGCTCGAAGCGATGAATCACGGCGGCAAGATCGCGCTGCTCGGCATTCCTCCGTCGCAGACGGCCATCGACTGGACGCAGGTGATTTTCAAGGGCCTCGAGATCAAGGGCATCTACGGCCGCGAGATGTTCGAGACCTGGTACAAGATGGTCGCGATGCTGCAAAGCGGCCTCGATCTTTTGCCGATGCTCACGCATCGCTTCCCCGTGAAGGATTATCAGGAAGCGTTCGCCACGATGCTGTCGGGCAAAAGCGGCAAGGTCATTCTCGACTGGACCATTTAACCATCCACCTTTTTGACAGTTCCGCAGCGGGTGGCGCGATGTGCACCGATTCGATGAATTTTTCCTCGGAGCAGACATTTAGCAACTGTTCTCCAATTTTTTGAACCCCTGTTTCGAGGGGAGCTTAGAAGACTCGCTGCTCGGACTGGAGATTACGTATATCATTCATGATTCGGGGGCACCGGCACCGGGTCTGGATACGGTCGCCTCGGCGCTAAACTGTATCAAGAACATTCAGAACGCGGTCATCAGCTGGGCGATCATTTGAATGGATGCTGTTATCGATCAGAAAATCACATTGAGCGATATAAGTTAGCGACAAGTCGTTCGTTACGTGAGCGGCTTGCACAGTTCTTTTAGGGCCAGCGGGTACATCTCGAAGATCTATGCAATCGACGGGTTCAGTGTGCTTCGAAATAAGCTTCACGGATGGTTATATTTAGGGAAGGTCTGCATAACCGTTTTTCGGAGTGCGGGCCTTTTGCTTCCTGCGCGTTGCGGCGTTGAGAATTTGTT
>CALNPU010000164.1 GCA_940588625.1 uncultured Caballeronia sp.
GCTTCATATCGCTCCTCCTCCGCTATCGGAGGAGAAATTCTAGCCGCTTTAAAAAAACGTTTTGACACAACCTGGGCCATTGCCGGACGGCTGAACGACGCCGCCGGTTACGCCGATGAATTCGTGCACGACAAGCCTTGGCATACGCTTGGCGCTGGGCAGGACTCGTCCTGCTGGTCGGGTTTCTGGCGGGACGATCATGATCGATCTTACGTTAGATTCGAGGTAAAACAAAAACGCCGGCATGCCGGCGTTTTTGCTTTTGGAGGCGCGTTCTTGACGTCTGCACGTACAACTAAAATTGCGCCCGGTCCCGCGTTGGCCATCCGGTCAGGGTTCCCTCGTTTAGCCCACGCGGTAGGCTGATGTCTTGGCACTTTCCGCGCTGAAACGACCGCACATCTGCAACGTTTTCAACGCGCCGAAGCTGTCAACAACAACCTGCATGTTTCATAAAAGATTTACTTCTTCGCACTTCCGGGTTTCACAGGCGAAGAATCCTTAACAAGTTTACGCTCCTTACGTCAGCACAGTAGGACTATTGAAAGCGATAGCTCAACTAAAAACAGCACAAATTCTTGACCGAATCAACGCTCTCCAGACAACCACTTCACACTACCTCAATTCGTCGCAGTTGACGACTCCCGTGCGTGAATGGCGGGAGATCAAGAACGAGATTGATTCGCTGACGAAGGTGGACACGTGCGCTGCGTGGGAAGCAGTCAGCGCCTGGAAAGGTCTCGCTGGAGACGTGGCAGGAACTGAAACCGCGTTTGCGAATAGCGTTCGACTGGATGATAAACCGCTTGAACCTGGGGCTGTTTTCTGCCGCCCAGGGTCTCTACGCGGCGACAGGACATCCTGAAACAGGTTACTTCACGCTTGTTGCTTGAGGACGGCTACAAAGCCGGTGCGATTGGGCAAGCAGCTTCGTTCATCGAGAGGGCTAGAGAAATACGCATCAAATGGGACGAGAATCAAGTCCAGGAAGTCACGAAGGCTAACGCCATTCTTCGTCATACCGGAATTTCGGATCAACAGATCCGACGGCAGCTCGACGTAGCCGGTGTGGTCCTCCGGCGCCATCAGATCCGGCCGAACGCATCGGTGCTCGTAACGTCGGCGGACGACTTTTTTAGCGGCGTCACTTACTCTCTCACGGTACCCGTGGGAGCCGGAAAAGCGTTCGACATGAACATGGAATTAGCGAGAGCTGAAGATAAGGCGGGCATCAGCAAGAACGTTGCATTCGACGTCGTCTTTGAAGCGGTGGCATCTTGAGTTCCACGTCCCGAGAGCTGGTCGAGTGCGCAGCAGAGTTGCTGAAGCGCGCCTTAGACGAACCGCAGTATCGCGCGGTGTGCAGTCGCGCTTACTACTGTGCATTTCATGCTGCCAATGCGTTTCACAATGCCCTCCACGCGCCAGGATCAGTTGGGACCGCGCGGGGACGTCATCAGCAGTTGATTGATCTCTCGGTTGGCAAATCCGGCATGCAGCAAACAAAATGACAATTACTTTGTCTCCCAGGCGCTCAGTAAAAAGCTTCGTTCACTGATCGATGCCCGCGTAAAAGCCGACTACCTGATTCATTCCGAGGTAAGCCTCGCGCTCGCAACGGCCGCGACGGCTGACGCCGAAGCGATAGTACAGAGATAATCTGACCCTTGGCGTAGAGCCACCCTTTCGGCAATCCTCCCTACTCGGTGCCGTTGCGGAACCCGTCCTGCCAGTCTGACTCCCGGCGAGACGTTCTTGATTGGTCTTGCTTGAAATTCCCGAAGGTGTAAAACCACCTGCATGTCCGGCGCTTTTGCTTGGTCCAGGAGCCATTTTGTCGCGCGTAATCGTATTGGCCGCGTTCCGGGAAATACTATTCCATGCCGGGTTAGTTAGCCATTTGGCCGATATTCCCGCGCCCAGCCGACGCGGTACACTCGTGCCCTTAGGACCTTCGCCAATTCACGCACTCAAGATGGGTACGCATATCTCTGTTTCGTCTACCGCTCAAGACCCGGCCAACGCCGCGCAGGAACCCGGCGGCGCCGTCGATCTGTCGCACCATACTCCCATGATGCAGCAGTACCTGCGCATCAAAGGGGAGCACCCCGGCATGCTCGTGTTTTACCGGATGGGCGACTTCTACGAGCTATTCTTTGACGACGCCGTCAAAGCTTC
Source organism: uncultured Caballeronia sp. (assembly GCA_940588625.1). Taxonomy (GTDB): domain Bacteria; phylum Pseudomonadota; class Gammaproteobacteria; order Burkholderiales; family Burkholderiaceae; genus Caballeronia. Next base: position 2,179 of record CALNPU010000164.1, read on the forward strand.
ACGCCTGCTCGACCTGACGCTCACGCAACGTGGGGCGTCGGGCGGCAACCCGATCAAGATGGCCGGCATCCCCCATCATTCGTGCGAGCAATATCTGGCGAAGCTCGTGAAACTCGGGGAATCCGTCGCTATTTGCGAGCAGATCGGCGACCCGGCAACATCGAAGAAACCGGTCGAGCGCAAGGTCGTGCGTGTGGTCACGCCCGGTACGCTGATCGATGCAGCGCTCCTCTCGGACAAAAACGACGTCTTCCTGCTCGCTCTCTGCCCGGCGCATAACTGCCGCGGTGTGGTCACGAGCGTCGGCCTGGCGTGGCTGAACCTGGCAAGCGGTGCATTGCGCCTCGCCGAGGTTGCGCCTGATCAATTGAGCGCGGCGCTCGAGCGCATTCGCCCGGCTGAAACGCTGATCGCAGACTCGTTTTCCACGACCAACGCGCCGTTCAAAGTGCCGAACGTAGGGGCGACAACACGAGCGCCCGCATGGCATTTCGATATCGACTCGGGCATGCAACGTCTGCGCGAGCAACTTGATGTCGCCAGCCTCGACGGCTTCGGTGCGCACTCGCTGACCTGCGCGTGCGGCGCCGCAGGCGCGCTGCTGCTGTACGCAGCTTCCACCCAGGGCCAGCAACTGCGGCACGTGCGCAACCTGAAGGTGGAGTACGAATCGGAGTACATCGGTCTCGACCCGGCGACGCGGCGCAATCTCGAACTGACCGAGACTTTGCGCGGCACAGAATCCCCCACTTTATGTTCGCTGCTGGACACATGCTGCACGACCATGGGCAACCGTCTGCTGCGGCACTGGCTGCATCATCCGCCACGCGAGTTCACCATCGCGCAAAGCCGGCAGCGTGCAATCGGCGCATTGCTTGACGCACCTGCAACCGCCAACCTGGACGGTTTGCGTGCAGCATTGCGGCAGATTTCGGATATCGAACGGATTACGGGGCGGCTTGCACTGCTGTCGGCCCGGCCACGCGATCTCTCCAGCCTGCGCGATACCTTTGCGACACTCCCCCAGCTGCGCGAGCGGCTTGCTGCCGTGAAGATGAATGCGGCATCGCTTGAACGTATCGACGTATCGCTCGAGCCGCCGGCTGGATGCCTCGCGTTGCTGACCCGCGCAATCGCGCCCGAACCCGCGGCGCTGATTCGCGACGGTGGTGTAATCGCGCGCGGTTACGACGCCGACCTCGACGAGCTTCGCAACATCTCGGAGAACTGCGATCAGTTCCTGATCGACCTGGAAACGCGTGAGCGCACGCGAACGGGCATCGCGAATCTGCGAGTCGAGTACAACAAGGTGCATGGCTTTTATATCGAAGTCACGCGCGGCCAGACGGACAAGGTTCCTGATGACTACCGCCGTCGCCAGACGCTGAAAAACGCCGAGCGTTACATCACGCCGGAGTTGAAGACCTTCGAAGACAAGGCGCTGTCTGCACAGGATCGGGCGCTGGCCCGCGAGCGTTTGCTCTACGACGCCCTGCTGCAAACGCTGCTGTCGCACATTGGCGACTGCCAGTGCGTAGCGGCTGCGCTTGCCGAACTCGACTTGCTTGGCGCATTCGCGGAACGAGCGCTCGCGCTCGACTGGATCGCGCCGGAGTTCGCGGGCGACGCAGGTATCGACATCGAGCAGGGACGGCATCCGGTAGTGGAAGCGCAGGTCGAGCAGTTCATCGCCAACGATTGTTGCCTGAATACCGAACGCAAGCTGCTGCTGATCACCGGACCGAACATGGGCGGTAAGTCGACGTTCATGCGGCAGGCCGCATTGATCGCGCTTCTGGCTTACGTAGGCAGCTACGTGCCCGCGAAACGTGCGCGCTTTGGGCCAATCGACCGCATCTTCACGCGTATCGGCGCCGCCGACGATCTTGCCGGCGGCCGTTCCACCTTCATGGTCGAGATGACGGAAGCGGCAGCCATTCTCAACGACGCCACACCGTCGAGTCTTGTGCTGATGGACGAGATCGGCCGCGGTACGTCCACCTTCGACGGCCTCGCGCTTGCGTGGGCCATCGCGCGTCATCTGCTGTCGCATAACGGCTGCCACACGCTGTTCGCCACGCATTACTTCGAACTGACGCAGTTGCCTGCCGAGTTCGCTCAAGCAGCAAACGTGCATTTGTCGGCAGTTGAACATGACCACGGCATCGTGTTCCTGCACGCAGTGAGCGAAGGTCCGGCGAACCAGAGCTACGGCTTGCAGGTCGCCCAACTGGCGGGCGTGCCACCGGCTGTCATCAAGGCCGCAAGGAAACACCTGGCGCATCTGGAGCAGCAGTCGATCAGTCAGCCATCGCCGCAATTCGATCTGTTCGCGACACCTGTTGTTGAGATAGCTGACACCTACGACCACAATGAACTGGTCGAAGCGCAGCCGCATCCCGCGCTTGACCGGCTGCGCGCAATCGATCCGAACGAATTGCGCCTACGCGACGCGCTCGATCTACTCTACGAGCTTCATGAGCTGGCGTCGAACGCTCCGGATGCGTCGCGTTAAGGCGAACTTTGCCATCGACCGGCCGGGCGCGCGACGCATGGTGCGCACTCGCGTCATCGTTACTTGCTTAAGCGCCCTCTTCCTGCTGGCCGGAAGAACGCAGCGCGCGCAAGCTGAGGCACTGCCGCTCGCGCCGCTTACGCCGCTCACGTTCGCAATCGCATCGAATGTGCTCGACAAACCCGCTGGCGAAACCGCGCTGGGATTCGCTCTGCGACACCCGCTAGCAAATCTTCGATAGCTCCCGCAAAGCGACGGCGTCGCATTCATTGGCTTGAACGCGCCCGCGCCGAACAATCATTATCTGAGCGCAGGCGGGCGTAACGGAGAATTTGAGGACCGTTCTGTGGCCAATGCATTCTGGCTGGAACATGTGGTTGAAACCGCGCGATGTTCGGACATGCGTGCGGTCGTTGTTGTTTTGCAAGGTGACCCCGACTTCGCGTGTTACGAGCGTCGTGATCGTTTCGCGTGGCTGCATTTTTCTCGCGGCGATACGTCGCGCGACGGGTTCCTCGAACTCAAACGCAGTCTTGTCAAAGCTGCCGAGTTGTTTCGCCGACCCGCGATCATGATCCATGAATCGGATACCCCTATACTCCAGGGGCTTTTGCATCGATTAACCGCTGCGCAATGACAAAGGCGCGGTGGTGACCAATCTGACGCGTATCGTGATCGGCTTGAAGAAACCACAATCGCAATGGCTCGAGGTCGAATCCGACTTTGCGTGGCGGCCGCCCTTCCGGGTTCGCGTGCGTGACGTGGTTGTGCGCCCGGTAGCGCCCGGCCAGGTACCGGCGCCGACGTTGCCCGCGTCTTCGTCCACACCGTCGTCATTGCCTATGCCCTCTTCCATACCCGGCGTTGAAAACGATACTCCCGGGCCTTCGTCGTTTTTCCAGCAGATGCAGCCGGTACAGCCGACGCAACAGACGCAACACTTCGCTCCGCCAGTCCATCCGGACAGCTCAACGCCCGCATCCAATGCCGCGTCTTCAGTGCCGCCCATACTGAACTTGAACTCGCCCGCGAACCTGCCGCCGATACCGTCGAGTCTGGCGAACAGCGCATCGGGCATGGATACGCGTCAGTAATCCCATACCTGGATTATCACGCGAGATAAAACAAAGGCGCAGCAACCTGCCTGCGCCTTGTTTCACATGGCTTCGATCAACCCGTACAAAATACCTCAGTGCAAGGTCGGGCCAACGTCCTTGCCCGGCTCCTCGTCGTCCTCGTCAAGGACTTCGAGCCCGTCGAGGCCATGCGCGTGCTGATGTTCCTTCTCGTCCTCGGTGGCTTCGCGGACTTCCTGCACATTCAGCGCGAAACGCAACGCCATGCCTGCGAGCGGATGATTGCCGTCGAGCACGACTTTATCTTCCACCACGTCAGTGACTGTGTAGATCAGCGAATCGAGTTCGTCCTCGCCGTCTTCCGGGGTGCCTTCGAACTGCATGCCGACTTCCAGCGGTTCCGGAAAACGGCCGCGTGCCTCGACTTTCACAAGATCGGGATCGTACTCACCGAACGCATCCTGCGGTTCGAGCTGCAACTGGGTCTGATAACCGGCTTCCTGTCCGTCGAGTGCTTCCTCGATCTTGGGGAACGTGGCATCATAGCCGCCGTGCAGATAGACCATCGGCTCGTCGCTTTCCTCGATCAGATTGCCATGAGCGTCCGAGAGCTTATAGGCTACTGATACGACGGTGTCTTTTGCGATTTTCATTGAATTCTCCAAGATACAAGCCTCAATTATACGATGCCAGCGCGGTCCCCTAACGTTCCCTCAAGTCCTTTCGCGGTGTCGCTTCCCGACGAACCTGCAACCCTGCTTAGCAACCTCGCGCCCGCGCAATTCATGCGCCGGTACTGGCAGAAAAAACCGCTCCTGATCCGTCAGGCGATTCCTGGCATTCAAGCACCGCTCGCGCGCGACGAACTGTTCGAGCTAGCTGACAGCGAAGACGCCGAATCGCACCTCATCACCCATTTTCGCAAGTCCTGGGCAATGGAGCACGGGCCTTTTGCGCCCGATGAATTGCCATCTGTGAAAAAGCGTGACTGGACATTACTCGTGCAAGGAGTGAACCTGCACGACGACCGTGCCCGTGCGTTGCTCGACCGCTTCCGTTTCATCCCCGACGCCCGCCTCGACGACCTCACGATTTCGTACGCTACCGATGGCGGCGTGGCGCGCACTTCGATTCATACGACGTCTTCCTTCTACAAGTTCGCGGCAAACGGCGCAGGCGGTTTGGCGCGCAGCGCGATCTCTCGCTAAAAAAGGATTGCCGTTGAAAGTTTTACAGCACTTCGAAGCGGAGGAAGAGTGGGTGCTGGAACTGGGCGATATGCTTTATTTACCAGCTCACATCGCTCACGACGGCGTGGCTGAAGGTGAATGCATGACAGCCTCGATCAGCTTCCGGGCGCCTTCTGCAAGCGAACTGTCAGGCCAGTTCCTCTACCACCTTGCGGAGCGCCTCGACGACGCCCGCAGCGCCAACGCCAAGGGGGGCATCCAACGCTACGTGACCCGGCCCAGCCGGTGGTCAGTCACCCGGCGTTGCTGCCGCCGCTCCTGATCGAACGGGTTGGCGCGATCCTTGCGAACATTGAATGGAATGAGAGGGACGTTGCTTCGTTTCTAGGAACGTACTTGAGCGAACCGAAGCCGAATGTCATATTTGATTGATCCGCCGCGACGGCCTTTGAATGAGAACCGGTTTATCGATTGCGCGAAACCGTCTGGTTTGAAGCTCGATAAAAGACCGTGCTGCTTTATGACAAACACGCTTATTTTATGAATGGCGAGCAGGGTTTAATGTCGGGAAAGGCCAAAAAATGGCTCCCTGAACTCGCCGACAAACGCTATTTAGAGGGGAAACGCTTTGTAACACTCTCAGGCGATTCATCAATGACAGTGCTACTACACGAGTGGTATTGTGGGGGGGCTGGATACAAGTCGACGCAAGCAAACGCCTAGTGTTTGGCCTGTCTTGCTGTTCCGCGGGTTGAAATGTATGAGAAAGACAACGTATTGGCCCCTGATTTATCGACGGTCGATGCGAAAGTGCATATAATTTCCGCCCAAGCCGTAGGAAGTCTCACAGACATACATAATGTGAGTCCACAACGGCCCGGGTCGGTGTTGGAGCGCACATTACCGGTACTTTGCGCTGTTGCTTACCTTTAACCATAAAAGGACGTGATCATGAAGAAATCTCTCCTCGTAGCATCCCTGTTGGCTGCTGTTGCTCTTGCTGCATGCAACAAGTCTAGCGATACGGCTGCTCCGGGCGCTGCTAACGATACCTCGGCTGCTTCGGCACCTGCTGCTTCGGACGCTACGGCGGCTGCTAGCGACGCAGCTTCGGCTGCTGCTCCCGCTTCGGGCGCAAGCCAGTAAGCGTATAGTCAGGGGCTAGTTTCCCGCTCTTTTAGCTGTCTCATCTAGCTAAAAACGAAGCCTCCGCAATAAGCCTCGCAGGATGTTATTCTAGGAGGCTTATGAAAAAACCGGCCCTCGGGCCGGTTTTTTTACGTCTGCTGATTTCTTTGTACCGATGCACGCTAGTTGTTGATGCAGCGCGGTTTGCAGCGTTTATGGGGAAACGCGAACCGGTGTCGTAAGGACAACCAGTTGAACCCATCGGCTTGCGTGGCGACCACGACATCGGCCAGAGTGCCACCCAGCACGGTGGCGAGCGCCGCCTGGGCCAGCTCAGGCAAGTTGTTCTGCTGACTAAGGTGCGCCGCCACCAGATGGCGCAGCTTCGATCAATCGAGCGCTGCAAGAATCCCCCGCAGCCGCGTCGTTATTCAGGTGTCCATGCATACTGGCAATACGCGCATTGAGCGACGGTGGATAGCGGCTTGTCGCGAGATTCGACTCGAACACCAACGCATCGCAACCGCTCAGTAAGTTCGTGATGTGTGCTCGCCGCCACAACATCGGTCAGGACGCCCAAACTGTCGATGGCGGTCGGGAGCCGCGCAAATCCGGCGACGTGCGGTTCGACGTGATGCCATGAACGCGGCATCGGCCA
>CALNPU010000165.1 GCA_940588625.1 uncultured Caballeronia sp.
GGCAGAAAACTGGTTCGACTTGTTCGCGGCTCCATTCTCTCAAGAGTCCGAGCCTCCACCAAACTCGGAACGGTTCACAGTCTTACCGACACGACGTAAAACTTCGTTCACGTCTTTGAAGAGCAATTAATGGACAATGGACACCACTTCGCACCATCAATACCCACTCCTAAGCTTAACGTCGGGTCGGCACAGTCACCCCCGCTACTGCGCCAATCTATTGCGCTTGTCGTCTTGGTGGCCTCGTCCGGGCAGACCGGATACGTTGTGAGCAATCGAACACCCACGCGGTAGCGCCATCTTTTGCGAGCTTCCAAAATGGTTGCACCCGGCCACACCTTCGAAAGCGGACCGGTCTATCCTCCTTTTAGATGAGCACTGGAATCGCCATCGAGGTTACGGTGTTTTGCATATCCTCGAGGGACACTGGAAGGAGATCAAACTGTCCAGGAAAGAGGCGTCTCCGGGAACCATGACGGCCATATCTACGTTTGTCGCGGGGGTGCTGACTCGTCGGCCAAGATTCACTGTGAATTCGCCAGCATGCGGGGAAAACACAAGCCTATTGTGGTCAAAGGCGTAAACGGCAGTGCGGTGCTGGAGCCCATGGTTGACCCAAAACACTGGTGAATGCACGAAGGTAGTCGGGGGTTGGCGCGCCTTTTTGGCTCTGCGCTACCACTGCCTCAGAATCCCGGATGATTCTGTGCCCAATTGAGAGTAGACCCGTACATTCCGGGAAAGTCCCCCCAAAGGTTTTTGCAACCAGCCGTTTGCAGGCTAACGTCCTCACACCCTGAGGTCAAGATTCCAGACCTACTGGCTTTTGAAACAATTCAATTTCTAACCACTCATTGACGTCCAACTGAGGTAAATACAGAGCTTGTCGACCAAAATTTGACTGGGGTTTCTCGTCGCTCCGCTCCTTCAATGCTGTTCAAACCGCTCAAATCGCTTCTCGATATACCGCTCCTCGCTGACCAGATCCGTGACCCGCGCATGCGGCGGACCTCTGCGCAGCCATTCGAGCATCAGGTCGACCTGGTTCGCCGCTCCCTGGATCATCGCTTCAACCGATCCGTCCTCCAGGTTGGCCACCCAGCCGCGAACACCAAGCGCATGCGCCCGGCGCACCGTCGCGTGGCGGAACCCCACTCCTTGCACCAACCCCTTCACGTGCACGTGATACGTCTCTATTCGAGTATCCAGGTCCGGACTCGGCATGTTTGCTTCTCCCGATTATTGCTGATTCGCCGCGTCACCAGATTTGCGCCGAAGGCACACCCCGGCTGACGCCATCAGGCCGCATTTTAGACAAGACCAGAAAAACCAGCAGTGCGCATCAGACTACCGCGACCAGGTAGCGCGAAATCAGCACACGACATCAAGCAACGACCAACGCACCGGTTTGGTTTGCCTTTATCCCAGCCGGAACGGCTGCACACCCTCCGCGGTGTCGTCACCCGCCCGCCGCGCCACCGCTTCGCGCGGCAACGTCACTTCGAATACCGTCCCGCTCTGCGCGTCGGAGCGGACTTCCACTCGTCCGCCATGCATCTGCACAATCTCGCGCGTGATGTAGAGCCCAAGTCCAAGGCCGCCGGTTTCCTGCTGCGGTCGCCCCGACCGATAAGGCGCAAAAATGGTCGGCAAGACATCGGCGGGAATCTCGCCCGCGTTTTGCACGCTGATCAGGACGTCATCGGCAACGTCGCCGTTCAAACGCACCTGAATAGCCGAGCCGTCATGCCCGTGAGTCAACGCGTTGCCGATCAAATTCGAAAACACCTGCGACAACAGATCGCCATCGCCCTGCAACAGCGTGTCGCCATTGCGGAAAATGAAAATGCGGCCACGGCCCACCCGCGCCTCGTATTCTTCAATAATATTCTTCGCCAGCGTCATCAATTCTACCGCCCGCGGCTGCAACGTCACACGCCCGCCGCGCAGACGCGCGAGATTTAGCAACTGGTCGACCATGCGCACCATCCGCATGCCGCTGCTCTTGATCCGTGTGCCGATATTCGCCACGTTTTCATCCGGGACGAACCGCGCAAGATATTCCGCCGAGGCAATCACGGCCGACAACGGCGTGCGCAGATCGTGGCCGAGCACGGCCATCAGCATTTCGTTGGCGTCGAGGAGTTGCTGGACGGTCGCCAGTTGCGTGGTGAGCTGCTGCTTCTGCTTCTCGATCTGGATGAATACATCCACCTTCGAATTCAGGATCCGCGAGTCGTACGGCTTGTACAGGAAGTCCACCGCGCCCGCCTCATAACCGCGAAACGTGCGCCCGGAGTCCTGCGCGGTCGCGGTCAGGAAGATGATCGGCACGTGCGCGGTGCGCCGGCTGCCACGCATCAGTTCAGCTAGTTCGAAGCCGTCCATGCCGGGCATGTTGACATCGAGAATGGCGAGCGCGACTTCGTGCTTGAGCAACAGTTCGAGCGCGGCCGGCCCTGAACCGACAGCGAGTACCGAAACGTCCGGTCGTGCCAGCGACGCTTCCAGCGCGGTGATGTTGTTCTGCACATCATCAACGATCAGGACGTAAATGGGCGGCCTGAGTGGCTGCCTGACAGGTTGCCTGATGTGTTCCATTAGCGGAGTTCCATTAGCGTGTCGGCTCTGAGTCAACCATGTTCGCGGCGCGTGCCCACACCCATGCCGCGCAAACGCGCGGCCATGACGTCGAGCGTGAGAATGTCGTGTGCGCCGCCGCGCGGCGGCTGCGGTATGCGGGTCTTGCACCCAGCAGTGCCCGCCTGCCCGCGAGATCGCGACCAGGCCGCGTGCGCCGTCGTCGTTCGCACCGGACAGCACGACGCCAAGCAGCGTATCGGCAAAACACAGCGCAGCCGATTCAAACAGCACATCCACCGATGGCCGCGAGAACTGCACGGGCGGATCGACGGAAAGAGAGATCGTGCAGTCCGGCTCGACCAGCATGTGATAACTCGGCGGTGCAACATAGATCGTGCCGCCCGCGATCTCCTCCTTGTCGTCGGGCGCGGAAAACAACGCGGGCAGCAGGCTGGGCGGCTCGCTCCTGACATGCACGACCACCAGCACGGCGGGGCGGAAATTGGCCGGCAGCGCGGGCAAAACGTGGTTCAACGCTTCGATGCCCCCCGCCAATGCCCCGATCACGATGGCTTCTGCATCCAGGGAATCTGTCGACGGTGTCATCGCTAGACCTTTTGATACAAATGTTCGCGCGTATCGAAATCGGCGAAAGTGCCCGCGTGTTTTGAAAACCGCAGGCTCTCCTTACTACCGAGCCCGAGAAATCCGCGCCGCACCAGCGAATCGCTGAACAGACCCAGTGCACGGTCCTGCAGCGCACGGTCGAAATAGATCAGCACGTTGCGGCACGACACCAGATGCGCTTCGAGAAACACGCTGTCGGTCGCGAGGCTGTGATCAGCGAACACCACGCGCGACTTGAGTGTTTGCGAAAATTTCGCCGCGCCATAAGCCGCGTGGTAGTAGTCGGAGAGCGAACGTTTGCCACCCGCCGCCAGGTAATTCTGGCTGAAACTGGCCAGCCGATCCAGCGGATAAATGCCGCTCTCGGCCTGGCGCAAGGCGTCGGCGTTGATATCCGTAGCGTACAAAACCGTACGGTCCGCAATGTTCTCCTCAGCGAACAAAATGGCGAGCGACCACAGTTCCTCGCCGCTGCTGCACCCCGCCACCCACACCTTGATGGACGGATACGTCTGCAGGATCGGCACGACCTGCTCGCGGATGGCGCGAAAATACGGCGGATCGCGGAACATCTCGCTGACCTGTACCGTCAGGTACTGGAACAGCCGCGAGAACAGCGTGGCGTCGCGCAGAATACGTTCCTGCAACTGCGACAGCGTCGTAAAACCCAGATCGTGCAGCGCCTGCGTCAGGCGCCGCCGCAGCGAACTTACCGAGTAATGGCGGAAGTCGTGCTGATACTTCAGGTACACGGCTTCGAGCAGCAGTTTCAACTCGATGTCGAAAATCGCCTCTTCAGTGTTCTTCAGGTTTCGATGCGGCATGACAGACTCGCGGCTACCGTTGGCGCAACCAGACCCGACACAGCGACACCAGCTTGTCGACATCGATCGGTTTCGAAATATAGTCGTCCGCGCCGGCTTCCAGGCACTTCTGGCGATCACTCGCCATGGCTTTAGCGGTCAGCGCAATGATCGGCAGGCGCGCATGGTCGGCGTTCCTGCGAATCTCGGTCATGGCGGCGAACCCGTCCATTTCCGGCATCATGATGTCCATCAGCACGAGATCGATCTCCGGATGGCGAGCGAGCGAATCTAGCGCCTCGCGGCCATTGCGCGCGATTTCCAGCTTCGCTCCCAGCGGCTCGATCACGCGCGACAGCGCGAAGATATTGCGGACGTCGTCCTCGGTCAGCAGGATGGTGCGTCCCTCGAACACGTCGTCACGCTGGCGCGCCGCGCGCAGCATGCGCTGTTGCTCGGGCGGCAACGCGCTCTCCACGCTGTGCAGGAACAACGTCACTTCGTCCACCAGCCGTTCCGGCGACTTCGCGCCCTTGATGATGATGGACTTGGAATAACGGCGCAGGCGCTGCTCCTTATCCGGCGACAACACGCGCCCCGTATACACGATCACTGGCGGCGACGCATGTTCCTGCGCCGTCAATACCCGTTCCAGCAAGTCATACCCTGAGCCGTCCGACAAGGCGAGGTCCATCACGATGCAGTCGAAGGTCGCGCGATTTATCTGCTCCAGCTTTATCTGCTCCAGCGCTTCTGCAATCGTCCCGGCTTCCACAATCTCGACCGTTTCGCTTTTCAGCAATGCATGGATGCTCTGGCGTAGCGCGGGGTCGTCCTCGACCACTAGCACGCGCCGCGTGCCTTGCGCCGAGCGCGCTTCGAGCTTGCGGATCGCGCCCGCCAGCGTGTCGCGTACGCTCGGCTTGAGCGTATAGCCGATCACGCCGAGATGCAGCGCGACATCGGCATGATCCGTCGATGAGACGATGTGAATCGGAATGTGGCGCGTGAGCGGATCGTGCTTGAGCCATTCGAGCACGGTCAGGCCCGACTGGTCGGGCAAGCCGACGTCGAGCAGGATGCCGTTCGGCTGCAGGTCGCGGGCCAGTTGCACACCCTGGCTTGCGGTGGTCGCGTGCACGAAGTCGAATTCGAGTTCATGCGCGAGGTCGTGCAGGATGTGCGCGAAACGCAAGTCGTCTTCAATCGCGAGGATCACGCGGTCCGGGCGCTTGCGGTTGGCGCGGTCGTCAGGTATGGGCTGCGGCGCCGGGTAGTTCAGATTCGGCACTCGCCAGGACGATGGTTCAAGAGAAGAAGCCGATGCCATTGCCGCCAGATGTGCAGGCGCGTGGCTCTGCACGAGGGTGGCGATTCCCGGGGACGTATCCGCCACCGCAATCTCCGGCTCCCTCATATGCCCGATCACATCGAGTTTAGTGGTTACTGTGCCCTCGCGAACAGCCAGCGGCAGCGTGACCGAAAACACACTGCCCTTGCCCGGCTCGCTCGCCACGCTGACCGAGCCGCCCAGCAACCGCGAGAACTCCCGCGATATCGACAAACCGAGGCCGCTGCCGCCGTACTTGCGGCTGGTCGTGCCATCGGCTTGCTGGAAGGCCTGGAAAATAAGGTCCTGCTTGTCGCGCGGAATGCCTATGCCCGTGTCGCGCACATCGAAGCGCAACGCGTTTTCGTCGTTGTCTGCCTTGTGCACCGAGACCGTCACCTGCCCCTCCTGCTCGGTGAACTTGAACGCGTTCGACAGCAGGTTGCGCAGGACTTGCTGGAGGCGCTGGTTATCGGTGACGAAATATTCGGGCACGCCTTCTGCGCGCTCGGTCACGAGCTTCAGGCGCTTCGAGTCGGCGATCGCCGCGAAGGATTGCCGCAACGACTGCAACATCCCGTCGATGGCAACCGGCGCGAACTGCACGTCCATTTGCCCTGCCTCGACCTTCGACAGATCCAGGATGTCGTTGATCAGCGACAGCAGGTCGCTATTCGACGAATGAATGGTCGCGGCGTAACGCACCTGTTCGTCCGAGAGATTGCCGTGCTTGTTGTCCTGCAAAAGCTTCGCGAGGACCAGTGAGCTGTTCAGCGGCGTGCGCAACTCGTGCGACATGTTCGCGAGAAATTCAGATTTGTACTGGCTTGCCCGCTCCAGCGCGAGCGCGTTCGCCTCCAGCGCCTTTTGCGCGCGCACCAGTTCCACTTTCTGCCGCTCGAGGTGCTGCGTGTATTCCTCGAGATGCACGTTGGTCTGCTCGAGCTCGGCCTGCTGCGTTTCAAGCCGCGCCTGCGTTTCCATCAACACCCGGCCACGTTCCTCGAGCTCTTCATTCGATACCCGCAGCTCTTCCTGCTGAACCTGCAGTTCCTCGCTTTGGCGCTGCGTTTCCTCCAGCAACTCGACCATCCGCGAGCGATACTGCGCCGAACGCAGCGCCATGCCCATGGTCTCAGCTGCGTCTTCGAGCAAGTCGCGGGCGTCGTCCACCGCGCTCTCCTCGCCGATAAAACCCACCTCCAGCACGCCGGTCACTTCGCCATCCGCCATCATGGGCACGACCACGCAATGGCTCGCAGGCACCGATGCCAGCGCCGAGCCCACTGTCAGGAAACCCGGGCCCGCGCCCTTGACCTCGATCACGCGCTTCTCGTCGAGCACTTGCCCGAGCAGCCCGTCGCCCCGCGCGATCCGTTGCTGCACTGCGCTTTCAGCAGGCAGCGCCCACGCTGCGACACGCTCGAGCATGTCGCCTTCACGGCTGTACAGCACGGCGACATGCGCGCCCACATACGGCACGAGCGAGCGGAGGATGCCGTTGCCGATCGCCACGGGGTCGAGATCGCCGCACATCTGCAAGCCGATCTGGACTTCTCCCTGCTTGAGCCATGCGCTTCGTTGCAGATTCAGCCGCGTTTTGATATAGAGATGCCCCACGCCTGCCAGCACGAACATCACGATCACGCCGATCACGCGGTTGAGTTGCAGCATGATCGGGCCGGCAAGCGCGTCGGCGTTCGAGAGGAGATAACCCGCGAACGTCAGCACGGAGGCCGCGCCGGCAACGATGAACGGCATGTTGGGCTGGTCGACCCACATGCAGAGCGCGACCGGCAGTACGTAGAACACCCAGATGGCTACGCGCAGCGGCGTAAGCCAATCGACCGCAAACACGATCAGGAGCAACATAGTGATCGCGAAGGTCAGCCACGCGGATCGATTTCGACTGTCTATGAACATTGGCTGAAGACTTTTCTTTAAATTTTGGGTCGGGCGGACTTAAACCGCACCGGACCATAGCACGAGCCGCCAACCCTTGTCACATATGGGGTTGGCGGCTGATCGACACGCTTCGGAAGACGTGCAACTGTTACCTTTGCAAGACAAAAAAGAGGCAAAAATGACTGACCCGTTAAGTGGGTATGCCCGTGGGCGCGTGCTCGTCACCGGTGCATCCGGATTCGTCGGATCGGCGGTGGTGCGCATCGCGCGGGAGCGCGGTTTTGACGTTCGCGTAGTCATACGCAAGACTAGTTCCTGGCAGAACCTCGAAGGTCTCGACGCCGAAGTCGTGATCGGCGACATGCGCGACGAGGCCTCCATGCGCGCCGCCATGAAAGGCGTGCGCTACCTGCTGCACGTCGCGGCCGACTACCGCATCTGGGCGCGGGACCCGGGCGAGATCGAGCACGCGAACCTGGAAGGCACCGAGGCCACCATGCGCGCAGCGCTGGCCGAAGGGGTCGAGCGAATCGTCTACACGAGCAGCGTGGCGACGCTGAAGGTGAGTCCGGCGGGTGAGATTGTTGATGAAACGAAGCCTGCCCAGGCCCACCAGACCATTGGCGCTTACAAGCGCAGCAAGGTGCTGGCGGAGCGCGCGGTCGAGCGCATGGTCGCGAATGACGGTCTGCCGGCAGTGATCGTAAATCCATCTACGCTGATCGGTCCGCGCGACGTCAAGCCGACGCCGACCGGACGGATCATCGTGGAAGCGGCGACGGGCAAGATCCCCGCTTTCGTCGATACCGGCCTGAACCTCGTGCATGTGGACGACGTGGCGAACGGTCACTTCCTGGCTCTGGAGCGGGGAGTGATCGGCGAACGCTATATTCTCGGCGGCGAAAACCTGTCGCTGCAGCAAATGCTGGCGGACATCGCCGGACTCGCCGGGCGCAAGCCGCCGACCATCAAGCTGCCGCGCGGCCCGTTGTATCCGCTCGCGATCGGCGCAGAGCTTTACGCCAAGTTCAGCGGCAAGGAGCTGTTTGTTACCGTCGATGGCTTGAGGATGTCGAAGAACAAGATGTACTTCACGTCGGCGAAAGCGGAGCGGAAACTGGGGTATAAGGCGCGGCCGTATGGCGAAGGCTTGAGTCACGCGCTGGACTGGTTTCGCACGAACGGCTACTTGAAGCGATGACCCGCGGCCCGCGTTGCCCTTGTTGTTTTGATGGCATTTTTAGCGCCCTACACGCATTTTGTTACAACGTATGGCGACGTTGCGCGGTACGCAGCAGTTAAAACTACAGGTTGGATGCAAGGCCAAGGCAAACAACGCATGAACTTAACCGACCAGCTCGGCGCGTTGGAATCAAGCCTCGATGAGTTGATTCTGGCCTCCGCTTCCATCCCAGCTATATGAACGCTTCCCGTTTGCGAAGGGTTTTTCGTGTGTTCTGGTGGACAGGATGGGCTGCAGTAC
>CALNPU010000166.1 GCA_940588625.1 uncultured Caballeronia sp.
TGCCGTCGGCCCGCGAAGGTCCGCTTAACCTTTCTTGTTCCCACAACTCACGGGGGGAGACGTTCATTCCATTCCTCTTGCTGGAGTGAAAATATCCGGTCATGCCGGGGTGAATTGAAGTACCTGACGCCGCGACGTATTTCGATCTCTCGTGACGTCAGGAACCTCCGAACCAGTTGTAGCCCTGATCAACCCAATAGCCGCCAGGGAATTTGTTCGTGACGAAAATCTCCATGATGTGCTTCGGATTTTTATAGCCTAGTTTAGTAGGCATCCTTATCTTCATCGGGTAACCATATTTCAGTGACAATTGCTGGCCATCGAAGGTGAAGGTCAGCAGCGTCTGCGAATGCAACGCAGTCGGCATGTCGATACTTTCATAGTAGTCGTCCGCACATTTGAAACCAACATATTTGGCCGTTGTATCCGCCCCCCACCCGCTTCAGGAACTCCGGAACGGCGATCAGCGACTCGCGGTCTACGCTCACTCGGTTTGGCTTCACTGGTTTCATGATCGAGATTCCTCGAGTCCTTAAGTTATCTTTTAGCTGGGCGCATGCGCACAGCTGAATCAGCGGCCACGTATCATGGTGAGCAGCGAGCGTGGCACCAATGAAACCATCACCAGGTGCACGACAACGAACGCCGCCAGCAACGACATGGCCGAGAAGTGCACAAAGCGCGCAAAGTCATACCCGCCCATCAGTTCGCGCAGCAGCGGAAACTGCACTGACTTCCAGATTGCAAGGTCGGACAGGATAAGCACGGCGATATCTGGCATCACGAATAGGTACGCGAACTTCTGCACTGCGTTGTATTTGCTCGGGTCGGCATGCGATAAATGATCCCTTAAGCATGATGGTCCCTTAAATGATGGTCCCTTAAGCGCTTCGCCCAGATTATACAAAATTGCGCGCGGCGAAAGCGGGAAAAACTTGGTGGTGATGCGCCCAGTGACAACGTTCATCACGAGATAGAAGAGGCCGTTGAAGAACAGCAGCCACATTGCCACGAAGTGCCACTGCAGCGCGCCGCCAAGCCATCCGCCCAGCGTGATGCCCGGCGGAATCACAAAACCCTTGAATACGGGCGACGCATCCTAGATCCGCCATCCCGACAGCATCATCAGTATCGCCGCGAGTGCATTAAGCCAGTGCGTGATTCGTACCCATGCAGGCTGGATGGTCCGCGAGGAACTGCTTGCGCGACTCGCTTCATGTGTTGCGTTCATCTGGGCCTCCATGACTTGCTCGCGTTGGCGACGACGAAAGATGCCGCCAACAACATGTTTTCGTAACCAGCGTGGTTGAATCGCCCCTTCTCGGTTTGCATGAGGCCTTCAGAAGCGGGTCGTTAGTTGCTAGTTAATTCGCTTGAAATATCCGACGGGTTACATCGCCCAACGAAATTTTTTAAGAGCGCGAAAGCGGTTATGCAGTGCGCATATGTGAGTTAGTTCGTTGGGGAAGACAGATGGGTTACACAACGAGCTATTTTTTGCTGCAGACAATCAGGCGCGGCGAATGAGTGACCCTTGGGAAAAGTCAGCGAGGCGATGAAGAGCTATGCCAGGGTGGCCGCTCTGTTATCCGGCAAAAGTGCGGCTATCGAGCAACGCGAACACCGGTCGCAATAGTCCTTCCAGCAGCGCGGGTTCCGGCCGGCTACGCGCTAGTACCCGAATGCCGAGCAAGACCGCCAGCAGCAGGAGTCGCGCAAAGTCTTTCAGCAGGCTGCGCGGATGCAATCTTGCCGGTTTGCTGCCCCGCGGCCACGCAGCGGCCCAAATAGGCTTCGAGCTTTACCAGCACACCCGCCACGACTTGCTGGAACTCCGGATCATGCGGAGCCATTTCCAGCGCCGAATTCACCAGCATGCATCCCTTGCGGTCCTTTTCAGTGAGCGAGCGGTGGACGATTTCGTCGAAGAACGCCTTGATGGATTGAAGCGGCGACAGCGTGCCTTCGAAACGCCCGACACGATCATCCACGCTTAGCGACACACAGTGAGCCAGCGCCTTTCCATATAACGAAACGAGCATTTGTCACCGAACACGTTGTAGAGGCTCGCGCCCGTGATGCCCATGCTGTCCGCGAGCTCACGAACCGATGTGGCTTCGTACCCGTGGTTCCAGAAACACAGGACCGCGGCGTCAAGCACGGCGGCTTCGTCGGACTCTCTTGGCCGTGGCATTGCAGTCCGTTACTCCCTTGAACGAGGCGATATTGCTATTCCATTTTCGTTAAGATATTCTAAATATATCCATCTAAAATACAAACGACAACCCGCATCGGGCCATAAATACAGCATCTCCGCGCGTAGTCTTACAGATAGATTTCGAGAATGCCCCCCCCGGGATCGTTACCTTCTGCGCCTGCCCGTGACGGCGGACGTGCTCTGCCATGACGCCCAGTCTGTCTGGCTGAGGCATAGCAAGCGCGCTTCCCACTACCAACGACGACATGATACGTTTCTACTTTCACCCGACACCGAATCCCGCCCGCCAAGGTCGCGCTCTTTCTCGAAGAGGCGGGACTCGACTACGAAGTGTTTCCCGTCGACACCAGCAAGGGCGAACAGCATCTGCCGGCTTTCAGGAGCATCAATCCGAACGGCAAGGTGCCTGCCATTCTCGATACGGACGGTCCTGGTGGAACCGAGGCTCGGGTGTTCGATTCCGGCGCCATCCTGCTTGTACCTCGCCGACAAGACCCGGCGTTTCGCGGGTAAGCCCGCGGACCGGCCTGAATTGCTCTCATGGCTGTTCTTCATCAGCTCCGGACTTGGCCCCTTTTCGGGCCAGGCGGTGCATTTCCAGCACGCCGCACCCGAGAAGATTCCGTATGCGATCAACCGGTATCGGGGGAAGATCGAGCGGCACTATCGTGTGCTTGACGAGCACTTGGCGGGGCGCGAGTACATCGTGGGAGACGAGTATTCGATCATCGATATGTCCGCCTCGGGATGGCTCGACCGCGCGTCGCGGGTGTTGGCCACCGACGAGCCGTTTGCCGCATTCCCTAATCTGAGCCGTTTCTTCGATGCCGTCAGCGCACGCTCCGCCGTTGCACGCGCACGAGCGGTAGGCCGCGACCTTGCGTTCAAGCGCGAGGTGGACGAAGAGACACGGTGCGCATTGTTCCCATCGAATTATCCGGAGACTACGCGCTAAGCTAAGGCCTGCGTTGGACCGAAGGTTGCGTCCTCGGCATGCGGTCGACAGCCGCATGCCTATCCGGCACAGTCCGCTCGCCCTATGGCGACGTCACTCACTCCGGACCTGCATGCCGGACCAGTAGCCGCCGCGAAGCGTTACCTTACTGTGTGGCTAGAACGGATTACGACATTAAAATCGCGGTAATCTCCGGCGTCAGAGCCTGGAGCGACGGGCCGCGCGCCGCAGGACGCCGCGTTGCCACGCCACGAAATACCTGCAGTAGCATGGCCGCCACAACCATATTTATTCCCGCTGCCGGGAACGCCGACATCAGTCGGCACAACCGACGCAATTTATTTGAAGCGCGCTGTAACCCGATTCCGCGATGAAGCGAATAATACAAAGTGGTTCTGTACCTGGTGTCGAAGAACGGTTGAGGGCGCTGTTCATCCGTGGCCTGAATGGCGACGCCGTCGCCTACCGGTCGTTCCTCGACGACTTGACGGGACATCTGCGCGGCTTCCTGAGAAAGCGCATCTATTACCTGCAGGACTACATAGAAGATGTCGTGCAGGAAATCCTGCTGGCCGTGCACAACACGCCACACCTATCGCCTAGACGAACCGTTGACCGCCTGGGTACATGGGATCGCACGTTATAAGCTGATGGATTTTTTCCGCGCAAGATCGCGGCGTGAAGCATTGAACGATCCGCTGAACGACGCGCTCGAGATTTTCGCGACCTCGGACGAATAACCCGCCGATGCCAAACGCGATGTCGGCAAGTTGCTTGAGCAATTGCCGGACCGTCACCGGTTGCCGATCATCCACGTGAAGCTACAAGGGTTCTCCTTGACCGAAACCGCAGCGCTCACGGGGATGTCGGAGTCGGCGGTCAAAGTGGGCATTCACCGTGGACTGAAAGCACTGGCAGCAAAGATTCGAGGCGCCGCATGAAAACCGAGGACCTGATTTCGCTTCTATCGACTGGCGTGACGCTGATCGACCCACGTGTGTCCGCGCGCCGCTTCGGGCGGGCAATCATATTGGGCGGGCTTGGCGCGCTGGTGCTGATAGCGGTGATTTTCGGCGTGCGGCCGGACATTGGCGTGGTGTCGCGCACGCCGATCTTCTGGGCCAAGTTCGCGTTCCCTACAACACTCGCCGCAACGGCATTATTCCTTGCGCTGAGGCTGTCGCGGCCTGGAACGATCACGGGCAAGTTCTGGGCACTGCCCGCGTTGCCGGTACTCGTTGTGTGGGGCGCGGCGGTAGCGGTCTTGTTTCTAGCCTCGCCCGACGCACGCGTGCCGCTTGTCATAGGCTATACGTGGCGTACCTGTCCGTTCAGATATCTTGCTGTTGTCGGTGCCCGCGTTTGTCGCTGTGTTCTGGGCAATCCGAGGGCTTGCGCCAACCCGACTACGGCTGGCTGGGGCAGCGGGTAGCATGCTCGCAGGGGCTATCGCGACGATGCCCTATTGCTTCGACTGCCTCGAAATGAGTGTCGCGTTTTGGGCTGTCTGGTATGTGCTGGGGATGGCGCTTGCCACACTGATCGGCGCAGTGCTCGGGCCGCGGTTCTTGCGCTGGTAAGTCACGTTGGGCGTAAAAATTATCGCGCCAAAGCCCCGCTATAGCTGCCACAGCCGCCAACCCGAGTCCCACGTATCGATTCAATCAACGCACCGCGCGCTGACTGCATCATCGCGTCGCCGGCATGACCCGCCATGATCAGCCGGCCAATCAGCGCCGCCTGTTCCGCATGATCGATCAGCAACTCGGGATTCGCGAATGACTTGAACCATTGCGTCGCCTGATACGTATCCAGTGACCGATGCACGCCACTCGTATAGAGACGCCTGAGCAACGCGCCCGTCATTGCGGTGCCAAGCATGCCACCAAACATCCGCAACGATTGAAGCAGCGCCGTAGCAGCACCAAGATGATCGCGTGCAACAAGTTGCTGCGAAAAGAGCATGAGATTCGACAGGACCAGACCCAGCCCGATGCCGCTGAATCCCATGCATGCCATCCACACAAGGTGAGGCACAGCCCCCGTGATCGCGACAAGATAAAGTGCGGCGCATGCAAACAGCGCAAAGCCGATATACATCACACCGTTCGCGTGCCTGATGCGCGTGACGACCCGGTTATTCACCACACCACCCACGGTCGTACCCAGCAACGGTGGTGTGATCAGCATGCCTGAGTCATGCGGCGACATCGCAAAACCGCCTTGAAACAGCAGGGGCACGTAGAAGACCAGCGAGAAGAGCGAGAAACCACCGAGTACGGCCATCGCGAACAACGCCGCCAGCTTTCGGTC
This sequence comes from uncultured Caballeronia sp., assembly GCA_940588625.1. Classification (GTDB taxonomy): domain Bacteria; phylum Pseudomonadota; class Gammaproteobacteria; order Burkholderiales; family Burkholderiaceae; genus Caballeronia. Next base: position 5,487 of record CALNPU010000166.1, read on the forward strand.
CACGAGCATGTCGATGGGAATGATCGGATAAGCCATGCGTTTTTCCCAGAACAGCAGCACCACTGCGCCGGTCAAGGTGAGCAAACCCAGCGCACAGGTCACCGGCGTGATGCCCTCATTCGGGACCAATTCGATCAGCAGTTGCAGCATGCCGAATTCGGACGCCAGCACGAGCGCGCCAACCCAGTCCAGTTTCACGGGAGCGGCTGACCGCGGCCGTCGGAGATGCAGCAGGAAAGCACGCACGAACAACAACGAGACAATGCCCACCGGCAGATTGACGAAAAACACGAGCCGCCATCCGCCTTACTGGGTCAGCACGCCACCTAGCGTCGAGCCAACGATATTCGCCAAAGCAAATGCCGAACTGACAAACACCAGCCAGCACAGACGAAGCTCCGGATCGGGAAAAAGATCCGCGACGGTGGCGAACATCGTGCCCACCAGGATGCCGCTACCGATCCCTTGCAAGCCGCACGCGATCACAAGGAGCAGCATGTTGGCCGCCATGCCGCACATGACCGACGCGATGGTGAAGAGAATGATCGCTGCCATCAAAAACGGCTTGCGGCCGAACAAGTCGCCTAAGCGCCCGAAGATCGGTATCGTGATGACCGATGTCAGCATGTACGACGTAGCCACCCATGCATACAGATCGAACCCGTTGAGATCAGCGACGATACGTGGCAACGCTGTCCCCACAACCGTCTAATCCAGAGCGACCAGCATTGCTACAAACGATACGCCCAGCATCGCCAGCACCGACTCGCGGAACGGCAGCAACTGCCCGGTTTCAATAGGTGCGGCGATATCCGGGGTCATGGCGTTCTCCTGATGCTCTCGGGAACTGCGGCGGTATGGGGTTGATGCTTGTTAGGCGTACGCTGGGTCAGCCAGGCTGCGCGCGTGCGCAAATTAAGTCGTGCGGCACGTAACGACCGGCAGCAACCGTGATGTCAGTAGTTCGGTTGACTCTTCGATACGGTTACACATATGAGCCAACCTCGTGCGGGTCTTCCGCGCTCTGTCCCGGCGCGCTTGGAGTTTGCGCTCATCGGTGGAAACTCTCGTTCCCGCAGCGTTATATACGTTACATACCCGAGTGTGGATGCGTTAGGGCAATTTCACGCTGCCTGTAACTGGTTTTTACGGATCACCGAAATAACTATCGGGCCACGCGACTTCTTGATCAGCCATTCGCCAGCCTGACTTGAACCGGGAATCAATGCAGATGCCCGACAACCCTGTCGATAATGAACCGTGACCGCGGTCGTCTCAGGCCGCTTCCCGGTCAACGGGGTCTTTCCTTTCACTTCGGAATCCGTCATGCGTGCTTCATCGATCCTGTCCCTTGCAGCGCTGCATGTGGACTACTGGGATAGCTGGGCGTGGAAGGATCGCTTTGCGCAACCTGCGTTCACCACGCGACAGCAACAACTGACCTACACGAGCGGAGGGCATTCGGTGTATACGCCGGAGATTTTCGTAGGCGGCCGCGAGTTGCGCAGCTGGTCAAACGACGAGAGTTTCGAGTCCCGCATTCAGCGAGTTTCGAGTCCCGCATTCAGCAGTTGAATAGCGAAACCCTGCTCGCCGATGTCCGCATCGACAGCCATCCTTCCTCGCCCGGCCACATCGCATTCGACGCTGCATTCACCGCTCAAAGAGCCTTCCCGACGATGCGGTCGCGTACGTCGCCGTGTATGAAAACCAGCTCGTCAGTGCGGTGAAAGGCGGCGAAAACAGCAGTGCGACATTGCATCACGACCACGTGGTGCGTCGCTGGATCGGGCCGGGCCGGATAGTCAACGGACGCGCGTTGATCTCCGGCGATTACGCGTCGGGAGAGGGCCATGACGGCGTAGTGGCGCTAGTCGAGCGCGGAGCGACGGGGGAAGTGCTGCAGTGACAGAACTGCCCTCGTGCGGCAGCTAACGCTCCAACGCCCTAACGCTAATGGCGACCTGGGCCGCGGTTCATTCCGCGTCCTGAACGCCGTTATCTCACGCAGGAAAAGGGTCCGCGAATCGCTGCCACGCTTGCGGACCCTGCGCTATTTCCACGTCGTCGAGCAAGCATGCGTCCAGGCGTGCGCGTAACGCCATCTCTTCCATATCAATGCCGATCAGCACCAGCTCTTGCCGCGCGTCCCCGACTTGAAGGTCCCAGTCGTCATCAATCGATTTCAAAGATTCGAGATCTTCCGGCCAGTAGGCTTTCGGTACCGCGGCCCACCACAACCCCAACCCACCGTGCCGGCATACGCCGCCCGCCTGCGACCACGACCCTACAGGTCGGCCGGCTTGCAAGCCAGAAGAAACCTTTGGAGCGCACGACGCCCAGTCAGTTACTGGCGATCAGTTGCCAGAAACGCTCAGGATGGAACGGCCGGCGCGCGCGGTAGACGAAATGCGTGATGCCATATTCCTCGGTCTCGGGCGTGTGCTCGCCGCGCAGCTCCTTGAGCCAACCGGGCACTTTGGACGCTTCATCGAAGTCGAATAGACCGGTATCGAGCACCTTGTCCAGCCTGAGCTTGCCGAACTCCGCGATCTCGATCCTGGCCCGGAGATTCAGCCCCTTCAAGATTGTCATCAGGCGCCTGCGGTCGGCGTCGCCAACAAGGTCCACCTTGTTCAGGACAATCAAATCGCAGAACTCGACCTGCTCGACCAGCAGGTCGACGACCGTGCGCGCATCTTCTTCGCCCATCGATTCGCCCCGTGTTTGCAGGCTGTTCGCAGAACTGTAGTCGCTAAGGAAATTGAAAGCATCCGCCGCCGTCACCATGGTGTCCAGACGCGCGACATCGGACAGGCTTTGGCCTTGCTCGTCGGCAAACGTAAAGGTTTCAGCCACTGACAGCGGCTCTGAAATCCCGGTCGATTCGATCACGAGATAGTCAAAACGCCCTTCCTTCGCGAGCCGGTTCACCTCGAGTAAAAGGTCCTCGCGCAGCGTGCAGCAAATGCAGCCGTTGCTCATCTCGACCAGCTTTTCGTCTGTGCGCGCCAGTTCCGCGTCGCCATCGCGAACCAGCGCGGCATCGATATTGACCTCGCTCATGTCGTTGACGATCACCGCCACGCGCCTGTCCTCGCGGTTATTCAGGATGTGGTTGAGCAACGTGGTTTTGCCAGTGCCGGGCGAACCAGCAACATATTGCCCATAATCAAGGCGACGATGTCGTCGTTCGCTATCCGTTT
>CALNPU010000167.1 GCA_940588625.1 uncultured Caballeronia sp.
AGTGGTAGGGTCACATTGTCGGCATGTTGGCGCAAATGCAGCGACAATCGCTGGTATGAAACGAACCGACTTGCAGCAAAGCGCACCTGCCAACGACGCTATTTTCTACTTGGGATACCGTTTCCCGCCCGACGTGATCAGCTACGCGGTGTGGCTGTACTACCGTTTTCCGTTAAGTCTACGCGTGGTCGAGGAGTTACTGGCTGCTCGCGACATTGAACTCACTTACGGGACTGTACGACGCTGGTCAGTAAAGTTCGGCTTGGGCATTGCCCGACGCATACGCGCTACTGCGCTCGCCCGAGGCGATAAGTGGCACCTTGAATCAACGGCAAGAAACACTGGTTGTGGCGCGCGGTGGACCAGCACGGTGCAGTGCTTCACGTACCGGTGCAGAGCCGGCGCGACAAGCACGCGGCCAAACGGCTCATGCGAAAGCTGCTCAGGAAGCACGAACGTGCACCGCGCGTACTGATCACCGACAAGCTCAAGAGCTACGCTGCGGCCAACCGAGACTTGGGACTGAACGTTGAGCACCGGCAGCACAAGGGATTGAACAACCGGGCGGAGAACTCCCATCAGCCAACGCGAGTACGTGAGAAGGTGATGTGCCGTTTCAAATCAGCGTGTCACCTGCAGCGATTTACATCGGTCCACGATCAGGTGGCGACCGTATCATCCAGTTCCTGCTTATTCATCGTTTATTCCTGTCGAGCATTCCTGTCGAGCGTTCATGAGACCGTTCCCGCGGACCGCAGCCGCCGGTAACGCCACCCTACCACTCGGCGGCCCATCCGCGCAAACCTGACCGCATCTTTCGACTCCAGATATTCCTAGGGCTACCGGTGAAGCGACAGCAACCTGCTTGGAAACGCGCAGGTGCTCATGCTGACACTCACGCCGATGCGCGAGACGAATTCATGCGCCCGAATACGAATTGCCCTAGGTACCAACCCAGTTCCGTATTCGCGACGATGTTCTCCTCCGCTACAGTTGCGGCGTCGAGCTTCATACGACGCAGCATTAGCTTGCCCTCCCTCGACGCAACCCATGCGCGGACCAGTTCCTTGCGGGTTTTGACGTCCGCCGCGTCGAAGTGTTCGCGGCCCTTACGCGACTCCTCATTCATGCGTGCCCGGACTTCTTCTTCGCGCGAAGCGATGCTGCGTGCGACCGAACTTTGGGTTTCTGTTTTTACGATATCCACTTCAGTCTCTTCGGTAAGTAGCTTCGCCTGAACCTCGACCATCTTCCGCTCGGCTTCAGACATCTTCCAGTTATCGCGTAGGGCTCGCATCAGGTAGCCGGCAGGACTCCTTTTTATCTGTCCACGATTGAGCTTGAAGCGGGTGTATTCGACAGCTTGCTGGATGTGCGCATCGGTCCAGACTTCGCGATTCTCTGAAATCTCGCTGAACTGCTTAGTAGACAGGTTGAATTCTTCTTTGAGAATCTTGTACAGGTGGCTGGCGTCAGCCAAGCTGGCCAGCGCGGCGTCGGCGGTATCCTTGCGTTTGAGCAGGAACCTTATGCGGTCGATTTTCTTCGACGTGCTGGACTCGGTCCTGGTCTCATAGGAAAGCTCGATGTCCGACACCTCATTGATTTCACGCACAGCCGGTTCTAGCCAGTCACGCTTGAAATATTTGAAGATGGCGGCGTTCGCTCCCATTCTGCCGGGCCAGTTTCGCATGTCCTCTAGGGGTATCCATTCCGTTCGGCCATTTGGGACATTGGGAAGGACCTGGTCATAGATCGCGCGCGCTAGGCTGCGTGTAAAAGCCGTCGATATACGCAGGCTCAACCAGTGGGATTTTTTTGGGTCACGAATTTGCGGGACCAGGCGAGGGTGTACGTCGAATCGAATGCGCCCGCTGTGGAAGCCGACCATGCCCATCAACTGGACTGATACCCACAGATCGTTTTCGTTGGGGTCCCGGTCGATTGGTGTATCGGTAACCTGTATTTTCGCGTCCTGAGCTTCTTCCGCGATAGTGCGCAAGTGCTTGAGATTGCGGCTGTCATAGCGCATCAACCACTTGAAGTAGTTGAGCTCAACGTCGTACTGATCTCGAGCTTCCTGCTCCTGGGCAACAATGAAATACGCGGCGTCAAGAAAGCGCCGCGCCGGCAGCCCCATGTTGACGACTTGGGTGAAGAAGTTGTTGCGCTGGTATCCGATTTCACGATTGGCTTCGCTGATGGGCAAACCCAGGTCGAACATGTCCTCGAAGAGCGCGAGCGCCATCTGTCGCGGTGTCACTTTCAACTTGCCTTCTTCCGGATTGTCCTCCGCCGCCATATTCTTATCCGCTCTTCATTTTTACTTTTTGGAATGCAGCATTCGTGGGTGAGCTGTCAACACATACGATCTCACCATCAGCCGGTCGCACTGGCTGTCTGCGGCCCACGCTGATCCGCCATGCACAATCAACCTCACCAGGATGAACTTGTATCTTCCGTCAAACCTTTATCCCGTGTGATTGGAATTAGCTCCTGCGCTGCTGTGCACAGCCAACCTCACCTTGGTACGCGCCAGCAAATCCCGCACATTTGACCTCACCTTCGTGTGGAATCGGCCTCACCTTGCCCACACAACCAAACTCACCTTCATGCACATTTGACCTCACCTTTGACACAACGGACCTCACTTTTTTGATGTTAAGACTTTGAAAATAAAAAAAGTCACATGCTTCTGTTGGGTTGTTGGATTGGTTTTTTTTTTTAGAAAAAATAAACCAACATGTTACCAGGAAGCAACTTGGCGAGCATCCCTGATGGTGAGGTTCATTGTGCAGGCATGTGCGAATACATCACTATAAAAAAAGCCCCGCGCGTGCAAGGCGGTGAAAATCGGAGAGGAAGGTGAGGTCAGTTGTGCTGGGTGAGATAGCTCGAAGCGCGCCGATGTGTTCGCAGCACAATGAACCTCACCATATGGCCTGCTTTTGTGCAAACTTCGATTTGCGTGCCGATACTGCTTCCAAAATTAGCACAAGCGACCTCACCTTGAACGATAATCTGGCGACCGGCGCGAGAACTACAGTGCCATATCGAGGAAAATTCTATTGAATCGCAGCAGTCTGGAAGAGCAGGAAGTGTCTCTTCTATGCTGTCGGTCGCACCCTAGTCAACCGGAAACGCGCAATGACGCGTGGTTTTTCGGAAAGTCTTCATAAAAAACAGTAATTTATAGAGCAATTTTGATGTGTTTCGTGTATTATGAGATTCATCGAAATTTATGGATAAACCTCAGAATGGTGAAAACGAGCCAACTTCCTGCTGTAGACCGAACGGTTCCTCTTGAGCAGATTAGCCAGTTCGCTGAAAAGGTCTCAATTTTTACGGATGAGCTGCGTAACACCATTCTTGCACCCAGACCGCGAAAGGCTGCTCCTATTTTCAAAACAGGGGAAATTGCTGAGATGTGCAACATCTCTCATTCCCAGGTCCAATACCTCGCAACCAAGAGCGATGGAGAGTTGCCGCCAGGCACCGCTGCCGGTACTGGCCGGACCCGCGCATTCACTCTGGAGGAAGCACGCCTTTGGGTCCAGAAAGTATCCGACATCTATCAGACTCCACTTGTTACGAGAACGCGTGAACCGGAAGGGAAAATTGTCATAACGGCCCAATTGAAGGGCGGCTCGGCAAAGACAACCACAACTATGTGTCTCTCACAAGGACTGACGTTGCGCGGGCGCAAGGTGCTTGTCATCGACCTTGACCCTCAGGCCTCGCTTTCCGAACTATGCGGCTTGTACGCGGAAAAAGATGTGACGCCGGACGACACAGTATTGCCATATATCTACGACCAAGACGTCGAGGGTGGCCTGGAGACAAGGGTTCAGTCGACTTACTGGGATGGGCTTGACGTAATTCCGGCTCACACCGAATTGATTGGTGCGGAGTTCCATCTGCCTGCGATGCAGAAGATGAGGCCAGGCTTCCGGTTCTGGACTGTGCTTCGGCAAGGTCTCGAGCCACTACGCAAGCGCTACGACTACATCCTCATGGACACGTCGCCTTCGCTGTCGTACCTCAACCTGAATGCACTACTGGCGGCGGATGCCATGGTCATGCCGATGGTTCCAGAAAATCTGGACTTCATCAGCTCGCTGTCGTTCTGGCGACTGTTTTCAGATGTATCCAAGAGTTTCATCAAGTATGAGCAGGACAAGAAATACGACTTTATTTCGCTGATGCTTTCGAGGGTCGATTACGGGCGCACCTCGTCTGCACCTATCGTGCGCGCATGGGCACAGAGCGCATACGAGAACTGGTTGCATTCGATTGAAGTGCCGGCCAGTTCATTAATGAGCACAGGAGCGTTGGCATTTTCAACGGTATTCGACGTGAGCAGTACCCATAGCGCGGCTAAGTCGTTGCAGCGTGTACGACAGCCCCTTGTCGACTACTGCCGATGGGTGGACGAAATCTATGCAGAAAAATGGAGGAACACGCAATGAGCAACATGCGAGAGCAACTGTTGGCCAAGACGTCCGGTATCCGGACGACCTCATCTATCAAGGAAGATGAGGTCAAGCGTAGCAACCGAACGCAGACGGCGCCTGGCCTCGCGGGTGCGCTTGCGGTAGCGCAACTACGTGTTCAAGAGCTGGAGTCCACTGGCGCCGCGTCGCAATTGTCTGTGTCGGACATCGTACCGAACCCCTGGCAGCCGCGTAGAGTATTCAACGAGGCAAAGCTGTCGGAACTGGCCGAGTCCATTCGTGAAGTCGGGCTTATGCAGCCCATCGTGGTCCGCCGCGCAGACGATATCTTTCAGATTGTGGCGGGCGAACGTCGGTGGCGGGCACATAAGATGGTGGGACTCGATGCCATCAAGGCTGTCGTTGTGGAGTGCTCCGACGAAGACATGGCTGTGCTAGCGCTCGTGGAAAATGTTAGTCGTGACGACTTGTCCGACTATGAAGTTGCCATGTCCATGAGGCAGACGGAGAAGGAGTTCCCTGACCGTAAGCGGATGGCCGAGGCACTGGGTATGTCCCGCAGCGGGCTCTACCAGTTCCTCTCGTTTGAAAATCTGCCGGACTTCATCAGGATGGATCTCGACATCCAGCCGCGGCTCCTTGGCGGGACTGCCGCCCAAGCAATTGTTGCGGCCATCAAGAAACACGGCGAAGACGGTGTGAGCGCAGCAATGGAACTTTGGCCGCTCGTTGTGAAGGGCGACATGGACCAGGGGAAGGTGGCAGCGGCGATTAAGGCTTTGGCAACTCGTCGAACGACGACGAATTCTGCAAGCGAGCGGAGCATCGACAAGTTTTTCTCTGGCAAGGAACACGCGGGCTCCATTACCAAGGACATCAGCGGTATAACGGTGAAAATTAAGTCCGGCGTGCTCACGGACGCGCAGGAGACGCAGATTCGGGAGCTTATCAGCCAGATGTTCCACGCTCATCCTAAAGCAAACTGAGGAACGCTTCACCCTTGACTAAGCCTGCCTTACACGGGCTTTTTTGTTCAGCCGCTCTTAACGTGTCTAGACTCTAGACACGAAATTAGGCCGCGTTTAGCGGGCGCCTTGCGGCGACGTGACGACCAAAGAATGGCTGTGACCACCTCGATGTCAGTCTTGAGCCTAGGCCCGCACGAACATAGCTATCGGCGTCTAGGCAGTTCACGGCTCCTGATGCGTCGATGGTGGCGGACGAGACGTGAGCGTGTCTAGACGCTAGACACGCATCCAATGGAATCAGCTAGGCAGGAGTTAAGCTATTATAGAGAAACTTGGCACGGGAGTCGACAAGTCAGCGCTGGCGCAATAGCTTGATCAAGTTGAATGCGAAAAGCGGTGGACCTCAGAAGCTCTTCCTGTCAGGCCAAAAGTCGGCGGCAAGCATTCATCGCAGCGGCAAGTAAGCGATCCTGTTCACGCTCCCCCTGAAAAATCGCTGCCTGTTAAGAAAAACCAGCTCTCACAAACGGCATCAGACTCGAGAAGATGCACGTCCGCGAACATCCACTGGAGCATCCACGTGCGGTGCTCTTGTACGCTTTGACGGACGAAGTCGCGCCTCATGGCAACATCTAAGATCGCGACGAACCGGACTGGAGGTGGCACCAATGTGGCTAGGATCTCCACGGCACACGCGACCATCTCTTTGATGTTGTTCTAGGTCATGGTATTTCCTCTTCCAATTGTGTTCCCGGCCTGTGTGGTCAACGGAGGCGTGATTGTCATGACCGTATGACGACGTGTCTATGTCTCTGCGTGCTCAAGTAGCGTCGCACTAGAGCTTTTCTATTCGCTCTCGCTGACGTCGTTACCTGATAGCACACCTCACACGGGTCCATACGCCGATCAACTTCCTCTCGAAGCACCGCCGATTTCAGCCATCAGGTACGGGCCGGGCAGTTAGCTGCCCAACGGGCTGGGCGTTAGCAGCGGGAGGCCTCCGCGGTTTACAACGGACTGGTCAGTTGCGCGGGTGACGGTTTCTTGGGCGGAAGCGGTAAGCGCCGGATCGTGATCGGCGAGGACACCGCGTCAATGACAGTTCATGACTGCCGCGAACCTCCGTCGTGCGTTGCGACGGAGCACTGGCGAGCGGCCGTCGTAACCGCCCTGCGTACCGGCAATGCTCGCCGCTTCGATCATGGCGACGAGAAGACCTTGACGACGCGACGGCCCCAGGCCATCGCGGACCGCCTGCGCGAGCCATTTGGCGTCGGTGTGACGCAGCCAGTGCGTGGATGCTCGTTCAAACCGGTCGGCATCGACGAGCCGGCCGTGGGCGTGGGCGTAGGCGAGCGCTTCGCTGCACAGCCCGGTGACCGGTTTCCAGATCGCCGTGCGACTGCGGAGGCCCTTGAGTTCACCCCAGCGGGAGCGTCGCGCCGACAGCAGCAGCGGCAGGTCTTCGTCCGGCAGCGGCACCGGTGGCAGACCAAACGCGATCCGGTACGCCTGCAGCGACAGCGCAATCTCGTCGCACGGCACCCAACGGGCCTTGCCGCCCTTGCCGTGTTCGAGGCGCAGCAGCTACTGGAAGGGTGGGGCGTCCGGAAACTCGCGGCACAGCGCCTGCGGCACCGGTTCGATGCGCACATGGCCCATCCGGCACTGCAGCACCTCGGTAGTGCACAGGCCGGTCCATTCAAACAGGTCCACCGCGAACAGGTTGCGCGCATTCGCCAGGCGGGCCTCGCGGCCGGACTCAGCCGTTGGGCGAGCGGCAATCGCCTCGCGCAAAAGTGCTGTGTCGTCCGATGACATGAAACGTGCCTGCTTTTCCGGATCGCGCCGGCTGACCGCCGGCAACCCCGCAGCCGGATTCAGCTGCAGGTGAAGCGCGGTCGCCTTCAGCTCCTCGACAGTATGCGTGTCGCGCCGCGTGAGCGCCAGCATTGGCACGGCGTGGACGACGATCCGCGGTCGAAGCGGGGGCACCCGCACCTGCCCGAACCCCTCGTCCAGCAGGGCCAGACGGCGATTGCGGAAGACGATCGATCACCCGGTCGGCCAGGCCGTCAGTGAACGCAAACGCGGTGCGGATGGCGTGGATATCCATGGTTTCCTTGCCGACGGAGTTGCGGGGAACTCGGTGTGGCGCATCGGGGCTCGCGGACACCCGCAGCACCACGACGTGGCCACCGCCGGCAAGCGGCGCTGCATGACTCAGTAGCGCGGTAGTCACGCGTGGCTCAACAGCGTCGTGCAGGAAGTTCGTTAGCGCGAGCAACTGCGCATCGACATCGGCAAGGTAGGGTCACATTGTCGGCATGTTGGCGCAAATGCAGCGACAATCGCTGGTATGAAACGAACCGACTTGCAGCAAAGCGCACCTGCCAACGACGCTATTTTCTACTTGGGATACCGTTTCCCGCCCGACGTGATCAGCTACGCGGTGTGGCTGTACTACCGTTTTCCGTTAAGTCTACGCGTGGTCGAGGAGTTACTGGCTGCTCGCGACATTGAACTCACTTACGGGACTGTACGACGCTGGTCAGTAAAGTTCGGCTTGGGCATTGCCCGACGCATACGCGCTACTGCGCTCGCCCGAGGCGATAAGTGGCACCTTGAATCAACGGCAAGAAACACTGGTTGTGGCGCGCGGTGGACCAGCACGGTGCAGTGCTTCACGTACCGGTGCAGAGCCGGCGCGACAAGCACGCGGCCAAACGGCTCATGCGAAAGCTGCTCAGGAAGCACGAACGTGCACCGCGCGTACTGATCACCGACAAGCTCAAGAGCTACGCTGCGGCCAACCGAGACTTGGGACTGAACGTTGAGCACCGGCAGCACAAGGGATTGAACAACCGGGCGGAGAACTCCCATCAGCCAACGCGAGTACGTGAGAAGGTGATGTGCCGTTTCAAATCAGCGTGTCACCTGCAGCGATTTACATCGGTCCACGATCAGGTGGCGAACCTGTTCATGCACTGCCCCTACAACACCAACGCGCAAGAGAAGCGCTCGGCGTGCACGCACGCCTTCGAGGCGTGGGAGGCTGTGATAGTGCATTCGATGCTGGATCGTCTTACTGCATAACACAATGCATAACACAGGATTTCTTACGTTCTACGAATCCGCTCGCGCGGCCTTTGATAATTTGACAATACAGC
>CALNPU010000168.1 GCA_940588625.1 uncultured Caballeronia sp.
CGGGGCACTCCGATGCCGTCGGCCCGCGAAGGTCCGCTTAACCTTTCTTGTTCCCACAACTCACGGGGGGAGACGTTGTTCATTCCATTCCTCCAAAAACGATGATTCACGAAGGTGTGACGGGTTGCTGTCAAACCGGCGAGGCTTCTCGTCGCGCATGGTTTGTGCTCAGCGGAGGAGCCTGACTGTCCACGTCCAACCCGGCGGCGAAAAGACAGGTTCTGCCGATTCTTTCAATGTAGTAGCAGAAACGGTGCCTGATCGTCGTATTCTGCAGACAATTGTTGAATTGAACGTCCACCAATGCGAAACGGCCCGTCGCACAGACATGCGGCAGGCCGTTTTATTTGTTACCGGAAGCGTTGCGCCTTCACAGGCGCGCCTGGCTTGATCCTTCTTACGTGCGCTGGTAAATCTCAGCGCCCTTTTTCACGAACTCAATCGCCTTCGTTTCCATGCCTTGTTTCAACGCTTCGATATCCGATACTCCTTGCTTCGCCGCATATTCACGGACGTCCTGGGTGATCTTCATCGAACAGAAGTGCGGGCCGCACATCGAGCAGAAATGCGCGACTTTGGCTGAGTCCTTCGGCAGGGTTTCGTCGTGGAATTCACGAGCCTTGTCCGGATCGAGGCCGAGGTTGAACTGGTCATCCCAGCGGAATTCGAAGCGCGCCTTCGACAACGCGTTGTCCCGCACTTGCGCGCCCGGATGGCCTTTCGCCAGATCGGCGGCGTGAGCCGCGAGCTTGTACGTGATGATGCCGGTCTTCACGTCGTCCTTGTTCGGTAGCCCCAGGTGTTCCTTCGGCGTGACGTAGCAGAGCATGGCCGTGCCAAACCAGCCGATCATGGCGGCGCCGATACCCGACGTGATGTGGTCGTAACCCGGCGCGATGTCCGTGGTGAGCGGCCCAAGGGTGTAAAACGGCGCTTCGTCACACCAGTCCAGCTGTAGGTCCATGTTTTCTTTGATGAGCTGCATCGGCACGTGGCCCGGACCTTCGATCATCACCTGCACGTCGTGTTTCCACGCAATCTGCGTCAGCTCGCCGAGCGTCTTCAGTTCGCCGAGCTGGGCTTCGTCGTTGGCGTCGTAGATCGAGCCGGGACGCAGGCCGTCGCCGAGCGAGAAGCTCACGTCGTAGGCCTTCATGATTTCGCAGATGTCTTCGAAGTGCTCGTACAAGAAGCTTTCCTTGTGATGAGCCAGGCACCATTTCGCCATGATCGAGCCGCCGCGCGAGACAATGCCCGTCATGCGGTTTGCGGTCATCGGCACGTAGCGCAGCAGCACGCCGGCGTGGATCGTGAAGTAATCGACGCCTTGTTCGGCCTGTTCGATCAGCGTGTCGCGGAAGATTTCCCAGGTCAGGTCCTCGGCCTTACCGTTGACCTTTTCGAGCGCCTGATAGATAGGCACCGTGCCGATGGGCACCGGGCTATTGCGGATGATCCACTCGCGCGTTTCGTGGATATGCTTGCCGGTCGAGAGATCCATGACCGTGTCGCCGCCCCAGCGGATGGCCCACGTCATCTTGTCGACTTCTTCGCCGATGGACGATGTCACCGCCGAGTTGCCGATGTTCGCGTTGATCTTCACCAGGAAATTGCGGCCGATGATCATCGGCTCGCTTTCCGGGTGGTTGATGTTCGCCGGGATGATCGCACGGCCGTGCGCGACTTCCTCACGTACGAACTCGGGCGTGATTTCCTTGGGCGCGTTTGCACCGAAAGCCTGGCCGGGATGCTGGCGACCCATCATCGCAGCGAGTTTTTCGCCATTCGGGCCACTCGTACGCAGCGATTCCAGATACTCTGCACGACGCTGGTTCTCGCGGATCGCGATGTATTCCATTTCCGGCGTGATGATGTCCTGGCGCGCGTAGTGCATCTGCGAGACCTTCTTGCCCGGCACTGCGCGGCGCGGCGTGCGATGCAGTCCCTTGAAACGCAGGTCGGCGGTAGCCGGATCGGCAGCGCGTTCGCGGCCGAAATTGCTCGAGAGGCCACCGAGCGATTCTGTATCGCCGCGTTCTTCGATCCAGCCCTGGCGAACGGCCGGCAGACCCGAGCGGATATCGATCTTGGCTTCCGGGTCGGAATACGGGCCGGAGCAATCGTAGGCATAGACCGGCGGATTTTTCTCGCTGCCGAAACTTTCGTTGGTGTCGGATTGCTTGATTTCGCGCATCGGCACACGGATGTCGGGGCGTGAGCCCGTCACGTAGATCTTGCGTGAGTTGGGCAGCGGCGCGATGGCGGCAGCGTCGACGACAGCGTAGTCGGACAGGAATTTCGGATTGGCGTTCATGCGGCTCTCCTTTGTCGACCGGTGTTGGCGCTTTAGCGCTTACTCCGGTCCCATGCAGATGTTTGCGGGGGACGGGTGTTTCCCAGCCGGTCTGCGAAATTGCACCAAATAGCACGAGATTGCACGAAATCGGCTGAGTCAAACGCTAGAAAAAGCAGAGAAGGAGGCGGGCGGATCAGGCTGGGATGCGCGAGAAAGCGAGAAAGAAAAAAGCCCCCAGCGCTGCGAAATCCGAACGCTTCCCTGCGCTGGCATTTTATCCAGATCAGGTTCAAAGATTCTCACCCGCGATGCACGGACAATCCGGATTGCGATTTGCAGCGCAAAACCCCCATGATAGTACCCGGCACAATACACTTCGCCGTAGCGTCTTGGCAACCACATCTGTAACACTCACGCGTGCGGAGGCATGGCTTACTGCATAATGGCGACCACCGTGTTTTCCCGGATATGGTCCGACATTTTTCACCTGATCGGTCCGGCAAACTCGCGGGGCTCCTGCCGGCTTTTCAAGTCCCGGTATCGAGTTTCGGCACCTTGTTGCCCGACCCCTTTTTCTGCTTCCGACATGTTGTTCTGCCTTGCCCGTTTTGCCCCGACGCTCGAGCCGCATGCGCGCCGTTCATCGCTTCCCCCCGGTTCCGGGTGGGGCGAAACCGGCGGTTGTAAGCCTGTCAGTCTGGCCGGCTGATGTTGCAATCGTCTTCGTCACAGAGTAGCGGATGTCTACACCGTTGCCGCCGCCGCGATCGCCGGATTCTGATTCGACACCATTGCAGCTCGTGCCATCGCAGCCGAAGCCCTCGGCTGATGTGCTGCCGTTTCCGCATCCAGCAGCGGATGCGCCATCGGCATTGCCATTGCATTCGCCGAACACACCGCCGGACGTTCCGCTGAGTGTTTCGCCGGGCGTGGCAAACACGCAAGCGTCGCCCGTTCAATCTTCCTTGCCATTTCCCGTTCTGGCTTCCTGCAGCGGTCGCGTGGCGCTTGCCCTCTGCGTGGTGTACCTCGTATGGGGTTCGACCTACATGGTGGTGCATCTCGCCGGCATCGGTTTGTTCATCTTCGCTGCGCGTCGCGATCCGGTCTGGCCGACTTTCGCCGAAGTGCGTAACGTAACGGCGGTCGGAACGCTGCTGTGGGTTTATCGAGCGGGATGCTCGCATTTGGCATGCGCTCGGTCGAGACCGGCACGGCCGCCGTCATGGTCGCAACCGTGCCGTTGTTCGCTACTGTCATTGCGGCTATAGCAGGACGCAAAGTCGCGAAGGGGGAGTGGATTGCGCTGCTGAATCACGGTGATCCGTCGTCGGGGGCGACCGTCGGCAGTCTTGCGATCCTGTGCGGCGCGCTCTTCTGTCTTCTGGGCGGTCGGCTCGTTTCTCGCCGGGCGTCTCAAGCTGCCCGTCCGACTTGCTGGTATCGACAGCGCTGCAGATCAGCTTTGGCGGCGCGATGGCGACCCTTATCATTCTGGCGAGCGTGGCTTTGTCGTTCTGGTTCGATTACAAGCGGCGCAGACTGGTTTGACGACGGTTTGAAAGCCGGCGGCACAAAACGGCGGACCTTTCCGGAATTTTCCGGAAAGGTCCGCCGTTTTGTGCCGCCGCGAAGACAGCTGTCAGCAAATTGCGATCAGCCACTAACCGCTCACTATCCGCCGCCAGCTTCCTTCGTTACGCCGCGCCGTGCTTGTCGGCCGAATTCGTGATCGCGTTGCCGCCCTTCGAAAGGTCCTGGCCGGCGCCGGCCACTGTATTGCAAGCTGCAAGCGCGGCAGTTCCGACGATCAACAGCAAAGCTATAAGTCGAGTCATGAACAATTGCCCTTGAGTTTGATGCGGGTACGCTAGCCGTTCGGCCATGAAAACGTGCCCGATGTTCGAATCCTGGCCACCCGGCGTCCAACAGCAAAAGCGGCTGCAAGACACGTCGCGGCCTTGGCTATGATCGATCATCGCTTCGAACCGCTTCGATCAACCACACAGCCAACAGGCTGTGGGCCGTTAAGCGTCGAAGTTGCGTACGCGTGGCATGGTGACGCGGATATCGGTGCCATGCGGCTGGCGTCGTTCGATCTCGATACGACCGCCGCGCGCACTGACTCGCTGGCGCATGCCCAACGTCCATGCGTGCGCGGGTACGCTGCAGATCCTCCGAGCGGATGCCGATGCCGTCATAGGCTATATGCATCGATACCCGCTCTTCATCCAGCGCCAGCGCAATCGACACGCTCTACGCGCGCGCGTATTTGGCCGTGTTCGTCAGCGATTCCTGCGCGACCCGGAACAACGCGATCTCGACCTTTTCGCCGAGCTTGATGTCATCGTCGGGCAGCGCGAGTTCGAGCGTCCAGCCGGTGCGTTGCGCGGTTTCATCGGCGAGTGTGCGCAGCGCCGTGACCAGTCCGAAGTTGGCAAGCACGGTTGGCCGCATGTCTTCGTAATCCTCCGCTTCAGCGCAACCCCCCTGATCGAGATTCGCGAGCGCACGGCCTAGTTTCTCGGACATCGCGGGCTCGGCGTTCTTAAGCTTGTTGTTGACCCACGCCACGTCCATCTTGCTGGCCGTCAGGATCGAACCGAGTTCATCGTGCAGTTCGCGGGCAAGCTTGGTCTTCTCGTTTTCACTCACCGACTGCAGATGCCACGCGAGCTCCTCCAGTTGCCGCGTGCGGTCGAACACGAGCTGGTCCAGCTCCTCTTGCTGCGTAATCAGCTTTTGCTGTACCCGGTCCTGCTTGTCCAGCTGGATGCCGAGATTGCGGAACAACAGCAGGAAAAACACGATATTCAATCCGCACAATGCACCCACGCAGAATGTGGAAATGCGCTGGTCGGCGCCGCTGGCGTCAAGCGCCGACTGCGCCCGGCGCTCTTCATTTAGGCTCAGCAGGGTAAGCGTGCTGTCAGGGACAGAGGGGTAGTTGCCTCGGCATCCGAACCAGAGCGTGCTACAAGTCCCGCGTTGATCCGTGCACCGAGGATAGCGCTGACCTGTTTGAAACTGGCGAGCGCGGTGTCGTCCACCTTGTGGCGATAGTACGCATCCAGCGAAGCAACCGTTTGTCTGATCCTCGCCGCCGCTTTGTAGTCGGCGGTGTAGGTGTTGTCCGGCGCGAGGCGGAACGCGCGTTCGTCGGCGGTCAATGACGCGCGATGTCCGCCGCCAGCGCGGTCAGCTGCGTGGTGGCGCCTTTCGCATCGAGCGCGGTCTCGTATTCCGCAGCAATCCGCATACGGCCCGACTCGAGTATCACGAGGCCGCCAACCGTGATCATGATGGCCACGGTCATCGCGACGGCCCAGCTCCAGCGACGCATACAGCCGTTCAAACGCGCACTGAACTGGGTTGCGCGCCGCGTGACGCCCGCTACCGGATTCGCCGCGCCGCCTTCTTGCAAAGGGGGGAGTCGCCGAGTTTCTGTCCGGCCAGTGTAACTTTTCGCGTCGTCCGGGGTTGATTGAATTGCGCTCGATTCGCGACGGGTAAGAGGTGGATAAGAAGCGGAGTGAGAAGCGCATTGAAAGCGTTTGTCGGCGCTCTCTTACACGAAAAACGGCGCGCATCCAGATTGCAGTTCATAACCGTAACCGCGTCACACCGCGTCACTAACATCCAGTTACTAGTCTAACCTTATTTGGGGAACCGATCATGTTGAAGTGGGCATTGTTTTTCGCCATTGTCGCTGTCATTGCGGGCTTACTCGGCTTCACCGGTGTGGCAGTGGGCGCGGCCAGTATCGCGAAGTTTCTGTTCGTGCTTTTCCTGGTCCTGTGCGTCGTGTTCCTCGTGCTTGGTTTTATCGTGACGAAGAAAATAATCGATTAGCGGTTGCTGAATAGCCGGCAAGCACTTGGCGCGGGCAGGTCCGCCGCATGCGGGCTACGACGAGAATAACTGCGGGCGGCGGCCGGTCGATATCCGCCGCCGTACCCGTCACGAACCTGCCCAACCGTCGAACAAAAACGATTCTCTTTCTGGAGCACATCAATGTCGAAATCGTCTGCTGTAAAAGCTGCACCGGCACAGTAGAAGGAAGCCGGCGGCAAGTCCGATCCCTTTGTGCTGGACATGGAAAAGATTCGCGCCAACGCGCGTCAGCACATGGACGATGGCCCGGTCACCTCGTCGTATGGCGCGGACAAGGAAGTCGTGTTGAAGCTGCTGAACGATTCGCTCGCCATCGCGATCGTCTGCACGTTGCGTTATAAACGCCACTATTTCATGGCCAAGGGAATCCATTCGGAAGCCGTTGCCTCGGAATTCGCGCAGCACGCGACCGAAGAGCAGGAGCACGCGGACACTATCGCGGAACGTATCGTCCAGTTGGGCGGCGTGCCGAATTTCGCACCCGACAGCCTCGCGTCACGCTCGCATTCCGAGTACAAGGAAGGCGGCAACCTGATCGACATGATTCGCGAGAACCTGATCGCGGAACGCATTGGGATCGATACATACAGTGAAATCATTCGCTATATCGGCGAGAAGGACGTCACCACGCGCCGGATTTTCGAAGAGATCCTGGCGTCGAGGAAGAACACGTTGATGACATGGCGGACCTGCTCGACGGCCTTGATGGTTGATTGTGCGGTAACGTTGAAAAACCAGTGAAGTTTCAGGATGACGCGCGGCAGGATGATTCTCGCCAGGCGTCGTCAGTACAATGATTCACCATAAAAATGGCCGCGGGCAGCGCAGATGATTCGAGTGTTGATAGCGGACGATCACGCCATTGTGCGAAGCGGGTTCCGGCAATTCGTAGCGGACGAACCCGACATAGAAGTAAGTCGCCGCCGAAGCGTCCACCGGTGACGAAACCATCGCGCGCGTGCACGAAAGCGCGTTCGACATCGTGTTGCTGGACATCGCAATGCCGGACAAGAACGGTATTGATATCTTGCGTGTGATCGATCCGCCCGGAGCAGGGCGTGCTGATGCTGTCGGGTTATCTGGAAAGCCAGTACGCTATCAACCTGCTGCGTGCCGGTGCCAACGGGTATCTGAACAACGACGCGGCGCCCGACGAGATCGTGCGGGCAATTCGGACGGTGGCACGGGGCCACCGGTACCTGTCGGAATTTATCGCCGATGCTGCACTCGCTGACAAGTTCGAAAAACCCGCGACTGGGCGGCCGCACGAAACGTTGTCGGAGCGGGAGTTCCAGATTTTTTGCAAGCTCGCGGGCGGTCAGATTCCAACCGAGATAGCGGAGGAACTGCATTTGTCGGTGAAAACGATCAGAACCTATCGCGCTCGCGTTCTTGAAAAAATGCGGCTCGCGAACAATGCCGATCTCACGTATTACGCGATCAAGAACGGTTTGATCGAGTAGGAGAATGCCCGCCGTGGGCCAACAAATGATCGTCGATAAAACCGGTCTCGCGCACAAGCGGCCGCTGAGCGTGCTGTTGATCGAAGACTCGCCGTTGATCCGGCGCAGCCTGGTGGAAGTGATCGATGCGTCCGGCGAACTGCGGGTCACCGCATGGGCGGACACACCGGAAACAGTGATCGGGCTGCTGGAAGCGGAGAGATTCGATGCAGTCATTGTCGACCTGCAACTGAAGGGCGGTTCTGGCGTCGAGGTTCTGGCGTACCTGCAGCGTACCGGCATGACCGATTCGGCGTTCGCCGCTGTTCTAACGAACCACGCGCTGCCGGCCTACCGCGGGCGTTGCCTGCAATACGGCGTGCGCCATTTCTTCGATTAATCCCTGGAACTCGACCGCGTTCTCGACGAGTTGCATCACTACGCGCGTGCCCTGGGCGGGGCGCCTTTAGCTTGAAGCAAGCGCCGGATTCAAGCCCTTTTGGAACGGCTTCGCGAATGGCTCAACCCGGCAAGCCCGGTGGCAGCAAGTCCCGCGATACATACGCCGACCCAACCGAACGCGTGCCAGGCCAGCGATGCGACGGCCGATCCCGCAGCGGCACCAATGAAATAGACGACCATGTACACGGTATTCACGCGGCTGCGTGCTTCTGGCTTGAGCGCGTAGATTCTCGATTGATTCGATATCTGCGCGGCTTGCACGCCGATATCGAGCACGATCACGCCGATCACCAAGCCTGCGAGACTGTGTCCCGACAGCGCGAACACCACGAACGAGACAGCCATCAGCACGATGCACAGCGAAACCACCGCTCGTGGTCCGCGCTTGTCCGCCGACTTGCCGGCCAGCGGCATGGCCAGTG